>DASRYI010000065.1:0-3677 GCA_035687255.1 Candidatus Krumholzibacteriia bacterium | reverse complement strand
GGAACTGGCGGACGCCCACATGGCGTGCCTGGCCGACGCGGCGCAGCTCTCGCAGGTGCTGCTCAACCTGGCGCTCAATGCGGTGCAGGCGTGCGGCGCCGGGGACACGGTCGCGATCGCGGCGCACGGCGAACACGCCGGGGCGCGTGAATGGGTGACCATCACCGTGGAGGATACGGGCCCGGGGGTTCCGCCCGAGATCCGCGACACGCTCTTCGATCCCTTCGTGACCACGCGTTCGCAGGGCACGGGGCTGGGACTGGCCATCTCGCGCCAGATCGTCGAAGACCACCACGGTTCACTGACGTGCGATTTTCTGGAGCGCGGGACGCGCTTCACGATCAAGGTTCCCGCACACCGCGTGGCGGCCGTCGCCCCGCTGAGCGGGAGTAAATAGGCCCGAACACGAAGGAGTACGCATGGCGAAGACGATTCTCATCATCGACGACGAAAAGACCATCCGATGGTCGCTGGCGGAAGCGCTGGTGGCGAGCGGTTACGAAACCGTCGATGCCGATACCGCCGCGCAGGGCATTGCGCGCTTCCGGGAAACGTGCCCGGACCTGGTGCTCCTTGATATGAAACTCCCCGACGGTTCCGGGCTGGACGTGCTCAGGGCGGTGCGCGCGGAAGACAACGCGGTGCCCGTGGTCATCATGACCGCGTACGCCGAAGTCGAGACCGCAGTCGAGGCCATGAAGCTGGGCGCGTACGATTTCGTTCCCAAACCGTATTCGGTGGAAAAGCTGCGCGTGACCATCGCCAACGCCATGGAAACCGAGCGCCTCAAGACCGAGATCGCGTATCTGCGCTCGGGCTCGACCGGCGGCACGGTGCTGAAGCACTTCGTGGGAAGAAGCCCGGCGATGCAGGAGATCTTCGAAAAGATCCGCAAGATCGGACAGAGCAAGGCGACCACGATTCTGATTACGGGCGAGAGTGGAACCGGCAAGGAACTGGTGGCGCGCGCCATCCATGCCAACAGCCACGACGAACCACGGCCCTTCATGGAGATCAACTGCGCGTCGGTGCCCGAGACGCTGCTGGAAAGCGAACTGTTCGGCTACGAGAAGGGCGCATTCACCGACGCCAAGACGCGCAAGGCCGGTCTGGTGGAACTGGCCGAGGGCGGCACGTTGTTCCTGGATGAAATCGGCGAAATGGGGATTACGCTGCAATCGCGGCTGCTGCGTGTACTGGAAAACAAGACGTTCCGGCGCGTCGGCGGGGTCAAGGATCTGACGGTGAACACCCGCATCGTGTCGGCAACCAACCGCGACCTGTCGCAGGCCATCAAGGACCGGCAGTTCCGCGAGGACCTGTACTATCGTCTCAAGGTGATCCCGTTGCAGATTCCACCGCTGCGCGAACGGCGCGAGGATATTCCACTGCTGGTTTCGCATTTCATCGAGCGGTTCAATCGCGAACTGGGCAAGCAGGTGTCGATGCCGGGCGCCGACGTCATCGATCTGCTGGCGCGTTATGACTGGCCCGGCAACGTGCGCGAGCTGAAGAACGTCATCGAACGCGCGATGTTGCTGGATGCGCAGGACCAGCTTCTGGTGGCGCATCTGCCGTCGGAGATCCGCGGGGGCGCGCCGCTGGATACGCCGGTCGCGCGGGCCACGTCCGCCAGCGTCACCAGTCCGTTTTTTCCCATGACACTGCGCGACGTCGAGCGGATTCAGATCGAGCGCACGCTCGAACAGACCAACGGCAACAAATCGCGAGCCGCCGCCATCCTGGGTATCTCGCGTCAGACGCTGCGCGAAAAGCTGAAAACCTTTCACGGTGCGGAGGAACCTGCCCCCGGGCCGTGATGGTCAGATGTTTCCCAGCCGGGTTCCCGGAGGCCGGCAGAAAACGGCCACCGGGGACCCGGTGTGATCCCCGCGCGCTTTCCTCCCGTTCTTCCAACGTATTGACAGTCCGCTAGATATGCCCACGGCCACACCCGGGAGGTGGTGAGGCACACGCCTTGCCTTGGGCCGGGGCATGACGCCCACACCCCCCAATTCGACCGAGGCCTTCGCTGCGCGCGATGCGCGCCGGACCCGCGCCCGCGATGCCGGGCGGGAGTTGCTCATCGGACTCGAGGCGCGACCCGCGCCGGTTGCCGATGCGCGCGACGTCGCGCTGATTCGTTCCCTGGACGTGCTGTTTGCGCAGGCCGTGCGCGCCGCACGCCATTCCTCGGGCGCGGTGCGCGCCTATTCGTCGCTGATCGAAGACGCCTACGAGTCGGAATCCAACGCCGTCGCCTGGGCGGGAAAGATCGGGCGCGCGGCATCCGATCTGGATGAGTTCGCGGCCCGCATGCGCACGCTGCGCATGTGCGACACCGAGCGCGTGGTGGACATGTCCTGGGGGGACGTGCTGCAACGCGTGGCCGCGCGCTGCGGCGCGCTGGGCGCGTGCACCATCGAGATTGTCGACCGCAGCGGTGAACGCTTCCGCCAGCGCGCGGAATGGGTCGGTCGCAACCTGTTTCACATCATGCGCAACGCCGTGGAAAGCACACCGCGCGGTGGGATTGTGCGCGTGCGCGCGGACCGCATTCGCCTCGAGAGCGAAGCGGCCGTGCATGTGCGCATCACCGACGCGGGGGCGGGGATGGACGCGCGCAGCGATATCGATTCCATCTGGAAACCATTTGTCACCGACAAAACGGGCCACGCGGGGCTGGGACTTGCCTACGTGGCGGCGTGCGCACCCACACTCGGCATGGTGAACGGCGTGCGCACGAGCTCTTCAGGAAGCACGATTCACACGATCATTTTCGAAGAAGGAGAACTGTCATGGTAACCAGTCTACTCATGATCGGTAATGACCTGGTCTGGAACGGCGCCGACGTCGAGATCGGCCGCGCGAACACGGCGGAGGAAGGACTCGTGTCCCTGTCCCGCCGCGCGTGGGACGTGATCGCGGTGGGGCGCGTTTCCGACGCCACCACGGAATCGGTGCTTTCGAGCCTCGCACGCCGGTACCCGACGATCCCGGTGATCGTCGTGGCCAATGCCGCCAACGATGAGATTCGCCGTCTGGCGTGGGAAGTTGCGGACGCGACCCACACGCTGGCCCACGTGGTCGCTCGTGCGGCGGAAGTATCGCGCCTGCGCCGCGAGGTGGCCCGGCTCGGTCGCGAACGCGAGGATGGCATTGCCCATCCGGGCGTGGCCCGCGCATTCACGCAGGGATCGGTGCGCGAGATGGAGCGCCTGATGATCGAGGCGCGCCTCGACCGGTTGAACCAGAACCGCACGCATGCGGCGGCGTCACTGGAAATCAGCGTGCGCACGCTGCGCAACAAGCTGCGGGAATACCGCGAAGCTCCCCGGGTGGAAGCGACGCCGGCCGAACCGCGTTGACACACTGACAGAACGTCGTTAGATTCCTTGCAGTGAAATGATTGATTCACTGCAGGTTCATGTGCTGGTCCTCTCCACGGACGCGACAATACGCCAGTCCGTGGGAGGACCGGCTTTTTCTGCCTCCGGCGTGCGTGTCGAGTTCGTTCCCACCGCGGCCGGACTGACCGACGCGCTCACTCCGGCCACGGGCGCGGTCATCATCGACGAGGCCGCTGAACCGGCCTATCTCTCCCTGATCCGGCGTGCCCGCCGCTCCAACCCGGGCCTGGACGCGATCATCATCGGCGGGCCCAAGTCCGAGGCCGT
>DASRYI010000064.1:0-4608 GCA_035687255.1 Candidatus Krumholzibacteriia bacterium | reverse complement strand
TGGGAATCTCGATCTGGCGGATGGGGATCGACACCAGGTCTTTCCCCTGGCGGCCGACGAGTTCTCCCGTCGTCATGTACCGCCGCAGCTCTTTTCTGACGATCCCGCGCACCACCTGCCGGAACCGGTTGAGGTCGCGGTCTATCCGCTGGACCATGGCGCCTCCTAGCTGGAGCGTTTGACGTCGCCGCGCGCGAAGATACTGGCCACAAAGTTCAGCACGTCGGTGGCGCAGATGTCACAGTACCCGTGGTTGCGGATCAGGCGCTGCTTCACGATGTCGATCTTCGCCTGCGTGTCCTTGTCGACCACGCTCGACACCAGGTTGGTCAGCTTGATGGAATCCTTCTGGTCCTCGAACAGTTTCAGTTCCAGGGCCTTCTGCAGCCGGGCGTTGGTCTTGTAATCGAAGTGCTTGCCGTCCAGCGAGAGCGCGCCGATATAGTTCATGATCTCGCGCCGGAAGTCGTCCTTGCGGTTCTCGGGAATGCCGATCTTCTCTTCGATCGACCGCATCAGTCGCTCGTCCGGTTCCTCGTCCTGGCCGGTGTACTTGTTCTTGACGCGTTCCTTCTGGGTGTACGCCTTGATGTTGTCCACATAGTTGGCGCACAGCTTGGTGATGCCGTCCTCGTCCGCGGAGATTGCGCGCTGCACCTCGTTCTTGACGATGTCCTCGTACTCCTCTTTTACCTGCGCGAGGAGCTCGCGGTAGCGCTTGCGCAGCTCTTCCGAGTTGATCAGCGAATGGTGCTGCAGACCCGACTCCAGCTCGTTCAGCACCATGAAGGGGTTCACGCAGCGGTCGGCCTCGTCGCTGACCAGCGCGTTGGAAATCTTGTCCTGGATGTAGCGCGGTGAGATGCCGTCCAGGCCCTCACGCACCGTCTCCCGGCGCAGTTCCTTCACGTTCTCCTCGGTGAATCCGGGCAGCGACTGGCCATTATACAGGCGCAGCTTCTGCACCAGGTTGATCGAGGCCTTCTTGGGTTCCTCGAGGCGCGTCAGCACCGCCCACATGGCCGCCATCTCCAGCGTATGCGGGGCGATGTGCGTCTTGCGGATGGTGTCGGCGTTGAAGTCACGCTCGTAGATACGCACCTCGTCCTTCAGACGCGTGATGTAGGGCACGTCGATCTTCACCGTGCGGTCGCGCAGCGCTTCCATGAACTCGTTGCTCTGCAGCTTGCGGTATTCGGGCTCGTTGGTGTGCCCGATGATGACCTCGTCGATATCCGTCTGCGAAAACTTCTTGGGCTTGATCTTGTGTTCCTGCGATGCGCCCAGCAGGTCGTAGAGGAAGGCCACGTCGAGCTTCAGCACCTCGATGAATTCGATGATGCCGCGGTTGGCAATGTTGAACTCGCCGTCGAAGTTGAAGGCGCGCGGGTCGGAATCGGAGCCGAACTCCGCGATCTTGCGATAGTTGATGTCGCCCGTGAGCTCGGTGGAATCCTGATTCTTCTCGTCCTTGGGCTGGAAGGTACCGATGCCGATGCGGTCCTTTTCGCACAGCACCAGACGGCGCACCTCGACGTGCCGGATGACACGCGTCCAGTCACCCTCGTATTTGCGCATCAGGTCGTTGAAATGGTAGCGGCAGGCCGGGCACAGCTCGCCGCGAATCTGGATGGCCAGATCCTTCCCGCCCGACTGCTCGTCGAGGCTCGTCAGCACCTCTTCGCGCAGCGCTTCGGGCACCAGGTGCAGCGGCTCCTCGTGCATCGGGCATTCCACGATGCGCGGCCCGTCGGGACCGTCTTCGCGCCACCCGAAGGTGTACAGCGCGCCTTCCGGCGTGCGCGAGTAGTTCTCCACGCCCTTCTTGAGCAGGCGGACCAGCGTGCTCTTGGCACTCCCCACCGGGCCGTGCAGCAGCAGGATGCGCTTTTCGGTCCCGTACCCCTGCGCAGCCGACTTGAAGATGTTCACCATCTTCATGAGCGGCTGTTCGCATCCGTAGATGGCATCCGCTCCGGAATTGGCGGTGTCATCAAAAAAACGATAGCGAACAATCTTGTTCTTGTATTCGGTGTATTCTTCGACACCGTGCGACATGATCATGTCGTAGATGCGCTGGTAGGCGCTGCGGGTTACACCCGGGTTGCGCATGACGAGCTCGAGGTAGTCCTCGAAGCTGCCCTTCCAGTTGAGCCGCTGAAACTCTTCGACGTTCTGCCGGCTGCGAATCAGCCCTATGACTTCGGTCGCGGCGCCCATGAATCCTCCTCGCTCCGTCCCGGGCACGGGCGGTTCTAGCTCGATCCGGTGAATTCCTTGCGCGGCGGAAAGGGCAAAAAACGTACCAAGGCCTTCCTCAACCGTCCCCGGCGTCCCGCGCGCGCCTTCATCCCTCCCCCCGGTGGCGACCCGGGGTGGCAAGCCGTGACATCGCTTGCGTATACTGCTCCCGCCGGCCACACCCGGTCGAAACGCCCGCTCAGCGGCGGACAATGGAAGGAGCAGAAGCGGCCATGACCGATTGCATTTTCTGTCGCATTGTGGATGGAAAGATTCCCGCCAGGCGAGTAGTGGAAAACGACGACATCATCGCATTTCACGACCTGAACCCGGCAGCGCCCGTGCACGTCCTGGTGATCCCACGGCGGCACGTGGCCACGCTCGACGACACGCGTGCGGACGACGAGGTGTTGCTCGGGCGCATGCTGCGCGCGGCGCGCGAGGTGGCGTCGATGTCAGGTCTTGCAAAGGGATATCGGGTGGTGATGAACGTGCAGGCGGGCGCGGGCCAGTCGGTGTTTCACATCCACCTGCACGTTCTGGGCGGACGCGATTTTGCCTGGCCCCCGTTCTAGGCGGGTCCCGGCGTATCGCCGGAGGCGAAATAGGAATCTTCGAGCGCGTGTTTCAGATCGAACGGGATGTCGAAGTCGGAGCGCGCATCCTCATCCCGCCGCGACAGAATGCCGGCGTCGACGAGCTGGAACACGATGTCGCCCACATCCGACGCGGATGAGATTCCCCACGAAGACAGCACATCGAAACCCAGCATGCCGTACTCATCGCGCGCAAACCGGCACAGCCCCACCAGCAGTTCCCGCGCGGACACGTGCCGTCTCTCGGCCCGTGCGCGTACCGTATAATCGAGACCGTCCATGACGAAGGCGTAGGCGTCGCGGGCGTAGCGTCCGTCCTCGGCGCGAATCCGTTCCACAACACTCCAGAACTCCTGCGGTCCCACGCTATCCCCCCAGCAACCGCTCGTATCCGCTCATGTACTGCGCCACAATCCGGTCGCGGTTGAACAGACGTTCCGCGCGCTCGCGCGCCGCGGCGCCGATCTCGCGGCGCAGCGCGTCGTTCTTGAGCAGACCGAGTACGATGGCCTTCATGCACTCCACATCGTTGGGATCGCACAGAAACCCGGTCTTCTCGTGCTCGATCACCTCGGGCAGTCCGCCGATGCGCGATCCCACCACGGGCACGCCGCAGCTCATCGCTTCCAGGGCCGCGAGACCGAAGCTCTCGTGCTGGCTCGGCAGGACGAACACGTCCGCGGCCGGCAGGAGGTCGGCGATGTACTCCTGGTCCCCCAGGAACACGACGCTTCCGGCAACGCCCAGCGCCTCCGCGTGCCGCTCCGTCGACTCGCGCTCGGGACCGTCGCCCACCAGGACCAGGCGGCACGGCATGAGCCTCTGCACTTCGTAGAACACCTGAAGGAGAACCGGCAGGTTCTTGACTTTACGGAAGTTGGAAACATGCATCAGGATCTTCTCGCCGGCCGGAGCCAGACGCCGGCGCGCCGCGGGCGCCGGGTTCGGACGGAACATCTGCGTGTCCACGAAGTTGTGGATCACCTCGATGGGATGTTCGATCCGGAACTCCTTGATGGTCTCCAGCCGCAGAAACTCGGACACGGCCGTCACCGCGTCGCTCTTCTCGATGGAGAAGCGCGTGATCTCATAATAGGACGGCATCATCCCCACCAGCGTGATGTCGGTGCCGTGCAGCGTCGTCATGGTGGGAAGGCGGCGGGGTTTCAACATCTCGCGCGCCAGAAACGCGGAGGCCGCGTGCGGGATGGCGTAGTGCACATGCACCAGATCGAGCGAATACTGCTCGGCCACTTCCCGGATCTTGACGGACAGGCTCAGCGAGTAGGGCGTGTAGTTCTGGAAGAGCGGATATTCTTCGCTGACGACCTTGTGGAAGTAGACGTGTTCGTCGTATGCGGAAAGGCGCGCGGGATGACTGGTGGTGATGAAGTGAACCTCGCTCCCCAGCCGCGCCAGGGATTTTCCCAGTTCCGTCGCCACCACACCGCTGCCGCCGAGCGTGGGATAGCACACCATGCCGATGCGCAATCGCGTCATGGCTCGCGCTCGGGCGCGATCGCATCAAAGCCGGTGAGACGAACCGGTGCGAGCAACTGGAAGGCTTCCCCGTAGCGCACGCCCACACGGCGCCCCGCCACCAGCGCCCGCCCCTCGATCGCCCCGAACAGCGTTCCGTCGTTGAGGCGGGTGGCCAGCTGTCCCGGGCCGCCGCCCACCTGCGTGGCGTGCGCACGCACTGACTCCAGCTTGGTGTCGTAGGTGGATGTGATGTCGACCACGACGTCGGGGTGAATTTCACATCCACCTA
>DASRYI010000063.1:0-12455 GCA_035687255.1 Candidatus Krumholzibacteriia bacterium | reverse complement strand
TGGCAAACAGCAAAAGAAACAGACCCACGTTGAATGCGACCAGGGCCTCGGCGCTGCGCGCGAGCCATTCCGGACCGGAAATACGCACCATGCAGAACCACAGCAACAGGATCAGCACGAAGACGTCAACCACGCGCTCGTACACGATGGTTGCAAACGAGGCCGAACGGCTGACGTTCTGCGAGCGCCCGATGACGAACGCGCGCACCAGCTCACCCAGGCGAGCCGGCAGGAGATTGTTCACCATGAAGGCGATGGCGGTGGCCGACCACAGTGGCCCGATGGAGCAGTTCTTGACCGGTGCCATCATGAACTTCCAGCGAATGGAGCGGCTGAAATGGCCGAGCATGGTGAAGACGATGGCGGGGATCAGATAGACCCAGCGCGTCTGGCTCAGCGCGTGTCCGAACTGTGACCAGTCGATGCCACGCGCGGCCAGCCACAGGAACAGCGCGCTGGAGAACACGCCGATAAGCAGCTTCTTCTTCATGCCGTGCCCGCCGCGGGGTAATGCAGGTTCCAGCGCTCCGCAACCTCGCGCGGCGGCGTCACCGTGTCAGCCGCCACGAAGCGTTCGTACCACAGCTGGAAGCAGAGCAGTCCCCAGATGGCAAAGCTGTGGTCGACGCGGCGCTCGTGGTGTTCGTCGAGCAGCGTTCGCACGGCTTCGGGCCGGAAGAATCCCGACGCCGACAGACGGTCCGGAGCCAGCACCGCGCGCGCCCGCTGGCACAGCGCGCCGTGCAGCCATGCGCCCACCGGCACATTGAACCCCGCCTTGCGCCGTTCGAGGATGTCGCGCGGCAGCAGCGGTTCCAGGGCCTTCTTGAGGATGTATTTCTTGCGGCGATCACGGAACTTCACCGCTGAGGGAATACGTGCGGCCAGTTCCATCAATTCGTGGTCGAGAAACGGGCTGCGTGCCTCGAGCGCGTTCGCCATCGACATGCGATCGACCTTGGTGAGCATGTCGGCGGGAAGATAGAAGCGCGTATCGGCGTAGAGCATGCGGCTCAGGGGATCGTCGCTGCCGGAGCGACGGAAGTGTTCGCGGTACAGCTCGCTGGTGGGCGTGGAGGACACGCGCTCGCGAAACGCGCTCGTGTACAGATCCCGTTTGGCGGCCTCGGAGAGGATGGCCCGCCACCAGAAGTGGGCGTCTTCGCCGTCGAGTTCGGCACCGCTGACGAAGCGGCGCGCCTTGAAGTCGAAACTCACCTTGTCGGTGGAGACCGGCAGCGCGTTGACCACGCGGCGCACGATCCCGTGCCGCACCCACGCCGGCACACGCCGGTACATCTCGCGCACGAACCACGCATTGTAGGTCGGATAACCCGCAAAGGCTTCGTCGCCCCCGTCGCCGGTCAGCACCATGGTCACGTGTTCGCGCGCAAAACGCGACACCAGGTAGACGGGAATCATGGAGGAGTCGGCGAGCGGGTCGTCGGCGTACCAGACCAGGGCATCCAGCATATCGACGACGTCGATGGTCGCGGTGTTGACGCGGTGGTCGGTGTGGTAGAGGGCGGCCACCCGGGCCGCATGGGCGGCCTCGCTGAATGACTTCTCCTCAAAGTCGATGGCGAAAGTCTTGACGGGCTCGTTCATCGCTCCCGCCATACAGGCCACCACCGCGCTGGAATCGACCCCGCCGCTCAGAAACGCGCCGAAGGGGACGTCGCTCACCAGGCGGACGCGCGTGGCTTCATCCAGTTTGTCGCGCACGCGGCGGGCCCATTCGTCCTCGCTGACGCCGTTCTCCGCCTGGAAATGCAGGTCCCAGTAGGCGCGCACGCGCGCACCGCCGGCATCGCACGTCAGCATCTCACCCGGGCCCAGTTGCCGGATGCCGCGCAGCATGGTCAGCGGCGCGGGCACGTAATTGAGTGAGAGGTAGTGATGCAGCGTGTCGGGATCCACTTCGCGCCGGATGAGCGGGTGCTGCAGGATGGCCTTGATCTCGCTTCCGAAGACGATGGTGTCGCCGGTGTCGGCGTAGTAGAGCGGTTTTTGGCCCAGACGGTCGCGGGCCAGAAGCAGGCGCCGGCGCGACGCGTCCCACAGCGCGATGGCGAACATCCCGCGCAGTTTCTCGGGCATGGCGTCGCCGTGGTCGTGGTAGAGATGCAGCAGGGGCTCGATATCGCCGCTGGTGGTGAAGCGGCGGCCCTTCAGCGCGGCGCGCAGGTTGCGGTAGTTGTAGATCTCGCCGTTGCAGACGATGACGAGGGAGCGGTCTTCGCTGTAGATGGGCTGGTGGCCGGTGCTGAGGTCAATCACACTCAGGCGGCGCATGCCGATGCCGACCGGGCCGTCGACGTGCATGCCCGTGTCGTCGGGACCGCGATGCGTGATGACATCCGTCATGCGCCGCAGCACCGCCCCATCCGCGGTCGTATTCCCACGGTAGTGGAAGATTCCGCAGATACCGCACACGGCTCAACGTCGCTCCGAGTAACGCCGCTCGCGACGCAACGACGCGACCTGGTCGGCCAGCAGGCCGAAGAAGAAGAAGATCACCGATGACACCAGCATGAACAGTGACGCCACCGAAAGGCCGCGACCCAGCCGGATGTAGTACATGCCCCACACCACACCGAAGAGAAAGAAGACGACACTCACCGGACCGAAGACGCGGAAAGGATCGAGCAACGTGGTCAGACGTACGATCAACAGAACGGTGTCCATGCCGTCCTTGAGCGGTCGCACCGTGCTCTTGCCGATACGTTTCTTCACCGTGATGGGCACGAACACCACGTCGTGACCTTCCTTGAGCAACACCAGGGTCGTGGTCGTGGACGCGGAAAATCCATTGGGCAGCAGATGCAGGTAATCGAGCAGCACGTCGCGCCGGATGGCGCGCAGTCCGCAGTTGAGGTCGGGGATACGCGTCCGTGCGAGATAGTTGGCCAGCCATCCGAGGAGCTTCTTGCCGCCACGGCGCGAGACCGGCGCGTGCGACCCCGCCGTGCGTGCGCCCAGCGCGGCGTCGCGGTCCCCGAGTTCGGTGACCATGCGATCGATATCGGCGGGTTCAAACTGGTTGTCGGCGTCGTAGAAAAGTACGACGTCAGCGCGCGCGGCCAGCGTTCCCGATTTCAGGGACGCGCCGTAGCCGCGGTTGCGCCGGTGGGTCACCACCCGGACGCCCCGCGCGGCGGCCACCTCGCCGGTGGCATCCCGCGATCCATCGTCGACGACGATGATCTCGTAACGGCGTGGGGACGCCGCCACCGCCGAGAGCACCGCGTCCAGAGTGGTGCCGATGGCTTTCTCCTCGTTGAACGCAGGAATGACGATGGAAACGTCGACGGAGCGGGCGTCAGAATCCGGACTCACGCAGCAACTCCTGGTTGGAAACCTGGTCGGTACGTTGGCTGGCCAGCGCGCGGCACGCCTGGGTGTCGACCCGCATCACGCCGTAGCCGCCCTGGCTGTAGACCGGCGTGAACAGGTCGGGGTGTTCGAGCACCGCGGCGTGCGCGGCGTGATGCTCGGGGCGGACGATCACGTACAACGGCGCAGTGACGGAACCCAGCACGCCGAGCGTGGTCGCATCGAGTTCGCCCGGTGAATAGAGTGCACGCCGCATGTGGAAACGTCGAGACATTTCCAGTCTGGGGTATCCCCACTGCTGGGCGTAGCCCCGGCACCCCCACAGATAGCGGCGGGGCACCGTGACCAGAAACACCACACGGTCGGCGTCATCGACCAGCACCGCGTCGCGGGCGGTGTGGTCGCGAAGCCAGATCGACAGTGCCGCCTCGGCGGGAGTCACCATGACTTCGTCGGGTGTGGCAAAACAACTCGCAAACGCCAGGGCGTTGACAGGGAGCATGAAGGCGACGATCCCGGCGATGATCCAGCGGCGCGACCGGCCGGCGCGGTCCAGCCACACATCGCCGAGTGCGATCCCGCCCATGATCGCCAGCGGCAGGAAGACGAGGTACCCCAGCTTGTCGTAGGTATTGGGACCCGGCAACCGGATGAGCAGGCAGAAGACCGTGACCGAGAGCGCGCCCAGCAGGAAGAAACGCGACTGGGGCGTGCGGTCGCGAAACATCGGCCGCCGCCACACCACCAGGGCGAGTGCGAACGCGCACGAGACAAAGATGCCGATGGTCTTCTGCAGCGACACGCTCAGCGGAAACACCTGGGTTTTCTCTTTGAGGTGCATCACGTCATACAGATAGGGTCCCGACGCCAGGAAGCACGCCAGCGAGACGCCCAGCAGCCACACGATGGTGCGTATCGGAATCGGATCCATGTTCCGGCGCGAGAGTAGCGCGAGGATGGCACCGCCGAAGATTCCCACCAGCATCACGAAACCGACCAGGCTGTGAAATCCGAGCAGGCCGATCAGCATGATCGCCATCAGCACGAGTGGAGCCGGACGGCGCGTTCGCAGGTAGTCCGCCGCGCCGTACCAGCACGCGACCATGAAGGCCAGCGCGATGCCGAAAGCGGTGGCAACCATGTATTTGTCGAGAAAGAACTCCTGGTTGTAATAGATGTTCATGAACTTGCAGGCGTTCGTGTAGTCGAACGGAACGATGGAATACGTGCGCTTGAGCTCCGCGAGCCCGCGTACCTCACCCGTCACCACCCGGATGAGCTTGACGGGCAGGAAGACCCAGAAGGCGCCGTTGAATCCGAGCAGCATCATGGCGGTGCCACCCAGCCGGTGCACGCGGGAGGCGCGGAACACGCCCGTCAACTGCCACGCCGCCACGCCCAGCCCGAGCAGCGCCTGGATGTTGATGAACGCCATCACACGAAGCGGGTCCACATCCATGCCGCGCGCCAGCACCAGAACCAGCACGTGGTAGAACCACATGTACTGCAGGGCCAGGCCGGCGAAGTAAGGATCCTGCGGCGGAATCCCGAAGTCGCTGATCTGCGCCACCACGCCGGCATGAAACCAGGCGTCGGAACGGATGCGCCACCACGCGCGGGTCATGGGAAGGTAGGCGGTGAGGACCACCAGCGCGGTAAGCAGGGCCGCCAGCCACACTACCGAGCGCCGGTCGGGAGTCGCCAGGCGCACGCGCACGCGCATCAGCGCCAGGGCGGTGGCCACCAGCGACAGCGCCGAGATGGCTCCTGCAATCGTGACGACGGGTACGTGCAGGCCGAGCCCGGCAATGCCCAGCACCGTCGTGACCACCGGCGACACCACCAGGGCCGACAGGACCAGCCCCGAAACCCGGGGTGCCGAGCGTGCGGAGAGGAGATAGATCGCCGCGCCCGGCGCGATCATCATCCCCAGCCAGCGCAGGGCGGCGCCCGGATAGGATGCAAGCGACCCACCGGAGGCCAGGGCCAAGCCGGCCAGGCCCAATACGGGCAGCCACAATGAGAAAAGCGAGCGGGAGGACTCGCGAGACGGTGGAAGCGGTGTCGGCAACTTCAAAAAGCTCTTTCCCGGGAAGCAATGCACACCCATCCGAACGTCCGGGCGCATTGCGTAGGGGTAATTATTTTAAGCCATATGGACGCTGTACTTCAAGTTTGTGATGAAGCCCCGATCGATCCCACGGCGGTCAGTTCCACGGCGCGCCGGGCGGGTCCGCCGGCGTCGACGAGCACAATGGCTTCCCAGCTCCCGAGGTCGGGGGCGCCGTCACGGACGGCGAAGGAAAGCGACTCTGCCAGCACGCCCGGCGGAGCGAGACCGCTGAGATCAGTATCCGCGCGGTCGGATGGGGCCGTCGGTTCGCCGCGCAGCGACGCCGCCCCGGCCGGTCCCGACTGGCGAATGAGCCGCATCAGATCGTCGAAGGCCTCATCGAGGTCGGGAGCCAGCGAGAGAAAGCACTCCTGGCGGCCGACCAGCATGACGCACAGGCCGTCGAGGATGCCCGTGGCGCGCACGAATGCATACACGTCCCCGGTGAGGTCGGTGATGGTCACACCCTCGTCGGTCGCGATCTCAAGCCGCGTGGTTTCGATTCGCATGGGTCGGATGGGTCACGTGGAAACCCGGTTGCGCCGGACCGGACGGCATCGGATACTCGCGCCACGCCTGCTACCGGTCACGGACGGTGAAGAGTAGGCATTACCTTAGCAGACGCGCGGTATACCGGAACATGTGCTTTTTCACCGGGGTGGCGTGGCCCGCCCGGGGAGGGGCATGCAACCGGGCTGCCGGGAACGCGTAGTTACAGTCAAGGCATTGGCACGGGACTCCCACGCATGATCGGTCGTCGAATTCATCAGTATCAGATCACGGAGAAGCTCGGCGAGGGCGGAATGGGCGTCGTGTACAAGGCCCTGGACACCCGTCTGGGGCGCCTGGTCGCGCTGAAGTTTCTTCACCCGTCCCTGTTCGCCACGCGCGAGGAGTCCCAGCGCCTGGTCGAAGAGGCCCGGGCGGCCGCCGGGCTCAACCATCCCAACATTTGCACGGTCTACGAAATCGGTCGCGCCGACGGACAGACCTATATCGCCATGCAGCTCGTCGAGGGCACCACGCTGCGCGACCGGGTTCTGTCGGGGCGTGTCGAGCTCCCGGACGCGCTGCGTTTTCTTCTCCAGATCGCGGAAGGTCTCGACGAGGCGCACCGGCGGGGAATCGTGCACCGCGACATGAAGAGTTCCAACATCATGATCACCCCGGCGGGACGCGCGGTAATCATGGACTTCGGACTCGCGTGGCGCGCCGGTCAGACGCGTCCCGATGACCGCTTCTCGTCGCGGGGAACGTCGGCGTACCTCTCGCCCGAACAGTCGCGCGGTGATGCCACCGATCAGCGCGCCGACATCTGGTCGCTGGGCGTGGTGCTCTACGAGATGCTCTCCGGTCAGTTGCCGTTCCAGGGCGATTACGAACAGGCCATCGTGCATTCGATTCTGAATGATTCACCGCGCCCCATGGACGCGCTGCGCGAAGGGATCCCCGTGGAGGTGGCGCGCATCGTGCAGCGCTGTCTGGAGAAGAACCCGGCCGAGCGTTACCAGAGCCTGGGTGAATTGATCGCGGCCGCGCGCGCGGCGCTGGACCAGGTCTCGGCGCCCCGGCGGCGTGTCAGCCGACTGGGGATTGCCGGCGTGGCGGCGGCGGTGGTGGTGACCATCGTGGCGGCGCTCTTCGTCCACGATTTCCTGGGCGGTCGCGAGGCCGGGGGCGAGGAACGCGTGCCCATCGCGGTCATCGATTTCGACAACGAGACCCACGAGCCGGCCCTGGAAGGACTGTCGGGAATGTTGATTACCGCGCTGGAGCAGTCGCGGCACCTGCAGGTGATGACGCGCTCGCGCATGTTCGACATTCTCAAGACCATGGGCGAACCCGACGTATCGCGAATCGACGAGTCGCTGGGGCAGCGCATCTGCGACGCCGCCGACGTGCGCGTGCTGGTGATCCCCACGGTGCGGCGCTTCGGCGATCTGTACAGCATCGATCTCAAGGTGCTGGATACGCGCAATCATCGCTACGTGTACACCGCCAGGGAGGAAGGGCGGGGGCTGGAAAGCATTCCCCACATGGTCGACACGGTGGCGCGCGGAATCCGCATCGATCTGCGGGATTCGCGCGACGCGGTGGCCAGCACGGAGCCCGTGGGCGAGCTGACGACCGTGGATCTGGATGCGTACCAGGCGTACTTCGACGGAGAGGCTCTGCTCAACCGCCTCGACTTCGACGCCGCGGGGCGAAAGTTCCAGGCGGCCATCCGCATGGACTCCACCTTCGCGCTGGCCTACTACCGCCTCGCGTACACGGAATGGTGGTCGCGCGGGCAGCAGGCGGCGGCGCGCAAACACGTGGCCTACGCCATGCGCAACCTGCAACGCATCCCGGTGAAGGAACGCTTCCTGGTGCGGGCGCTGAGCGCGGGGTTGGAATCGGGCTTCGAGGCACAGCTGTCGATTCTGCGCGATATGCGCCGTCTCTATCCGGACGACAAGGAGATGCTCTTCGGACTGGGTGACGCGGAGTTCCATTCCGGCAGCGTGGACTCGTCCATCGTGCACTTCAACGCGGCGCTGGCCATTGATCCGGTCATGGCGCGCGCGCTGCAGCATCTCGCATGGGCGTACCAGCGCAAAGGCATGGACGCCGAGACCACCGCCGCCGCGCAGCGCTGGGTCAACGCAACGCATTCCGGGGAGGCCTACGAGTTCCTCGCGATGGTGTACACGCGCGCCGGCAAACCGGACGCGGCGGTCGCGGCGCTCGACCAGGCGCGCTCGCGCGAGCCGGACAGTCCCATCATCCCGATTCGCATGGCCAACATCTACTTCATGCAGCGACGCATCGACGACGCGCAACGCGAGGCGGCGAAGGCCGAGAAGCTGCTGGCGGGTACCCGGGATTTCTATGCGAGCGCTGAATTGTGGAGGCTGCGCACGGTGACATTGTATCCGTACACCGGCCGCTATCACGACATCCAGCGCGTCATGGAGGCGGGCGAAACCGTGTTCGAGCAGGCGCCGGCCGACTCGACCGCGCTGGCGGGAATCGAGATGGCCCGCACCATGCTTGCGTACTGGGGACACCAGGATGCGCGGCGCGCGCGTGACGGGCTGGATACGCTGGCCACGCACTGGGAAAAGCAGGGAGGCATCGATCTCGTGCAGGCGCGCATCGTCTTCAATCTCGTGGCGGGGGACTCGGCGCGCGCGGTCGCGTTGCTCGCGGCTCATCGCGACGAGCTCAGCCCCGATGGGCGTGCCATCATCGGCGCCATGCGGGCCATGCTGGCAGGGCAGTGCGACGCGGGTGCGCACCTCGCGGCCCGGGAGGCCGGGTTCGGCAGCAACCGGGCGGCGCGCGAGGTACTGCGGTATCAGTCCGCGCGCTGCAACCTGGAAAGCGGGCGCGGCGATCTCGCGGTTCCCGAACTGCTCGCTATCGTGAACGCGCCGTTGTTGAATCCCGACGCGGGCCCGTGCTACCCCGCCGCCTATTACGAGCTCGGGCGCGCGTATGAGGCCAGCGGGGAGCGGAAGAAAGCGCTCGACGCCTATGAAACGCTGTTGCGCATGTGGAAGAACGGTGACGCCGATCTGCCGTTCCGCATCGACGCGGAAGCGCGCGTACGCGCGATGAAGCAGGCCATGTAGCCGCGGGACGCCCCGGTGAGACGGTCAGGAGTGGCTGTGTCGCAGGGGCAGTGTTTCGAGAACACGGCGGTCGTCGATGTGACCGATGGGATAAAGCCCGGCGGTTTTCTCGAGATACGGTGAGCGCTCGTAGAACCAGCGGCGAATCCGTTCCGGGCTGTGCGCAAATGCCGTGTCAGCCCGGGCCGCCTCGAAATCCGCGGCCAGTTTGGGATCGGCGGCCAGCATCTTCGGCATCAACCCCTCCATCACATAGCCCTCGATGTATTCCTTCTGCTCGAACGCGGCGTCGAAGTAACCCCAGCGAACCAGCGCGTCGGGCGCGTTGGGGTCGAAGAGATTGACCGCGACCTTCGCGAGAGGCTGCGCCGTATCCACCACGATGGAACCGGCGGGATACGTCACGTGGGCGGTAACGGGCGTGGCCGTAAACGTGGCCATGTGGTGTCCCTCGAACGGCTTTTCCTTCCAGGATGCATTCGAGAAGCGGAAGGTGGCGATATCCATGCTCACGGGTTGCGCGAGTTCTGAATAGCGCAGGCCCTGCACCTTGACGCGTTCGATGGCGGTGGTCCAGGGCGCGGGGATGACATAGGCCGCGGGGACGGCGGCGGATGCAGTGACACGCATGCGAGAAAAATACGGGATGTGCAGCGTGACCGGCTGACTTCCAAAGTGCATGTACATGCCACCGCTGATGTCGCTCTTCGTGGCGTGGTAATCAACGCCCAGAAAGTCAAACATCACGCTATCGCTGTAGTCGGTGCCAAAACTCACGGGAATCGTCTGCCCGGCCAGGGTGGCGGCCCGCTGGTCGGCGCCGGCGAGGACGGAGCGCAGATGATCGCAGTCGCCGCCGATCAGCTCCAGCGAGTGCTGCAGCATGGCGTACGTGCCGTGCACACGCGTCGCGTAATCCTTGAGCATGTGGGTTTCGATGAGCAGCGCGGGGCGGTTGTGTGTGGCGGCCAGGCCGGTGGAGAAGCGGGGCGTCGCCGGCCCGCCCACCAGACCACTGCGCGGATCGTTATCGCGCCGGAAATTACAGTATGGAGCGAGCGGGAGTCCGTCGGCACGCATGCGCTCTCCCAGCGGCGCCACGAAATTGTCGGCCGTCCATTGCGCGACGGCATCGTCTTCGCTCTGCCACACCTCGGCGCTGTACGTCACCACGTACTGATAATCGGCGCCGTCAGTGACGTGACAGTCGATGAAGAAATCGGGATTCCATGTATTGAACATCTTCAGCCACGCACACATCTCAGGCGTGTCGGCTTTCAGATAGTCGCGGTTCAAATTGAGATTGGCGGCGTTGACGCGAAAACCCTGCACCTCGGGACCGTTCTGGTTGGGCCGGTTGTACCGGCTGCTGTTTTCGTGCCCGTCGACGTTGAAAATGGGAATGAAGAGCAGGGTGACGTGGTCGAGCAGCGAGGCCTGCGACTTCTCCGCGGCCATGGCGCGAATGAGCAGGAACCCGGCGTCCTTGCCGTCAATCTCGCCGGAATGAATTCCCGCTTGAACGAGAACGACCGCATTGCCGGGGACGTGCGCGCGTTCGGGCGTGAAGCGGCCGTGCCTGTCTACGACGACGAGCTGCAGGGCGCGCCCCTCCGGGCTCGTGCCGAAGGTGGTGACGCGTACCCACGGGGAGGCGCGATCGAGACGGTTGACGTAGTCGACGGTCTCTGCGTAGGAGGGGCTGCGCTTGCCTCCGGAGCGTTCAAATTCCGTCACCAGATCCGGGCGTCCGCCGGCAGGGGACACCACGGGGAGCAGAAGGAAGATCGCGGCCAGCACCCCGGGGCTTGCGGCCCGCCGGAACCAGGTAGGGTTCATGGGTAGCCATTATAGGAACCTGTTGGGAAGGCTTCAATTGCATAAATTCCGGGCGCGGAGGCGAAAATGACCGGTTGACACTTGGCGGAAGTGGAGCACACTTGACAGTAGAGTAAGTGCGGGTTCGCCGGTGAGGGAGGGCTTGCCGGCTTGCTCGCATAGTAGAAAGGAGACGGTCATGTGCCACACCCTACCAGGGCGATGGTCGGTTCCTTTGGTGCTTTTGCTGTCAACGGGATGCGCTTCCTCGTCGCTTCAGTTGCTACAGGCTCCACCGCCGTACCTGGGTGACGTCCGCTCGGAGTATTTCACCGCCAATCCGGAAAGTCCGTATCGCGACAATGTGACCCGTAGCACCGTGGTAGCGGGCATGGGTCGCTACGATGTGCTGGCGTCCTGGGGCCACCCGGTGCGCCGCCTCAGCGATGGGTCCGGCGATGAGCAGTGGACGTATTTCGACGCTGATATCGATTCGGGCGACGTGATGGAGTACGACCTGATGTTCAGACGCGGCGTGCTCGATTCGTGGACCCGGCGTCCCATCCGAAATGGAGGACTGGCGTATCGGACGGTCCCGGAGTTGCCGGACCAGCTGACGACGGATTCGCCGACGGACCGTCCCGGCGGCAAGCGTGTGCCGAAGAACTGACCGGGCGTACGCGCGGTTTGTTTTTCTTCGATTTTCGCGGAAACGCGAGGCGGTGTTCTGCGCCTTCGTCACGAGGGCGGACTGTGCAACGGTCCGAACTCTGTGATTTGATCCAAGCACTCTTCCGGCCTTCATCGTCGATGTGGTTGCGGGCCCGAGCGCTCGATCCCGAAGGGGGGCGTTCCCGGGGACGGACCGACGTGCCGGTAGAAATTGGCGTAGGCGAACTACTGGCGTTCCCCCGTAACCTGCCCATGGAGAGCGGGCTGCGAGCACGGTTTCACTTCATAGATCGTTCCGTCGGCAAAGCGACTCTCTACGACCAGCAGAACGTGTTTCTGCAGGTCGCCGATCGGATAGAGGTAGTCCCTCTTGACTCCGTCGAACCAGACGAGGTGCGCGGAGGCTGTCGTATCCATCGCGGTGGTGAATCGCCCGAGGTCGTCGGTCGGCGTCTGACGCGAGTTGAACATGTACCTCCGCGGACTCGGCCGTGTAGACATCCCGGTCAGGATGTTCACCGCGTAGGCATCGTTACTGTAGACCGGCGGAGAGAGCGGAGCGACGCGCAGATGGGCGATCGTCTCGGAGGTCTCCCAGCTCTGACTCGAATAGCCGCCCGCGCCGTCGACGTGCATCGCCAACACGTTGCGAACGGCGTAGCGCCCGAAGACAAAGCACCAGATCAGGACAACGACGACAACGGCGGTGTTCGTCGTTCGGCGAGCGTACAACGTGTCATCCATGGCGATGAGCAGGAGAACAATGCTGGGCACGTAGAGGGGCGCCAGGAACCGGCTGCCCATTCTATCCAGGGCCACAAGGGAGGTTACCGCGAGCAGCACCCCGAGGTAGGCAACAACATAGGTCGAGAGCACCAGCACCTGGTTTCGCCAGGCGT
>DASRYI010000062.1:0-22519 GCA_035687255.1 Candidatus Krumholzibacteriia bacterium | reverse complement strand
CGTCGGGCGCGCGCGGCGCGAGCAGGTTGTGTCCCGGCAATCCGGCGGGCGCCGGAATACCGGCCAGCGCCAGAATCGTGGGCATGAAGTCGATCTGATCGGCGGGCTGGTCGTCGGTGCGCGGCGCGATTCCGGGACCTTTGATGATCAGGGGCACGCGCATGACCTCGCCGTGAAGCGTGTAGTGGTAGATGCTTCCGTGTTCGCCGAACTCTTCACCATGGTCGGCCGTGAAGATGATGATGGTATTGCCGTGATCGACGGTCTTCAGCAGGTCGTCGATGTAGTAATCGTCGTACGCGATCTCGGAGTCATAGTGGTCGATGTCCCGGTCGCCGAAATGGAACTGGTCGTGGTCAATGTACTTGAAGTGGGGATCGAAGTAATGCACCCACAGAAAGTAGGGCTGCTTCACGCCGCGCAGGCCGCGCTGCGCCAGTTCGGTGAGGGGCTGGCCGGTGGTTACTTCGTGCGGATCGCCCACATTGAGCACACTGAAATCGAAATGTGCAAAGCCTTCGCCCATGCCGTAAGTGGGCGTCAGCATCACGTGACTCACGTAGCCGTAGGTGTCGTATCCGTGGGCCCGCAGCAGTCCCGCCACCGTGGGCAGCGACGCATCCAGCGACCAGTGAAAGTCGGTGGCGCCGTGCTCGCTGGGATAGCGCCCGGTGAAGATGGTCGCCATGGACGGCAGTGTCCACCCCGACACGCTGGTTGCGCGCGTGAACACCACTCCCTCTTTGGCGAGCCGGTCGAGACAGGGGCTGGTGTTGCGCGGGTTGCCGCCGTAACCGAGCCGGTCCGGGCGCAGTGTGTCGACGGAAATGAGCACGATGTTGGGCGGCCGTTTTTCGCGTGAACAGCCGGGCGCAAGCACAAGCAAAAGCACTGCGGCGATGGTCAGAAGGGTGAACAGAGGGTGAGGACGCAGGGCTCGAGTCCGAGCCCTGTAGCTATGAAATTCATTCGTGCGGATACCAATTCTCACTTCTTGCCTCGCAGTGTCGATGGATCGAACCCTTCGAAGATCACATTGTCGCAGTGCTCCAGCGCGCGTTCGGCCTCGTCGTGCGAGCGCGCGGTCCAGCCCAGCACCGGCGTTCCCGCCGCACGCGCGCGTGACACCGGAGCGGCGGGCAACAACCGGATGTCGTAGCCGATGAAGTCCGGGGCGCACGCGTCCATGAACTCCAGGTTGCGCAACCGCAAGCGCATGGCATCATCAATCCTGTCGTCACGAAAATCGCCCGACAGCAACCCTCGCGGAACACCGGGCGCGTGGTCGCGCCAGTAGGCCACGGTTCCGGGATGGAACGACTGCACGGCGTACGCACCACCATAATCCGCGAGCAGGGAGGCCACCGCATCCTCCAGCGCACCCACCTCTCCCTCGTTCTTCACTTCGATGAGAAGCGGCGTTGCGCCCGCAATCACGTCCAGCACGTCGCGCAGCAACGGAATGCGCGCATCATCGGGTCGTGGATCATCCGCGCGTGCACCCGACAGCGCCACCCGGCGCAGTTCGGACGCAGAAAGCGCCGCAATGGGCCCGCGCGCGTCGGTGAGGCGGTCGAGTGTCCGATCGTGAAAGACGACCACTTCTCCGTCCGCCAGCAGGCGCACATCCAGTTCCGCGGGCAGTCCGCTACGCGCGGCCGTCCACAACGCGGGCAACGAATTCTCGATTACGCCCCGCGACGGATCATGCAACCCGCGGTGCGCAATGGGAATCCCCGTCAACCATTCCGGAATATGCGACATGTGCGCCGATCATCGCAAAGATCACGTGCGACGAAAAGACACTACTCCGTGGACGGCGGCAGCGCACAGTAGTACCTTTGGGTAAACGGAGGTGGCTGCAATGTTCCTCCTGCTTGTCGTCCTGGCCGGCCTGCTGGGCACGGTCTTCATGTCCCTGGTGATGTGGTTCATTCACGAACAGGGCTGGGCCAACGCTGACATGATTCGCGCGGTGGGAAGCCTTGTGACCCGCCGCTACGAGGGTTCGGTTCCGCCCGGCCTGCTGATGCATCTCACCGCGGGTTGTCTCTTCGCAATTCCCTACATACTGATCATCCGTTCACTCGGCAGTACCAACATCTTTGTGATCCTCATGGTGGGAGCCGCCATCGGCGCCTTTCACGGAGCAGCAATGGTGTTCGTGCTGATGGCGCTGGCGGAAAAGCATCCACTCCCGCAGTTTCAGACGGCGGGGCCCGCCGTGGGGTGGGCGCACGTGGTGGGTCACGTGGCGTATGGTGTGGGAGTCGCCGTCATGGTGGCGTGGTTGGGGACGCGCCTGGGCGTGGTCACACATACGATCATGACGGGTTCGTGACCGACACTCAGGCGGCGGGAGGAAGCGTCCACCCCCGGCCACGCAGCCAGTTGCGCCCCTCCTCGTCGCGGCGCGACAGCAGCACCCAGCTGACCACGTCGCCCTTCTTGGGTTCGTAGCGGTCGTCGACGGGGCGTACCGTTGATCCCCGTGCGAGCGTAAGCGGCAGCACCATGGTGCGCAATTCCTTCGCCACCGGCATGGTGGGGTTGCTGCGCGCGTCGGGCACACCTGCAAACGCCCACTTCTCCACGTGCGCTTCGCCGCGTCCCAGACGGTTGGCCCAGTGATCGACGTCCGCGGGTGAACCAAACAGCACCCGTCCCCGGATCTCCGAGATGTGTGCGGGCTTGATGGCGCCGCCATGCATCGCCACATACACGCGGTCCGCGCGATACTCATCGACGGCGCGCCGCGCAAACAGCAGATTCACCCCATCGTTGGGAAGCAGCGAAATGATGGCCTTGCGTGTGTCGAGTTCGGCGCGCCCCATGATGCGTTCGTCGAGCGCATTGCCATGCAGAATACGAAATCCCTTCGCCTCGACGTCCGCGCACAGAGACGGGTTGGCGTCGATCAGCACCGATTCTTCGCCGCCACCACGCAACGCGATGGCCATTTCCACTGCCAGCGGATTGCCGCCCAGGATGACGTAGCCCTGGCCGCGCGGGCGCTTGACACCCAGCCAGCCCGCCACCAGCGAACCGGTCAGCCCCTGCACCAGCACCGTGCACGTGATGACCAGAAACACCAGACCACGCATGGCCTCCCCGCCCTCCGCACCCCGCGCCTGCATGCCTTCGTAGAAGAGCGTGGCGATGGACGCCGCCACGATTCCGCGCGGTGCAATCCAGGACAGAAAGACTTTTTCCCGCCATGTCAGATCGCCGTGAACCGTGCACGCCAGCACGCACAACGGCCTCACGACGAACATCAGCGCCACCACCACCAGAATGCCGTTGCGCCCCAGCCCCACCACATCCGCGAGATGCACCTGCGCGGCCAGCAACACGAACAGCATGCCCACCATCATCACCGTGAGCTGCTCTTTGAATTCGCGCACCCCGCGCGTGGTCTCGTGGCCCACATTGGTGGCCATGATGCCGGCCACGGTGACCGCAAGAATGCCGGAGTCAGGAGAGACCGCGTTGCTCACCTGGAACGTCGCCCATGCCAGCGTGAGCGTGAACACCTTTTCCATGCCGGCCGGGATCACGCGTCGTGAGCGCAGGAGCAGCATCATCACGCCGCCACCCACCATGCCCACCAGCGCTCCCATGCCCAGCCGGGAGAGAATGTGGAGTCCGCCGGTCAGAAAACCGTCGGTGCCCTCCGCGAAGGCGAGATCAAACGCCACCACCGCGATGATGGCGCCGATGGCGTCGATGAACACACCTTCGGCTTCGAGAATCGTCTGCAGATTGCGGCGCACGCGGATTCGCCGGAGCAGCGGAGACACCACGGTCGGCCCGGTAACGATCACCAGCGAACCGAAGAGCATCGAGAGGCGCAGGCCCCATCCCATGAGTTCGCCCGCGGCCAGCGCCGCGCCCAACCACGTGACGATGCCTCCCAGCGTCACCAGCCGTCGTATGGTGGGAGCTTCGCGGCGCAGCAGCTTCCATTCGAGGTTCATACCGCCCTCGAAGAGAATGACCGCGATCGCAAATCCCACGATGACGTGAAGCGCGGTGCCCAGTCGTTGCGGATCCACGATGCCGAGCCCGTCCGGGCCCAGCAGCACGCCCGTGAGCAGCAGGATCACAATGCCCGGCAGGCGCAGGTGGTAGGCAACGGACTGCGCGACCATGCCCGCCAGCAGGGCGATGGCCACGGTCATTGCCGGAGTGTGAACGTCGACGAAGAAGTGCAACGCTTATGGTTTTCCCGTTTGTCCTGCCTGCCGGTCGCACGATGTGGCATCGGGGTAGTTGACCAGCTCGTTCAGGATTTCCGCCGATGTGTCGCTCAGGAACGCCGTCTTTGCAAACGACGAGCGCACCAGCTTTTCATTGGCAGCGGGAGAATAGGGTTTGAGGTCTTTCGCCACGTCCCCGGAGAGGGCCGCGTTGATGTCCAGCATGGAAACGGGCGCGCTGCAATCAAAGTTCATTCCAGCGAGGTCGACCCAGCGGATGGTCCGTGCCGCGTGCGTGCGGAAGTACGCGCGCAGGTTCTTGATGTCGTACACGAGGCTCCATTGCGTCTGGTCACCCTGCGCGACGTTGTCCAGCATCGCAAATGCGTGGGTAACGGCATCCGCGGGGGTCCTGGCGTTGGCCTGGTAGCTGGCGGCGTGCGCAAAGCGGTCCAGTGAGCCCGGGCCCGACTTGCCCGTCTGCACGCCGTTCTTCTTCACGTAATCGACCGACTTTTCGTACGTGTCATTGGTCAGCACGGGATACGGAAGGTGTTCTCCGCCGTGAGCCACCATCAGGCCGGCCAGAAACTCGATGGTGGCCACGTTGCCCGCGGCGTCAGCCACCAGAAAGTGGATCTTCGCCGACCCGCCGAAGGAGATGCGCACCAGCCGGTCGGTCTTGAGCACGTCATCGATGCTGGCGCTGTTGTCGAGCTGGTATTGAATCCATTGCAGCGTGGGCAGCGCTCCCCGGCCGTCGCCGGCGGGATACTGCGCATTGTCGAGCCACATCAGTTCGACCACGAGTCCCTTCTCGTTCATGCCCGCGGTGGGAAACTCGCGCCCGTACTGGTTGAAGGTGATGCTGCCGTACTTCGACGTCCAAGTGGCGGCATTCGGCTCCACCAGCGCGCGCTTGATGACGCCGCGCTTGTTGATCAGAACCAGGCCCTCCCCGATGTTCCAGTCGTAGTTGCCGCCGAACACCAGCGTGCCGCCGTCCGCGTAACAGAATGTCGTGCACGCATCCGCGGCGCGGAACGAAAACAGGGTGGCAACGACAACCAATCCACACAACAGGCGCTGAACGTACGTCATTGTTGTCTCCGCAATCGGGTGACGGCCGGTGCGATGCCGGCCTGAGTATCGACGATACACGGTAGCGGGCAGGGGTTCGGGGCCACATGTAGGCCGCCATCGGCCCGCCGGTGCGATCTCTCCATTATACCGCACAGCGGGGCGTGAGTGCCCTCCGCCTTTTTCGCGCAAGGGCTACTTTCCGCGCACGAAACGAATGTAGTCGAGCGAGGGCGGATCCACGCCGTTGGATCGCAGTGACGCGGCAATCTGGCCGCGATGATGCACACCGTGCAGCACGATCTGCGAAACGATGTCCGGTACGCTGTTCTCGAACGTCTCCCCCGCCGAATTGGTGTACTTCACGGGGCGTTTGATGTCGTCATCGTTCATGCGCGTGACGAACTGGGCCAGCTGCGCCGCGTTCTGTTCCGCGAGCGCCGCGCATTCGTCGAGCGACAGCGACGGCCATACGCGTTGCGTCGTCCAGTCCTGTCCGATGAGGCGCATGTACCACACTCGCTCCGCGGCCAACACGTGCGCATACCACTTGAGGGACTCCGTGTCTTCGGGCGCGCTGCGGAGCTTGGCCAGTATCTGCGCGTCCGCCCAGCCCATGTGATCGACCCATCGCTGGAGTATGTCTTGCATGTTGTCTTCCTCCACTACTGCGCGGGTAGAACTTCGATGATCTCCGCCGTCGCAGCGCCGTTCTCGATCGTGAGGCGCGCAACGGACACAGGCAGATTGAATCGCCGTGGGCCGGCACTGCCGGGGTTGAGGTACATCACGCCGTTTCGGGATTCGATGCCGGGCCGGTGCGAATGTCCGAACACTACCACGTCAACGCCCGCCGTGGGCGGGTCGATATCGAGCGTGTCGATATCGTGGACCGCATAGATGCGCACACCCGCCACGTCCAGCACCGCGGTACGCGGCACCCGGCGGGCCCAGGCGTCATGGTCGGTGTTGCCCCGCACCACCGTCACCGGGGCGATGGCGGCCAGCGTGTGCAGGATGGTCTCATCGCCGATATCGCCTCCATGCACGATGTAACGAACGCCCTGCAGCGCCTTCACGGCTTCGGGCCGGAGCAGGCCGTGGGTATCCGAGATGATGCCGACGACGATTCCCGCCACCTACTTCTGCTCGTCCTTCGGATACAACACCAGGTCGATGCCCGTCTGGGTCATGGCGTGATAACCCGGGCGCGCCTTCTTGTAGACCGCGCGCGCGAACTCCAGGCCCTCGGGCGTCTTGGCCAGCTCCATGTAGACCGGCCGCACGATGAAGCGACGCCCCACCGTCATCAGGAAATTTTCGATGGCCGCGTTGGCCGCGTCGTAATGCGCGTCGATGGCCACCGGAAACCAGTAGCGTTGGACGACCGCGTTGCCATGGCTCAGATTGTAGGTCTCATCCAGATCCTGCGCCTTCGCGGCGGAAATCACCGGCAAGCCGGTGAGAAAACGTTCCCACTCGATGGCGGTCCAGCCTCTCGCGGCCAGCAGTTTCGCGGGCACGCCGTTCTTGAAAGCAGCCACCTGCGTGTCCACCTGGTCGAAACGCTTCGATGTGATCTTCGGGCAGTTGGACGGGAGACCCGGTCCGTACACCCACTCATCGATCTTCAGCGAGTTGTAGCGCGTGGAATCGGCCGCGAACATGTTGTCCTTGAGGTACCGCAGGAACTTTTTCGTGGTCATGGTCTGGAAGGCATGATCGTCGAAGTACTTCTTGAGAAACGCGTCCCATTTGGTACGGCCCAGCGAGTCTTCCATCATGGTGAGAAAGAGATTTCCCTTTTCGTACGCCGCCATGGTGGGCATCTCGTCCGGGTTGCGTCCGTTGTATTCGACGTAGAGCGCGGTGTCCTTGCTGTCCTTGCCGATCTCGTCCCATTCCTCTTCCATATCGCGCATGCCGAGCAGCGTCTGCATGTTGGCGTATTCCCTGCCGTAGACGGCCTCGTCGATACGCCGCTCGATGTACGTCGTGAACCCCTCGTTGAGCCAGAAGTCATTCCAGTCCGCGTTGGTTACCAGATTACCCGACCACGAATGCGCCATCTCGTGCGCAATCAGCGACACCAGCGAGCGGTCGCCCGCGATGATCACCGGGGTGGCGAAGGTCAGGCGCGGGTTCTCCATGCCGCCGAGGGGAAAACTGGGCGGCAGCACGAGCACGTCGTACTGGCCCCACCGATACGGCCCGTACATCTTCTCGGTTGCCTGCATCATCTTCTCGAGGTCGGCCAGTTCCCATTTGGCCTTGTCCACCACCTCGGGTTCCGAATAAACACCCGTGCGCGGACTGATGGCGCGATACTCAAGGTTGCCCACCGCCAGGGCCAGCAGGTAGGACGGAATCGGCTGTTTCATTTCGAAGCGGTACACGCCGTCCGCAGCCTTCTCCCTGGGATTCTCGGCGCTCATCAGCGCCAGCATGCCGGGCGGCACGTGCACGTTGGCGGTATACGTGAAGCGAATCGCCGGCGTGTCCTGGCACGGCACCCATGAACGCGCGCGTATTTCCTCGGACTGTGTGTACACGTAGGGCAGCTTCTTCCCCGCCGTCTGTTCCGGGGACAGCCACTGCACGCCGTCGGAAGCGGCCGTGGTGTGGTACTTCACCGTAACGCGACGCGTGTTGGGCTCGATCACCACCGAGAGCGGACGTCCGACCAGCGGCAGCGAATCGCCGATCACAAAACGCGCATCCGTCAGATTGCCCTGATCGTCCTCGAGCGTCACGCCCTCGATAGCCAGCGCCCACGTGTCAAAGGTCACCACCCTTCCGCCGGTCTTGTTGTCGAGCAGGAAGCCGGCCGTGCCCGAAATCACCTTCTTGTCGAAATCCACGTTGAGGTCCAGCGCCAGGTGCGACACGGCGATCTCGCCCGTATTCGAATAGGAATAGTCATGGACCGTCGGCGGAGTGATGGCGGCGCTCTTCTTCTTGCCGCCGCACGACACCATCATGGTGAGCGACGCAAGAACAAGGAGGGTGATGGCGGCTTTGCGGATCATGGCATCCCTTTCATGATCACCCCGCGAGGAACGGAATGATGTTGAACAGGTAATGAATCGTCACCGGCATCCACAGCGAATCGGTGTGTTCGTAGATGTAGCCGACGGCGAATCCCAGCGGAATGGCCGTGGCGCACCACGCGGTCGCGGCGAACACCGGGTAGGTGGGAAACAATAGCAGCATTTGCATGTAATGACGAACGGCGAACAGCAGCGTGGCCACGGTGATGGCGTAGCGCGCCGAGTGGTGGCGCCGCAGCACTCCCTGCACGTAGCCGCGGAAGTACACCTCTTCGCCGAAGCCGGCCCAGGCCACCAGAAAGCCCAGGTAGCTCATCTGCACCGTCTTCGCGCTGATGCCGAGGTGCGCACCGCCGGCGCGGAAGAGTGCGGAGAACATGGCGGGCACGCCGATAATGGAATTGCTCAGGCTCTCGGGACCGCCCAGCGCCACCACGATGCGCGCGTACACCACATTGACCAGCACACTGTCCATGGCCTGCAACAGAATTGCAATCACCGGGCACGCCGCCCACATCCACCAGCGCACGGCGCGCACCGGGCCGAAGCGAACCGTCTTCCACTGCAAGGGAAGCCACGTGGCGAGCGCGGCATAGATCACGTAGAACGGCGCCCACGGGGCGGGCCGGTTCTCGAGGCCGGCCACCACCATCAACGCAAAGGAGATCAGCACCACACCGATGGTCGTGTACTGAAATCCCCTACGTTCGATGTGGACGTGGGGAACGTGCACCTTCATCGGCGCGACCTCCGCAGGTGGTCCCACCCACCGCGCCCAAACGCGCGCACGCCGGTTGCATCCACGATGCGATACATCCCCGGGTGTCTGGTGAAGCGCCCCACCACGACCGCGGGCGCGCCGGCACGACCCATGGCCCGGCATGCCGCCGCGGCGTTTCGCGGCGCCACGCTCACAATCAGCGCGTAGTCTTCACCGGCATGCAGCGACCAGGTGACCGGATCCGTGCCCCGCGCGGCACAGAAGCTCCGCACCGCGGGTGCGATGGGGAGCGCGCGCGCATCGATGTCGCATCCCACGTCGCCGGCTTCGCACATATGAATGATGTCGCTCGACAGCCCGTCGCTGATGTCGATGGCTCCGTGAATCATGCGGGTTGCGCCCAGCGCCCGTACCACGTCGAGACGCGGAACGGGGCGCCGGTAGGCGTTGACCGGCGCGCCACGCTTCTTGCCCGCGCGCAGCATGTGCACGCCGACTGCCGCCGCGCCCAGCCGGCCGGCCACAATGATGGCATCACCGGCGCGCGCCGCGCGTTGCCAGGCGCGTCCGCGCGCACAGGTTCCCAGCAGCGTCATGTCGCACACCAGTGGACCGCGCGTTGCGGTGAGGTTTCCACCCACCGCACGCGCCCCGTGGCGGGCAAGAGAACGAATCGCTCCCTGCTCGATGGCTTCCACGAGACGCGTGGGCGTGTTGCGGGGCACCGCCAGGGACAGCAACGCAAAGCGCGGTTGCCCTCCCATCGCGGCGATGTCACTCAGGTTGATGGCCGCCAGACGCGCACCCAGCGTAGCGCCGTCCAGCCAGCGCCGCTCGAAGTGCACACCTTCCACCATCGCATCGGCGGTGACGACGACGTCTTCACGCGCACTGAAACGCAGCACGGCCGCGTCATCGCCGACACCCACCACCACACCACGCGCGCGCCCGCGGCCGATACGGCGCGTGAAGGTCTCGATCAACTCAAACTCGGACTTCATACGATGGTGGGACACCGACGCCAGTCTACAGGATGAACGCCGGGACGGCAATCGACGGACCGGTCGACAAACCCCGCCGGAACAGGCTACGATGGAACCCGCCGTCCCGGCGGCACCATCGCAAGGACCCGACCCTATGTTCACCCGTTCCGCCAGCAATACTCCGTGGCTTCGCGAGGAAGTGTCGCGCTTCGATGCGTCCGCTCCCCTGGAGGCCGCGTGGCTTCCACCCAAGTCGTGGTACAACGACCCGCGCTTCTACGAGCTCGAACGCGACAGCGTGTTTCGAAACCACTGGCTGATTGCGGGCCGCGCGGACCAGGTGCGCAACATCGGCGACTACGTGGCCGGTGCGATTACGGGCGAGCCGCACGTCATCGTGCGCAACGAGCAGCGCGAACTCAACGCCTTCTATAATGTTTGCCGCCACCATGCCGCCCAGGTGATGAGCGGCACGGGCTGCACAAATACCATGGTGTGCCCGTACCACGGCTGGACCTACGGCCTCGATGGCCGCCTGCTGAAGGCGCCCGAACTGGGCGCGGTGCGCGACTTCGACCGCGACGCCTTCGGACTCACCCCCATGGCCGTCGAATCGTGGTGCGATCTGCTGTTCATCAGCATGGCACCGTCGCCGTCACCGCTGGCCCCGCAGCTCGAAGAGCTGGGGCGGCGTCTGCGTGACATGCAGAGCGACCGGCTGAAATTCGTGGCGCGGCGCAGGTACACGCTCGAATGCAACTGGAAGGTGTATGTCGACAACTATCTCGACGGCGGATACCACGTGGGATATCTGCACCACGGCCTGGCCGCGCAACTCGACATGGATTCGTACCGGGTGGAAGTGTTCGACAGGTATTCCATCCAGTCGGGCGCGGGTGCGGGCGATGCAGGCGCGAGTGGAAGCGATTTTGCGGAACGCATCGGCGACCGCGTGCTGTATGCCTGGCTCTATCCCAATCTGATGATCAACCGCTACGGACCGATGATGGACACCAACTGGGTCATCCCGCGCGGCCACCAGCAGACCGAAGTCATCTTCGACTACTACTTCACGCCCGAGACCGCCGCGGACTCCGGGTTCGTGGAGAAAAGCCTGGCCGCCAGCGATGTGGTGCAGAAAGAAGACGTGGAAATCTGCGAGTCGGTGCAGCGCGGCCTGGGGTCGGCGTCATACGACCGGGGACGCTACTCCGTGAAGCACGAACAGGGTGAACTGCATTTCCACCGCCTGCTGGCGGCGGACTTTCACGCGGCGCTGTAAGCCACTGCCGCCTCCCCGCGGCCCCACGCCCCGCGAGGCTCCCGAAGCCATTCTCATAGCGACGGTTGAAGCCGGGGCCCGTTGTCCTTATTATTGATCCGGGCACGAACCGACCCGGAGCCCCCCGATCCATGATTCGCATCTCGATGAAAACCGATTACGGGCTGATCGCCCTGAAACACATCGCGTCCCTGCCCGAGGGGAGCCTGGCCAACGCGAAGGAGATCGCGACGCGCTTCAACCTGCCGCCCAACCTGCTGGCCAAGATTCTCCAGAACCTGGCGCAGAGCGGCATCATCGAGGCGTACAAGGGAAGCGGCGGCGGATACCGCATGCTGCGCAACCCCGGTGATGTTACGCTGGCCCAGGTGTTCGAATCCATCGAGGGCCCGGTTCACATGGTGATGTGCACCAGCAATGATGGCTGCTGCTCGATCGAAGATCGTTGCACCGTGAAGAACGGACTCACCAGCCTCGAGGACAAATTCTACGAGTTTTTCGAAACCGTCACGCTTGCGGATGTATAGCATGCCCACTGACACCCTTCCCGACGCTTTCACGAATCCCGCCACCGAGTACGAAGCACTCGCGCACGCTGTCGGCCTGATCGATCTGGCTACGGCGGGCGTGCTGCGCCTGACCGGAAAAGACCGGGTGCGTTTTCTCAACGCCATGATCACCAACGACGTCGCCGCGCTGGCGACGGGCCACATGTGTCCGGCACTGATGACCACCACCAGGGGCAAGATCGTGGCGGAGCTGCTGGTGCTGGCGGGCGCCGACGACCTGCGGGTGCTGGTGCTGCAGGGGCCGGTGGCGCAGGTGGCGGAATCGCTGGAGTCGCACATCATCGCCGACGACGTCACGCTGGAAAACCTGAGCGACGCGCACGCCATGATCGCGGTGGAAGGTCCCAGGTGCCGCGAACTGGTCTGGCGCATCTTCCCGCGCGAACCGCTTCCCCTCGAAGGAGGCGCCTTCACCGAAAATGATTACCAGGGCATGCGTGCCACCGTGGTTCGCCACTCGCTGGTGGGCGACAAGGGCATGCTGGTGATTGTCGAGCGCGCGTACTACGAGCGCATGAAGGCGTATCTGGTGCAGGGCGCGGTGGGAATGGACGGCGCGGAAATCGGCGGTGGAGCCTGGAATACACGCCGTGTGGAAAACGGCCGGCCGTGGTTCGGCGCCGACGTGACGGCGGACAACTTTCCCGCCGAGTGCGGTCTCGAATCCCACGTCAGCTACGAGAAGGGCTGCTACCTGGGACAGGAAACCATTGCGCGCATGCACTATCGCGGTCATCCCAACTGGAAACTGGTGGGCCTGTCGGGTGTGGACGAGGTCCCCGCGGCCGGCACGGAGCTGGTGGCCGCATCCGGTGGCAAAACGGACGACGCGACGGCGGGTCGCGTCACGTCCGCCGTGTTTTCTCCCATGCTCAAAGGTGCGCTCTGTCTCGCCTATGTCCGCACGCCGCTCGCCGTCGCGGGCGCCGTGTTTCACATTCGCGGTGCCGCTGCGCCGCTTACCCTGATCGATCTTCCTCTCAAGGGGGGGCCAACGAATGCGTAATGAAATCATCGCCGCGCTGCCCGAACTCTCGCTCATCCAGGATACCGGCCTGCGCGACAAAGTCGTCGCCGTGTGGGAGGAATCCCTGGGGGCCGCGGGGTTCAGTGTCGACGACATGAAGCAGATCCCCTTTGCGCTGCTGGGCGACCAGGCCAGCATCACGCTGCTCGAGCGCGTGCGTGCGGTGTGCCACACGTGTGTCGCCGTGGCGGATTCGCTGATTGCGTCGTACGGGAAGCGCGTCTCGGTGAACAAGGATGTGCTGGTGGCGGGCGCGCTGCTGGCGGACGTCGGCAAGTTTCTGGAATACGAGCGCCGCAAGGACGGAACCCTGCGCAAGGCGCCGCGCAGCGAACTGTTGCGCCATCCCTTCACGGGCGTGGGTCTGGCGTTCCGTCACGGTCTACCCATCGAGGTCATGCACGTGATCGCGGTGCATTCCAAAGAGGGCGACCACGTTCGCCGCAGCACCGAGGCGATCATCTATCACCACGCCGACTTCACGAACTTCGAACTCGTGAGGTAGGACTCCCGGCATCGATGAACCCGTTTCTGTATCGCTCCACCAAAGCAGTCGTTGCGTGGGTGTTCTACGCCTGTGCGTCGGTGGCGCACGCGATGCCGCAGCAGGAACCGCCGCAGCCCCCGCCCACGATGACATTCCAGCTGGGTGATTCCGTCACCATGCCGGTCAGGGCGGTCAACGCGGCGCACACCAGCGACGTGGCGTTTTTCCTGCATGAAAAGGACCTTCTGCCCGAGAGCGTCGCCTTCGACCCGAAGGACGGCTCCTTTTACGTGGGCAGCACGCGCAAGGGCAAGATCGTGCGCGTCGACCGCAACGGCAACGAGAGCGACTTCGTGGGGCCGCGCCAGGACGGTCTGTGGAGCGTGATCGGGATCAAGATCCAACCCACTCGCCGCATGCTGTGGGCGTGCAGCTTCGACGGCGACGGGCTGGAGGGCTACCAGAAACACGATGGCAACGCGACCGGCGTGTTTGCGTTCAATCTCGACACCGGAAAACTGATACGCAAATGGGTACTGGATGAGCCGGGCGCGGTACACGGCTTCAACGACCTGGTCGTGACACGCGGAAACGACGTGTACATCACCCACATGTACAAAGAGGCCGCGATCTATCGCATCACCCAGAAGGACCAGAAGCTGGAAGTGTTTGCAACGCCGGAGGGACTGAAAGACCCCAATGGTATTGCCATCACCCCGGATGAGCGCACGCTGTTTGTGGCGGGCGCCGACGGCGTGATCGCCGTCGACATCGCCAGCCGCAAGTCACGGGCGCTGATTGCGCCCGAGGGCGTGAATACGGACGGGATCGACGGGCTGTATTACTTCCGTGGGAGTCTGCTGGGTATTCGCGGGAACAGCGTGGAACGGTATCATCTCGACGGCGCCAATGAGCGCATCGTGCTGGACGAAGTGCTCGAGACCAATCACCCGCTGATGCACGAGCCGACCACCGGCGTCATCGTGGGCGACGATTTCTACTACGTGGCCAACGCCCAGTTCGACGCGGTCAAGCCCGACGGCAGCCTGGCCACCGACAAGCTCGAAGAACCCGTCATCCTGAAACTCACCCTGCACTGATCAGAAGCACCACGCCAGCGTGGCGCCCACGTGCTTCTGCTTGAACGAGAATCCGAAATCCTACCAGGGCGCGGGACCGTACAGTCTCAGTTTCGCCGCCACCGCGCGCGCCATGTAGTCGTTCTTCAGATCGGCACGCGTGCCATACATGACCTGTTCTTCCGGGGTCCGGGCCGCCACCGAATCGATGGCGGCGCGGCCGTCGGCCATGCCCGCGTTGATGGCGTCCAGCATGTCCTTGCTCAATGATGCCACGCTGAACGTCTTTCCCGCCGCGATGCCCAGCTTGGCAAACTGCGCGCGCTCCTGAATTTCACCGGGGTTTACCGGACAGAACCGGAATGCAAAGTTCACATACTGAAAGAAGCCCGGAGAACGCACGGTGGCCACGGAATACGGCGGGAAGATGAGATCGTCGGCTTTCAACGGACGCTGGCCGTTGAAAATGGATTGCGTCTGCACGTTGAACAGCTCCAGATGTTCGCTGGTGATCTCGGCGGTTTCTCCGGCGGGCGGCTTCTCATAGATCAGGGCCAGCGCCATCGCGGTTTCGCATGGAATCACACTGGTGATCCCCTCGGGCGTGGTGCCCGGCGCCGTCCCGAAGGTGATCATGTACTTGCCGCCCTGGCTCCCCGATATGCTGGAGCTCAGTTCCGCAAAGCGATACGTGTAGAGGTCGATCAACCGAACGTCATACTCGCGCCCCGCGTCCATGGCTGGAATCGTGATGATGACGGGTTCCTTGCGCAGGTCCAGCCATGCGAGCGCGTACGAGTGACGGACCATGTCGCTGTTCTTTGTGCTGTCGGCCACGGTGGTATCCGGCGTGAGCACGGCCAGGTTGTTGAAGGGCGCTTTGAAATGGGGGTTCTGCCGGTAGAGCGCGTAGGCGTACATCACCTTGTAGTTCTCCACGATGGGATAGCTGTAGATGTACGCTTCCTTCGCAATGGTGCGCGCCTCGGCGGGACCAACCTTGATATTTTTGGCACAGGACAACAGGGCCGCGATGGCCACCGCGCCCATGATGAGGATGAAATATGTGCGTCGCATGAAATGACCTCCCTCCCCACAACCATACCATGCGACGAACATGCGGAAAACACAAGGGGTGTGCGCCGGTACGGCGCCACGGAACTAGCTCACCGTGAAGGCGGTCAGATCGACCGGCACCGGGGCGCAAATCACCACGTCCGCACCGGTCAGCGGGTGGCGGAACGCCAGCGATTCGCAGTGCAGCGCATGGCGGTCGAGTACCAGCGCCTCGCGCACACGGCCGGTGAGTCCCTCGCGCAGCACTTCGTCCCGCAGTTCACCGGTCAGCGCATAGATCTTGTCGCCCACGATGGGATGACCGATGTGCGCCAGGTGCACGCGGATCTGGTTGGTTCGTCCCTGTTCGGGAACCACATGCAGCATGGTGAACTCATCGCGCTCGCGCGTCGCATATCCGACCACTTCGATGCGCGTACGCGCCGGCTTGCCACCTTCCGCGACGATGCGTTTGGGAAGATAGGTGGCGCGGTCGTTGGCCTTTCCGAACTCGTATTCCACCGGATACTGATAGCGGGCATCGACTTTTGCGATGGGCGCATCAATCAGAGTCGTGCTTCCCGCCCTGCCGGAAACCTGCCCGTAGACGATGGCCAGATAGCGCTTCTCCACGTCGCCACGCTCGAACATGCCTGCCAGCAGCCGGTTGGCTGCGCGGTGCTTTGCCAGCATCACCACGCCGCTGGTCTCGCGGTCGAGACGGTGCGCCAGATTGATCTTCGGCCCGTAGTCGGCGCGCAGGCGCGCGATGAGTGTGTTGACGATGTAGATTCCGCACGCGTGCACGGGAATGTTGCCCGATTTCGACACCGCGAGATAGTGCTCGTCTTCGAAGAGGACGTCGTAGCGATCGTCCACCGGCGGCTCGGAATGCCAGATGGTGTACGCCACGGCGTCGTTCTTGTGAACGGCGTGCGTCACGGGCACGGTGGCGCCGTTCACGCGCACCCACTCCTGCTCAACCCGGTTGGCCCAGCCGTCGGCCGTGTGATACGGAAAACGGTGCGCCAGAAACTCCACGATCGTCCAACCGGACCGGTAGGCGTCGACTTCGCAGGTGAGTGTGAGTTGCTGCTTTTCGTTCATGATCCTGAAAATAGCAGAGGCCCCTTCACCGAAGAAGGAGCCTCCGCCACTATTGCCGGGCAGGCGCGGGTGCGCCCATCCCTCAATCCAGTGGGATCTCGTGCGTCCAGCCGTACTTGTCCGGTGCGTCGCCCTTTTGCAGCGCGAGCAGCGCCTGGCGCAATTTGGTGCTTACCGGACCCATCTCGGTCGGTGATCCGTACTGGATCAACCGGTTGCCGTGCTGGATGGCCGAAACCGGCGCGATGATGGTCGCGGTGCCGATGAGCCCCGCTTCCACGAACTCGGGCAGTTCGGAGACGGGCACCGGCCGGCGCTCGACTTTCATGCCCATATCCTGCGCGATCTCCATCAGACTCTTGTTGGTGATGCTGCCGAGAATCGACGGAGACTTGGGCGTGACGTAGGTGCCATCGCGCGTGATTCCGAAGAAGTTCGAGCTGCCGGACTCGTCCACGAACTGGTTGGTCACATCCAGAAACAGAACTTCGTTGAAACCCTTTTCGCGGGCCGCCCAGGTGGCGCGAATACCGGCCGCGTAGTTGCCGCCCGTCTTGACATCGCCCACACCTCCCGGCGCCGCGCGATCGACATGCTCCTCGACCAGCAGCTTGACCGTCTTCAGCCCCGCACGGAAGTAGGGGCCCACCGGGGTTACCATGACCACGAACAGATACTCTCGTGACGGCTTGATGCCAACCGTACCGGTGACACCGATCAGAAGCGGGCGAATGTACAGAGAGGCGCCGCTTCCGTAGGGCGGAATGAAGCGCCGGTTCAATTTGACCGTCCGTTCGATCGCCTCGACGAACAGTTCTTCGGGAGGCGCCACCATCATGATCTTGCCCGCCGTGCGCAACATGCGCCGCGCGTTTTCGAGGGGGCGGAACGCAAGTGCGCGTCCGTCCTGCGCCTCGTAGACTTTCATCCCCTCAAAGCACTCCTGCCCGTAGTGCAGGCAGGTTGACGCCATGCTGATACTGATCTTGTCATCTTCAACGACGGCGCCGTCGTCCCACTTGCCGTCGCTGTAATGGTACTCGAGATGGCAGTCAGTCCGGACGTAGTCGAACGGAAGCTCGCCCCACTTGAGGTCAGCTTTTGCCATGGTTTCCTTCATCGTGACACTTCCTGGTGAAGAATTTTTCGCGGTGTAAAGAGCGGCGGCAACCCGCGGTTGGGTATAATCAACAATACCTTTGACGCGGACCGGAGTCAATATTTATGTCCCCGCCACGGGAGGGGCCGGGCGGCCGGTTTATCGCATGGGGGTGCGGCAAATCCTTCCGGGGCCGGGGTGAGTCTGTACTTGCGCCGCAACCGTTGCTACATTAGTCTGCGCACGACGAAAATGTTTCAGATCATCCGCAAACAGACATTCGGGGAAGACACCTTCCTGCTCGAGTTCGAACTCGCTGCGCTGGCACAGCGAGCGCGTCCCGGACAGTACGCCGACATCTACCTGAATCCCGATTCACGCGCGATCACGCTCCCCATCGTGAGCACCGACCCGGAAGCCGGCACGTTTACGGTCGTCGAACAGGGCCGTGACCTTCCCAGCGAACAGCTCATGGTAATGAATCCGGGTGAGGAACTATTCCAGATTCGCGGCCCACTGGGCAACGCGTGCGACTTCGACGCCGACGGCAAAGTGGTGCTCCTGGGCGAGGACCTGGGCGTGGCTTCGTTGTTGTGGCGGGCGCGCGAGTACCGCGCCGCGGGCGCCTATGTGATCGTCATCCTGGGTTTTCCCACCCGCGAGCGCGTGTTCTTCCACGACGAGTTCAGCGAGGTGGCCAACGAGCTCTACATCTCCACATTGGACGGGTCGTTTGGCATCGCCGGCAAGGTGACGGGGGTGTTGCAGGCGGTGTGTGAGACGCACAAGGATGTGGAACGCATCATCATGATCGGCGGCCTCAAGACCATGAAACGCGGCGCCCGGATCGGCGGCGATGCTGCCGTCGATACCCGTGTCAATTATGACGCGCTGCGCTATCCCGCCGGTTCACCCGGCGTGTTCGGACTCACCGACGACGCCAAAGAAGCCTTCGAATTTGCGCGCGCCGCCGAACTCAACGTCGACGATGTCGACTTCGACCAGCTGATCGCGCGCGAAAAAGCGCTCGCCGAAGAGAATGCCGGTGACGAGAGCGGCGAGACGCACAGCGCATCGCACGGCACGTAGTCTCCACTGCCATGGCCTCCGCGCGAAAGACTCCTCCCCCTCGCGCCATCTCCAAAGCCGATGTTGCCCGCGCCCTCGACGAAGTCGCGGCCATGCTCGAGATCACCGGTTCCAATCCGTTTCGCATCCGCGCGTTCTTCAACGCTGCGCGCGCCGTCGAAGATCTCTCCGGTGACCTGAACCAGATGGTGGCAAGCGGCGAACTGCTGGAAGTGCGCGGCATCGGCAAATCGATATTCGCCGACGTCAAGTCGATGCTGGAAACCGGCACCTTCGACGAATACGAAAAGCTGCGCGCGCAGGTGCCGGCGGGCGTGCTGGAGATGATGCGCATCAGCGGCATGGGGCCCAAGAAGGTCAAGGCCGTGTACGACAAACTCAAGGTCACGTCGATCGATGAGCTCGAGAAAGCGGGGCGCAACGGCTGGCTGGCCGAACTGCCCGGCTTCGGCGAGAAGACCCAGACCAACATTCTCGCGGCCATCGCGCGCCACCGCAAATACGCGCAGCGTTTTCTCTTCAGCACCGCCTGGGACGAAGCCAGCAGAATACTGGAGGTGGTGCGGGGCGTGAAGGGCGTGAAGCAGAGTTTCATCGGGGGAAGTCTGCGCCGCTGCAAGGAGACCATCGGTGACGTCGACATTCTGGCCACCGCCGCCGACGCCGATCCCGTGATGAATGCCTTTGTCGGCATGTCCGGCGTGGCCACCATCATCGGCCATGGACCCACCAAATCCAGCGTGATCCTGGAGTCCGGTATTCACGTGGACCTGCGCGTGGTGAAAGACGACGAGTTTCCCGCCGCCGCGCACTATTTCACCGGCAGCAAGGAACACAACACCGAAGTGCGCGCCCGCGCCAAAAAGCAGGGGTTCAAGCTCAACGAGTACGGCCTGTTCAAGGAGTCGGACGGAAAGCCCGTCAAGCTGGTGGACGAGGCGGCGCTGTTCAAGAAGCTGGGCATGGACTTCATCCCGCCCGAGCTGCGCGAGAACACCGGCGAGATCGAAGCCGCCGAAAAGCACGAACTGCCGGTGCTGATCGAGGTGGCCGACATTCGCGGCACCTTCCACTGCCACACCACCTACAGCGACGGGCACGGCACGCTCGATGAGATGGCGCGCGCCGCGAAGGCACTCGGCCTCGAGTACCTCGGGATCGCCGACCATTCCAAAACCGCCGTGTACGCCAACGGTCTGTCCGTCGAGGATGTGAAGAAACAGCGTGCGGAAATCGAGGCGCTGAACAAGAAGTTGGCGCCGTTTGTCGTGTTCGCGGGGATTGAGAGCGACATCCTGCAGAACGGTGACCTGGATTATGACGACCAGGTTCTCGAGAGCTTTGACTACGTCGTCGCTTCCGTACACGGCCAGTTCACCGGCACCGAAGCCCAGATGACCGAACGCATCGTGAGGGCGGTGTCGAATCCGTACACCACCATGCTCGGCCACCCCACCGGACGCGTACTGCTATCACGCGACGGCTATCCGCTGAATCTGGAGAAGGTGTTCGAGGCGTGCGTGGAACACAACACCTGGATGGAGATCAACGCCCACCCCTACCGCCTCGATCTCGACTGGCGCCACGTGAAACGCGCCAAAGAAATGGGCGTCCGCTTCGTCATCAACCCGGACGCCCACAGCACCAAAGAAATTGCGTACTACAAATACGGCGTCAATGTGGCCCGCAAAGGCTGGCTCGTCAAAGATGACGTCGCCAACACCCGCACCCTCGCCGCCATCCAGAAACTGCTCAATAAGAAGTCGCGCTGAGATATCAGCGATACAAGGCCTTCACGCTGCCCCACGTGGACGGCGTCGCGGCAAGAGGCTCTGCGCACGGCCCCTCCATATCAACGTACGCATGCCACCCATACGCCGTATGGTCCACGAAATTACAATCCGTAGAAGTGATAACGGAGAACGTGTCTGGGGGAAGAACATAGATGAGTCCCGGCGCCAGGTCCGCAACGATGGCACCGAGCGGGATATCCCCTACCAGACACTGGCCGTACGCCAGCGATAGATCGCTGGTCAACACACCGGTCGGCACGAATGACGTGTTGAAACCATAGAAGATTGTTCCGGCTGGAAACTCGATCTTGAAATGCGAGCCCGTGGTTCCCAATGAGAACTTCTCAATGACCGTCGCCGTGGATGTAAAACCGGAAGCAAGAACGCAACTGTTTCCACTGGCGTCGGTGTAGACATTAATATAGTCCGCCATCGCCGTTCCGGAAATCACCATGACCGCAAGAAACACCGGAAGCATTCGTTTCATCGAGGCACCTCCCTCGAACGTCGAGTGAACTACATCAGCGATACAGCGCTTTCACAGCGCTCCACGTTGCAGACTCGGTCGCCAGCGGGACGCCGCAGTCGCCTGACGCCGCGTATCCGGTTCCGCCCGTGGCCGCGTGCAACTGCGATGCGCAATCGACGACCATCGGACTATCATATCCCGGTGCCGCAACTATGTGAAAGTAGCCCGGCGCCAGGATTGCAACGACGGTTCCGACCACAATCGGACTCTCCAGACACGCTCCATAGTTCACGGAGACGACCCCGGGAATGGACCCGGTTGTCGTGAACGACGTGTTGAACTGGAAGAACGAAGAGCCATCCGGCAGTTGCAGGGCGAACGTGGAACCCGCCGCCCCGGAACTCTGCTTATGAATCACCGCGACCGACGACGTGAATCCGACGGGAAGGCAAACACTGGTCCCCGACGCATTGGAATAGACACCGAGGTGATCCGCGAAAGCTGCGGTCGAGACGAACAGGAAGGCGGCGCCAATCAAGCAACGTTTCACGAAGGTCCTTTCCGGCAGCAACAGGGCGCCTCCCGTGCGGCCAGCAGGCGTCGGCGGACCGTATCAGTACGGCCCGCCGCCGGTCGTAGTCATTTGCAAATCAACGATACAGCGCCTTTACTCCACTCCAGGTGGTGTTCCTCACCGGATCTTCGTTGCACCCGTGGCCGTCGCCGTCGATGGAGGTATGGCCTCCGGTCGCCGCGTACTCACCGAAACTGCAATCGGTGTAGATGATGGTCGCGAAGTTATCAGCCGCTACGATGGAAACCGCGCCCGGTGCCCACACGGCGATGATGGTACCCAGCACAATGTCTCCGGTGAGACACTGGCCATAGGCCAGCGAAAGATCGCTGGTCAGCACGCCAATGGGAACGAACGGGGTGTTGAACGAATAGAACGCCGTTCCCGGGCAGAGCGACAAATCCATCTTGAAGCGCGAACCGGTTGAGCCGGCGGAAAACTTCTCGAGGATTGTTGCCGTGGTGCTGAAACCGGATGAGATATTGCAAACCTGCCCGGTCGCGTCGGAGAAAATTCCAAAAAAATCAGCGAAGGCGGTGCTGGAAATCAGCAGGGCACCGATGGTCAATAGCAGAACTCGTTTCATGCGTCGTTCCTTTCGGGTGGGTCAACTGCAGCAGGGACCTGGGGACGATACGCACTTCGAGGACTCCCCCGCCGGGAATTATATCACGCCATGTAGTTTGGTTAACGGTGCAATTGTCTCCCTGGCGCAATCCCGGCGGTGGGTCCCATACGCGGTACTCGTCCATACCCAGGCGCTACAGTATCTATCGCGCTCAACGCCCTGTTCTATCGTGGTGTCGTTGTTCAAAATCCCGTTTTCGCCTACAATGCGCGCATGAAGCGCACCAC
>DASRYI010000061.1:0-12006 GCA_035687255.1 Candidatus Krumholzibacteriia bacterium | reverse complement strand
GAGCCCGTTCCAGTCCACCAGCACCTTGTCGTCGAGGTGAGGACGAACGCGTTGCGAGCGCGCGGTCAGAAGCCGCTGGCGAATGCGTTCGATGCGCTCGTGCAGCGCATCCGGGGCAAGCCCCGCGGCGCGCGCGGCTTCGTCCGCGGGCCGTGGCAGAAACAGGATGTTGGCGCCGCTGCGCCGCCCGCTGGCTTCGTCGTGAAAGTTTCCCTCGTCCTCGACACCGAAGTACGCGCTCGCCAGCGGCGCATCTTCGCCCAGCAGGGCGTCGAGCTCGGCGCGCGTCCACACGTAGAACTTCCCTTCCTCACCCTCACTGTCCGCATCCTCGGCGGAGAAGAATCCGCCCTCGGGCGCGGAGAGATCGCGCATCACGTACTCGGCGATTTCGAGCGCGGCCTGTTTGAAATCCACGCGGCCGGTGGCCTGAAACGCTTCGGTGTACGCCAGCAGCATCATGGCCTGGTCGTAGAGCATCTTCTCGAAGTGCGGCAACAGCCAGTCCGCGTCGGTGGAATAGCGATGGAAGCCGTAGCCCACCTGGTCGCAGATGCCGCCGCGGCGCATGCGTTCGAGCGTTTTTTCCACCATGTCCAGCGCTCCGGAATCGCCGCTGCGCTTCCAGTAGCGCAGCAGGAACAGCAGCGTATGCGGCGAGGGAAACTTGGGCCGGCCTCCGAAGCCACCGTGGGTGGAATCGAAACGCCCCGCGAGTTCGTGATAGGCGCGGCGCATCACGTCGAGCGCATCGATGCTGCTGCGCCCGGTGTGCATGGCGCGCGCCAGCGCCTCACCGATCCGTCCCGCGTCCGAGAGCAGGTTCTCGCGCTCGTCGCGCCACGCCGCCTGCACCCGCGGAATGAAGGAGCGCATGGCGGCGGGCGGAATGTAGGTGGCCGCAAAGAACGGGCGCCGGTCGGGCGTGATCAGGATGGAAAGCGGCCAGCCGCCGCTGCCCGTCATCATCTGGCAGGCGGTCATGTACACGTGGTCCACGTCGGGACGTTCTTCGCGGTCCACCTTGACGCACACGAAGGCCGCATTCATGAGCGCCGCAATCTCGTCGTTCTCGAACGACTCGCGTTCCATGACGTGGCACCAGTGGCAGGTGGAATACCCGATGGAGAGAAACACGGGACAGTCGCGCGCGCGCGCTTCGTTGAACGCCTCGTCGCCCCACGGAAACCAGTCGACGGGATTGTGCGCGTGCTGGAGGAGGTAGGGGCTCTTCTCGCGCGCGAGCCGGTTAGCGGATCCGGACACGGCGCACCTCGAGTCCGTTGGCCACCACGGTGACGTCGCTGAAGCTCTGGTGAACCAGCAACAGTCCGCGCGGATCGGTCACGTCGATATCGATCCGGTAGGTTCCCGGATCGAGGTCGAGGCGCGCCATCTCGATGGCGCGCGGGAGCGTGGTCCAGCTGCGTGTGTCGGCGGTTTCCGTCACCACGCCCAGCAGGTTCACCAGCGTGCCCAACCCCTCGTCCTTCTTGGACGCGGTCTCGCTGGCCAGATACTTGGCCAGCGCGCGCGCGATGGCGCGCAGCACCACCGTGGGTTGCTTTTCGGTGAACGCGCGCTGCGCCTGCGCGTCGAGATCCTCCACGGTCACGGTGGCAACCTCCGCCGGTTGCGCGCTGCGGTTGACGCTCTGCAGCGAGGCGCGCACCACCGCGCGGTGCGGCATGGGCGGATCCACCTGCAGCGCGGGCAGGGCCACGTGCAGCCAGTACTTCACGTGGACCGGGTGGTCGTAGTGAACGTTGCGGCGGTTGTACAGCTCGTGGCTGAATTCATCCTCACTGCGGTAGCGATCGTTTTCGAAGATGGGGACGGTGAAACCGGTTTCGATCTTGCGCGCCACCGCTCCCGTCTCCACGAACACGGCCACACGCCCCTGCCCCGGAGTCGCCAGTGTGCACGAGGCGCTGTCCATGTATTCCTCAGCCTGGGCGGCGTCACCCACGCCACGCGCGTTCTCGGCCGCGTCGCACGGCAACCACGGCGGAGCCGGCAACGTGGCCGCACGTTCGTACTCCTGCGACGACGCGCGATATGACACTTCGGCACTCACGGGCTCGCCGCCGTAGTCGTACACCAGCGCGGTCAGATACTGCAGGAAGGGATCGTCGACGAAGTAGGTCTCGCCGGCGTCGTGAATCACCTGCAGCTTCTGATTGAGACGCCGGCATTCCACCAGGGCGCCGTCGACGTCGCCCAGAAAGAGATAGTTGAGAATCTTGTAGTAGTTGACGAGCACGGCTTCGAAGGCGTCGCCGCGGTACTTCACGATGCCCTCGTTGATCACGGCCGCACCGATTTCGCGCGAAATGCTCCTGGTGTAGAGCTCGTCGAATACTTCTTCGGCGCGCTCAAAGGTGGCGTTGCTGGCGGCGTAGTCCCCCTCTTCGTGCAGAACCGTTCCCAGCTCGTAGCAGTACAGAAGCTCCGAGCTGGAACGGCTGATCTTGTCGACCGCCTTGATGGCCCTGTCGTAGTCGTCGTTGAGAAGCGCTTCGCGGATGGCCGGGGCCTGGCGCGAATAGGTGGAGCAGCCCGCGACGGCGGCGACCGCCACGGGCAGCACCAGCACTATCAATCCCCGGCCCGGAAACTGCATGCGTACAGCCCGCGCGGATTACCGGCTGTACGACGAACGCGAGATGTATTTCTTGATCTTCTTCTGTCCCTGCCAGACTTTGGTGTTGGTCTCCAGGTTGATGAGATTGAGATCGACCTGGTAGAACACCACCGATTCGCCGCCCTCGCGGTCCTCGATGCTGCTGATCACACCACCCAGCATGTAGTCGGCGCCGTGCTCCTTGCCCCACTGCTTCATGGTTTCCTCGCTGGCGTACTGCTGCTGGTCGGAGCGCTCGCCGCGAATCTGTTCGCGTTCTTCGGCGCTGGCCACCATCTCGGCCTGTCCCGAATTGATGAATGCGCGCTCGATGTCACCGATGAAGGTTTCGGTCGCGATGTGTTCGGTGGTCTTGTTGCGAATCTGTCCCACAATGATGATGGGATTCTTGGCCTTGGCGGCCATGTGGTTGGCTCTCCACGGGCGCGACAGGCAGTCCGAGATCATCTCTTCGGACACCAGGCGCGAGTCGGTGTCGTTCCAGCGCCCGGACAGGTCCACCGTCTCGTTGGGATCGATGCGTTGCACCTTGGTGCCGCCGCACCCCGCCAGCAACGCCGCTATCACGAGTACGAATGCATAGCGCTTCATCGCAGTTCTCCTTGGTCGAAAATTCCGCCGGCCGCGCAACCCGCTCGCGCGAGCACGTCCACAACCGGCGCCCAGCATGGCCCCAAACCTCGCCGGGTGTCAACGCGAGTCAGTGCGTGGAATTTCCGGGGGTTAGCGGCGGCCGGCGCGAGAGCCACAGCAGCATGGCGAAGTCGTAGGACGCGTGCGCCGACATGGCACTTTCGAGCCCGTTCCATGCGTTCACGGCGGAAAGTCCGATGCTGGCGGCCGCCAGAAAGACGGCGAAGGTCAGTCCACCGCGGTTACGCACCCGCAGGGCGCCGTGCATGGCCACGAATCCGGCGGCGGTCACCCAGCGTCCCACCATCGGTTCCAGGGCTCCGCGGAAGAAGAACTCCTCCCCCACACCCGCCAGCAGCGCAATCGTGAGCAGCGTGTGCCAGCGCGGTTCGATTCCCTCCATGGCGTGGCGCGCAAGATGCTCGAGACGCGCGAGCGCCGACACCCGGCGCACGGCGAACGCGCACAGCATGGCGGTCACGGCTCCGACGGCGGCCCCGGAGGCCACACGCTGCCACACGCGCGTGGTTGCAAACGGGTCTACAATCGTTCGTCCCTTGATTGCGAGCAGCAACCAGCCGCCGCCCACCAGCAGGACGGCGAACAGCAGGCTCGCGCCCAGCAGCACACGCCGCGCGTCACCGCTTCCCGGCGTCGAGGGAATCGCAGGAGGAGGAGTTGTGTTCACGCGTGCATCAGGCGATCGAGCGGCACCGGCTCGATCCATTCGGGAAGGTCGTACATATGGCGGGTGGTCTTGTGCGGATACACACTGCCGGTGCGCGCCATCTCGAGTACCGACTGCTTGCTTACCTCGATGCCGGGACGGCGTGACATGACGCGGACGCCGGGGTTGTCGAGATACGCCACCACGTAACACGGAAGCCGCACCAGACCCAGCCGCGACGCCGCGTGCCAGCGGTGATGGCCATCGAGGATGACGAGTGACTCGCGGTCGACGAGCACGGGCGGATAGAAAACGCCGGCTGCGCGGAGTTCCTCCACCAGGCGCGCGAGCCGTCGTGCATCGATCTGCTCGTGGGGATGCAGCGTGTGCGGATCGAGAAGCTGGAATTCCCCCAGCATATCGGTCGGGAGCGCGGCGTCAGCGCCAGGGAACGGCGAGGTTGAGGCGGGCCAGCTTGGCTTCCAGCTCTTCGCGTTCGCGGTTGCGCTTGTAGCCGTTCTTGCCCGGTTCCAGCCAGCCGCAGCGCTGCGCCACCTCACGGGCTCCCGCGTCGTCGCCGCGGGCGATACACTGCACTACTTCGAGCTCGATCCCGGACATGGCCATGGAGTTCATGCGGTAGTCGAGGAACGCTTCCCACGTGAAGGGACACCACTGGCTCACGATTTCGTCGCCGATGATGCGCGCGTACTGGCGGATTTCCAGCTGCGAGTGTTCGTCCATGCGCAGCGAGAGAAAGTGGAGCAGGTTGTGCAGATCCACCTTCCAGTAGGCTTCGGTGTAGGTGGAGAGCGGAAGATCCTTGCGCGCCTGTTCGCGCGCCACGCCCGCCTCGATGCGCTCATTATAGAGACGGCGCGCCAGGCGGTGCAGATCGGCTTCCTGCTTCGAGAAGGTCTCGCCCACCTTCTCGTCGAGGAATCCCGCGCTTCCCTGCCGGTTGCCGGGCGACTGCTTGCGCCATTCTCCCGGCGCCGTCATCTGCGCGGCGTCGATGGCCACCGAATAGCGTGTGCTGTACTCGTTCACGTTGGCGGTCCGGTGCCGGATCCACTGCCGCCATGCATCCATGGGAACGCGCACGTGCAGCTTGATCTCGCACATCTCGAACGGCGTCGAGTGGCGGTGGCGCATGAGGTAACGAATCAGGCCCCGGTCCTCGTGAATCTTCTTGGTTCCCCTGCCATACGAGACGCGCGCCGCCTGCACAATCGACTCGTCGGAGCCCATGTAATCGACCACGCGCACGAAGCCGTCGTCGAGCACCTTGAAGGGCTGGCCGAGGATGCGATCCAGCGCCTCCACGCGCGGGCGTTCGAGTTTCTGGATGCCTTCGGTCTGGGTGGTTTCGATGTCCTGGGCCACGATGGTTTCCTTGGGTTCGGTGGTGGTCACGCCGGGTTGAATTAAACCGCAACCCACCCTCCAAAACAAGGTGGAAGTCCCGACGATGCGTCGGGTAACGTCCCCGCCATGCAGCGGGATGCAATGCGGGAGGCCATACGCGCGGAGAAGGGCGTCTTCGACGTGCTGGTGATCGGCGGCGGCGCCACCGGGCTGGGATGTGCGTACGAGGCGGTGTGGCGCGGACTCGATGTTGCGCTGGTGGACCAGGGCGATTTTGCATCCGGGACGTCGAGCCGCAGCACCAAACTCTTTCACGGCGGCGTGCGCTATCTGCGCGGCGGCCATGTGCAGCTGGTGGCGCAATCGTTGCGGGAGCGCGGCAACGCGCGCCGGCAGGCGCGCGACCTGGTGCGTGATACCGCCTTCCTGGTGCCCGCGTACCGGGCGGGCGAGCGCTTCTACTACTCCTCGGGGTTGCGACTGTATGACCTGCTCGCGCGCGGTTCGCATGATGGTCCGCCGCGCTCGCGCACCGTGTCGCGGCTCGAGGCACTCCAGCTGGCACCCACGCTCAATCCCGACGGGTTGCGCGGCGGCGTGGTGTATTACGACGACCAGTTTGACGACGCACGCTACGCCCTGGAGCTGGCACGTGCGGCCGCCGCCAACCGCGCCCGGCTGTTGAACTACGCATCGGTGACCGATCTGCTGGTGGAAGACGGCCGCATTGCCGGCGCGCGGATCCACGATCACATCTACGACGACGTGTTCGAGGTGCGCGCACGGGCGGTGATCAACGCGGCCGGCGTGCATGCGGATGAGGTGCGCCGCCTGCATGACCGTGCGGCCTGGCCGTTGCTGCGCATGAGCCGCGGCGCACATATCGTGCTGGAACGCACGTTTCTTCCCGGCGACACCGCCATTCTCGTCCCCCGCACCGACGACCGGCGCGTCGTGTTCGTGATTCCCTGGCGCGGGCGCGTGCTGGTGGGAACCACCGAGACGGCGGTCGATTCACCCGAGGCCGAACCACTGGCCACACCGGCCGATGTCGACTATCTCCTCGAACACGCCGCACGCTATCTCTCCCCGGCGCCTTCGCGCTCCGATGTGCGCAGTGCCTTCGCCGGACTGAGGCCCCTGCCCGACGCGCGCGGGCGCACCGCCAACCTGCGCCGCGACCACCGCGTCGAGGTCAAGGACGGCATGGTGACGATCTACGGCGGCAAGTGGACGACGTACCGCTTGATGGCGAGAGACGCGGTGAAAGCCGCGATCCATGCCGGGAAGCTGTCCCCTCCGACACCGCGTCCTGTCGCCGTCGAACTCGGCGCCCCGCCTGCGTCCAACGCACGTCTGGAAACGCACATCATCTCCGGCGTGACGCTGGACGCCGAAGACGAACGGGAGATCGAACGCATCGTTCGCGACGAGATGGCGATGACGGTCGCGGACATCCTGGCGCGGCGAACGCGGGCACTGTTTCTGGATGCACGCCGCAGCGCGGACGCGGCGCCCGCGGTTGCAACCGTCGCAGCGCGGGTGCTGGGGCGCGATTCCACGTGGGCGGAACAACAGGTGGACAGCTTCTCGAAACTCGCGGCCGGATATCTCCCCGGTGGTGTCCGGAACGCCTGACCGGATTACCACAACTGATTGGGACACCGTCAAACGACTGTCGCGCTCCGCAGCAGAATCGTGTAGCATCCCGCCGTGCTCTTCAACTCGTTCATCTTCATCATATTTTTATGTGTCGTAGTACCGCTGGCTCTCTGGCTTCCCCGGAGGCCACGAAACGTTTTCCTGCTCATTGCCAGCTACTTCTTCTACGGATACTGGGACTGGCGCTTCCTTTCACTGCTGTTTGTTTCCACAATCATCGACTACGTTGCGGCGCGCGCCATCGCCGCCACCGACGACCCGCGCCGGCGCAAACGGTTTCTGCTGCTGAGCCTGGCCTCCAACCTGGGCCTGCTGGGGACGTTCAAGTATTTCAACTTCTTCGTCGATTCGTTCGCCCGCGTCGCCGCGCACTTCGGGACCAATCTCGATTTTCTGCATCTGAACATCATCCTGCCGGTCGGGATTTCCTTCTACACGTTCCAGACGCTCTCTTACACCATCGATGTCTACCGCGGCAAAATGGCGCCGACCCGGAATTTGCTGAACTTCGCGCTGTATGTCGCGTTCTTCCCGCAGCTCGTGGCCGGTCCGATCGAGCGCGCGATCCATCTCCTGCCGCAGGTTGAGAACATGCGCCGGCCCTCCCGGGCCGACCTCAGCGAGGGCATGGCCCTGATCACCGTGGGCATGTTCAGAAAGGTCATCATCGGCGACACGTGTGGGCGCTACGTCGACCACATCTTTTCCGGACCCACGTACTACTCATCGTCGGAACTGCTGAGCGCGCTGCTGCTTTTCTCGTTGCAGATCTACGCGGACTTCTCGGGGTACAGCAGCATTGCGCGCGGCACGGCGCGGTTGCTGGGCGTCGACCTGATGGAGAACTTCAACCAGCCATACCTGGCGGCGAACATCACCGAGTTCTGGCGCCGCTGGCATATTTCTCTGTCGACGTGGCTTCGAGACTATCTGTACATACCGCTGGGCGGGAATCGCAAAGGGCCGAAACGGACGTACGTCAACCTGTTCGCCACCATGCTGCTGGGTGGACTGTGGCACGGCGCCAACTGGACATTCGTGTTCTGGGGAGGCCTTCACGGGGGCTATCTCGCCGTTCACAAATTCATGCTGAAGGCCCGCAAGCCCGACGAGCGTCTCAACTACACGGGTCTCGCGTCGCTTTTGACCTTCGTGGCCAAGGTGACCGGCACGTATCTCATCGTCCTGCTTGCGTGGCTGTTCTTCCGCTCGCGCGACTTCACTACCGCATTCTATATATTGAAGAAAATTGTCGCGTGGTCACCCGGTGGTTTCTCGGCGCGATTTGCGGTCATTGTGCTCACATATTCTGTCGCAAACCTGGTGCTTGATCTGTCTGAATACGTCACCCGCGACCATGCATTCCCGCTGAGAACGGCGCCGCGATTCCGTTGGGGCATCTATCTGGCCGCGTGGACGATCATTTTCATGTACATGTTCCAGGCAAAACCGATGCCGTTTATTTACTTCCAATTCTAGCCATGAGAAGAATCGCAAAGAGCATGTTTGGATTTGGTCTGGCGTTCGTGGGAGCGATGGTGTTGCTGGAGCTGTTCCTGCGCCTCTCCGGAGCCGGTACTCCGTCGTTTGTCATCAGCGATCCCCGCCTGGGCGTGGCATTCCGGCCGGGCGCTAACTTTGTCTTCTTCACGGAGGGCATGTACCTGGGCGGGGTGAACAAGTATGGCTACCTGGGTCCGGCATACCCGCCGAAAAAAGAGAGCGGCGTTCTCCGTGTCGCTTTGCTCGGTGACTCGTTCATCGAGGGATTTCAGCTGTTTGACAGATTTCACCTGCGAACCGTGCTCGAGAACGAGCTCAACCGAATGGGTCCGCGGCATGCCGAGGTCATGAATTTCGGGTACAGCGGATTCGATCTGGGGCTGATGTACTATCACTTCACGGAGGTCGTCGAGAAGTTCAGCCCGGATGTTGCCCTGTTCTTCGTCGGACAGGATGATATGGCCGAAAACGGCGAAGGATTCGGGCCGATCTTTTCCGCTGTAAACGATTCCGTGCGCGTGGACCTGAGCTTCGCGCAGTCGGCGCGCTACAAGCGAAGCATGAAATTGCGCCTTGTGCACCGGCTGGCGTTGTACAGCATGGCGAGGAACGTCTATCTCCGCGTGCAGGAGGGTGGTGCCCCGGGAATCCTGCTCGGCAAGGTGTACGATTGGTTTCACCCCGGCGCCCGAAAGGAGACACCCGAACCGGTCGGCGGCAAAGACAACTTCTGGCCTCTCAACAAGGCGATCTTCGACGCACTCGCCGTCGAGAACCGGTCGGGAAAGATACGCATCGCCGTGGTGGAAAAGCGTCCGATCAGTGCCGCCTACCGGGAGTACATTCGCTCCGTCGGCATTCCCGTGTACGATCTACAGCCCGTATTCGACGCACTCAAGCAACGAGGCATTCGCTACAATTACTGGCCCGGGAGTGGCAGCATCGGGCACTGGAATTTCAACGCTCACGAGGCGATCGGCGAGTACCTCGCCCCACTCGTCAACGAGCTGGCGCCGCCACCCGGGAAGCCAGGGGACGCAAAACAGTAGGCTTGTACGTGCCCGTGTGACTAACGAGCCTGGCGCGAGGGATCGCGGGGTTCGACGGGGCCGCCGTCCAGCGGGTGCGTGGTAATGATGTGATCGGCAACGGGTCTGCCGCCGATCAGATGTTCCTGAATGATGCGCTCCAGCACCTCGGGCGTGCACCCGCGGTACCAGATTCCCTCCGGATACACTACGGCGACCGGTCCCTCGCGGCACACACGCAGGCAGTTGGCTTTGGTGCGCGCGATGCCGTTCTCGCCCAGGCCCAGCTCCCGCAACCGGCGCTTGAGATACTCCCACGACGCGTGGGATTCCTCGTGGGTGCTGCACTTGGGTGTGGTCTGGTCGCAGCACAGGAAGATGTGCCGGCGCGCGCGGATGATGCCGACGTCGTCGAGGCGCTTGCGCAGTGCTTCGGGGTCGTGGGTCCTGCGGTCTTCGTCGCTCATGACTTTTCCCGGTGAATGTGGAATGGCGTGCGTTGCGCGGTGGGCATCAGCACCAGCTTGGTGATGTTCACGTGCTCGGGCGTGCCCGCCACATACAGCACGGCGTCCGCGACATCCTCCGACGTCAGCGGCTGGAACCCATCGTAGACCTTCTTCGCGCGGGCTTCGTCGCCGTGAAAACGCACCGTCGAGAATTCGGTCTCGGCAGCACCGGGGTCCACGCTGGAGATGCGCACCTTCGTGCCCAGCATGTCGATGTTCATGGCCTCGGTGAGTCCGCGCACCGCAAACTTGGTGGCACCGTACACATTGCCGCGCGGATACGCGATGTACCCCGCCACGCTGCCGATGTTGATCACGTGGCCGGAATTGCGTTTCACCATGTCCGGCAGGACTTCGCGGGTTACGTTGAGCAGTCCCTTGAGATTGGTGTCGATCATCGCGTCCCAGTCTTCGTAGTCACCTTCATGGATCGGATCGAGACCCGACGCGAGACCGGCGTTGTTGACGAGCACGTCGATGTGCTTGCCGGCGGCGGCGAGTTCGGCAACGGCCGCGCGGACGGTGTCGCGGTCGCGCACGTCGACATCGCGGATTCCGATGTCGACCTTGTGACGCGCCAGCACATCCTTGCGCACGGCGTCGAGCCGGTCCTTGCGCCGTGCCCACAGCTCGAGGTTGGCACCCGCGCCGGCGAAGGCATGGGCGCACGCCTCGCCGAATCCGGCGCTGGCACCCGTGATCAAGACGCGCTTGTTCTGGAGACGTGAGTTCATGGACTGCATGGTATCAACATTGAACGTGGCGCGCAATCAGCGCTCGAGACGCGCGGCACCGGCGGTTGTATCCGCGAGCAGGCGCTCGATGTCATCCTCACGGTCCGCCGGAATGCGCAGGGAAAGCGCCACGCTGGCGCCGAATGCCATCGCGACCACGCGCACACCCTCGCGCGCGAGCGCACGCTGCACCGCGTCCATGGCGGTGTACGGCACCACCGCAGTGGCATCGATCTCATCGACGTGCTCGCGCGTCTGCAATTCGCGCAGTGCATGCTGCACACCGCCGCTGTAGGCACGTACCAGTCCCCCTTTGCCCAGCTTGACACCACCAAAGTAACGCGTCACCACCACCGCCACGTCGCCCACGCCGGAATTGAGCAGCACTTTCAGCATGGGACGCCCCGCGGTGCCGGAGGGTTCGCCGGCGTCGCTGGCGCCGGACGACGACGTGCTGCCGGGCGGGCCGGCCACGTAGGCGAAACAGTGATGGGTGGCGTCGGGAAATTCATCGCGCACGCGCTGGATGGCGGACTTGGCGGCGTCCGCGCTGTCCGCAAACACGAGTGTGGTGATGAACCGGGAATGCTCGATGCGGTCTTCGACGCGCACGGTTGCGGCGGGAACCGGATACCGGCGCGGAGGCGTCATGCGGACTACTTCTTCACCGGATGGCCGGCGTCGACCCAGCCGGTATATCCGCCGTCCATGGAGAGCACATTCTTGTAGCCCATGCGCTGCAACGCATCGGCGGACAGCACCGAGCGGTAGCCACCGCCGCAGTAGAGCACGATCTCGGTGTTGGGATCGGGGATGGTGCGTTCGATATCACGCTCGAGAATACCCCTCCCCAGGTGAATGGAGCCGGGGATGTGACCCTTCCCCCACTCGTGGTCTTCGCGGATGTCGATGAGATGAAACGCCTCGCCGCTGTCGACGCGGTTCCAGACGGTGGCGACGTCGGTGGTGTGTACGCGGTGCCTGGCCTCGTGCACGAGTTCCAGAAATCCCTTTGAGTGCTTCACGAATAACTCCTCACGATGATGCCAGCACGGTACGCATGAATCCGGTGGCCGCGTCGCGAATCTCGTTCATTACCTGGGCGGGGTCGCGCCCCGACCGCTTGAGCACCTTGAACGAATGATCGCCCTCTTCCACCACGTGCAGGCGGGCGCGCGTGCCCAGACCTGCGCACACCCCGCGCATCAATTCCATGTCGGCCAGATCATCGCGTGTGCCCTGCACGAACAGCATGGGA
>DASRYI010000060.1:0-8582 GCA_035687255.1 Candidatus Krumholzibacteriia bacterium | reverse complement strand
ATGTGGTCATCTATGGAACCCGCGCCACTGATACATCGGAAGGGGTCCTTGCGGCATGCGACCTTGCCACCGGCAACCAGGTCTGGACACACGTATTGCCGGCCTCGCTTCTTGAAGGCTGGTACGGCCGTGAATTGATTGATAGCGGGAGAATGCAGCCCGACGCGAGCGATGCGTCGCGTTGCGGTGAAATACTGTTCACCGACGTCGACGCGGATGGAGCTGATGACATGATAGTTCGCTGGCAGCTGATTCCGTGGTACCCGACGCTCGTCACCTGGTATCCAGGTGGCAGCTGGCCGTCGCGCGGCGACGAAGCGCTACACGTTTATCGCACCAGTGGCCGTGTTAACTTTGTTCGCGCGGTGAACCTCGACTCGGACGCAAAGATGGAAGTCGTCCTGGCGGGATGCAACAATGCGCCTGTCTACGAGGGCGCCATGATCACAATCCTTGACGACACACACTGGAGTGGCGCGTCGTTCGACTCGCTCTCCTCGCGGGACCAATGGGGTGGGAGCGTTCACCACGAAGATGGGTCTCTGGCGCGGGTTGTGTTTCCGGCGTTCAGTACGTCGGTTATGTCGGCACTGGGTGTTCGACGACTGGATGTGCCGTCCCTCGTAACAATGCCCCACGACAGGACCCACGCGGCCCGGCTTGTCGTTGGCATTGGCGACGAACGGGATGCAATGGTAATCGTTACGCTGGATGCCAATCTGAATCTGATCAACTTCTTGGTTCCGGAGTCCGCCCGGGACAGGCTTCGGCTTGTTTCTCCACGCGTAGCGGAGACGTTCAACGACGGCTACGTTCGGCGCTGGCTAAAGCAACGGCGCGTCTTCCGCTCGGCACGTTGAGGTGCGTCCTGGTCTGAGACGTCATCGTCGACCCGAATCAGTCCTGTGCCTATTTCAGCAGCTATCTCGTCGTGAAGCTCCATACCGGGCCCGCTGTCTCCCCGTTGGCGTCGCGCGTAATGATCTTCCAGTAGTACGTGGTGTTGGACTGGAGGAGGACCGGGGGTTTCCACGACGTGCTGGTGGTGCTCGCCACCTTCTGCGCATCACCCAGGTCGGACGTCGTGCCGAGGTACACGTCGTAGGTTACGGCCAGACCACAGACACTCGTACCGCATCCCCAGGAGAGACTGCTGTGCGTGTTCACGTTGGTCCTGCCATCGCTCGGACCGGGCGAACACGCCGCCAGCGGCGGCGACGTGCACGGCTCTGCTTCGGTGTGGAAACTCCACACCGCTCCCGACGTCGACCCGTTGTCGTCCTTTGCCACGATCTTCCAGTAGTAGGTGGTGCCGTACGCCAATGTCCCCGGATCCCAGGTTTTCACATCGCCGTTGTTGTGGTCGAACGGCGGATTCGAGCTGGTGCCAAAGTAGACATCGTACGTGGACGAGAGTCCCGGGCACTGACTGATGCCGCCGTCCCACGTGATGTCAGCGTCGAGGAGCACACCGGACGACCCGTTCGACGGGGACACGATGCTGACCGCGGTCGGCGTGAGCGTGCACGCGGTGTGGAACGAGCGCTCGTCACTGCTGGTGGTGCCATTGGCGTCCCTTGCCACCACGCGCCAGTAGTACACGGTGTCATCGGCGAGCTGTCCCGGATCCCAGGTTTTGGTGGTGTTGCCCGTACGCGCGAGCGGTGGCGGCGACGACGTTCCCAAGTAGATGTCGTACACGGCCGTGAGTGCCGGGCACTGGCTGTCGCCGCCGCTCCACGACAGATCCTGTTGCAGCGGCACATCCGTCGCTCCGTCCGCGGGCGCAACCAGCGTGACCGCACCCGGCAGGTCCGTGCAGGGCACGGGAACCGTTGTGAACGAGCGTTGTGACGATGACGTACTTCCGTTGGCGTCCTTCGCCACCACGCGCCAGTAGTACGTCGTGCTGTACGCCAGCGTGCCCGGATCCCAGGTCTTGGCCACGTTGTCCGCGTGCGCGAGCGGTGGCGGAGATGTCGTCCCGAAGTACACGTCGTACACGGCCGTCAGTCCCGGGCACTGACTGTCACCCCCACTCCACGACACATTCTGATCGAGCGCCACACCGGTTGCTCCCGCCGCGGGTGACACCAGCGTCACCGCCGACGGCGGTGCGGTGCATGGCGCCGCCACGGTGGTAAACGAGCGTTGCGCCGACGACGTGCTGCCGTTGGCGTCTTTCGCCACGATACGCCAGTAGTAGGTGGTGCTGTACGCCAGCGTGCCGGGGTCGTAGGTCTTCGATGCGTTGCCTGCGTGCGCGAGCGGTGGCGGTGATGTTGTCCCGAAGTACACGTCGTACACGGCCGTCAGTCCCGGGCACTGACTGTCACCCCCGCTCCACGAAACATTCTGATCGATCGAAACTCCGGTCGCTCCCGCCGCGGGTGCAAGCAACGTAACCGCGCCGGGCGACGCCGTGCATGGCTCCGACATGGTCGTGAACGAGCGCTGCGCGGATGAGGTGTTGCCGTTGGCGTCTTTCGCCACAATGCGCCAGTAGTACGTGGTGCTGTATGCCAGCGTGCCGGGGTCGTAGGTTTTCGACGCATTGCCTGCGTGCGCGAGCGGCGGCGGAGATGTCGTCCCGAAGTACACATCGTAGACCGCCGTGAGTCCCGGGCACTGGCTGTCACCCCCACTCCACGAAACATTCTGATCGATCGAAACTCCGGTCGCTCCCGCCGCGGGTGCCAGCAACGTGACCGCGCCGGGCGGTGCGGTGCATGGCTCCGATGTGGTCGTGAACGAGCGCTGCGAGGACGATGTGCTGCCATTCGCATCCTTCGCCACGATGCGCCAGTAATAGGTGGTGCCGTACGCCAGAATGCCCGGGTCATAGGTCTTTGAGCCCTGATTACCGTGCGCCAGCGGCGGCGGCGATGTAGTGCCGAAGTACACGTCGTATACCGCGGTCAGTCCGGCGCACTGACTGTCGCCTCCGCTCCACGACAGATCCTGGGCGAGCGCTACACCGGTCGCGCCGTTCGCGGGCGCAACCAGCGTAACCGCCGACGGCGTTGCCAGGCACGGCGCGACGGTCGTGAAGGATCGTTGCTCGGACGAGGTGCTGCCGTTGGCGTCCTTCGCCACCACGCGCCAGTAGTATTTCGTTGCGTTTTCCAGCGTACCCGGAACCCACAATTTTCCGGTCGTGGTGTGGTGGAATGGCGGCGGCGACGTCTTGCCGAAGTACACATCGTAGGTGGACGTCAACCCGGCGCACTGGCTGTAGCCGCCGCCCCAGTAGATGCCGGCGGTCACGGCCACGTCGGTGGCGCCGTCGTCCGGGGTCACCAGCGTCACTGCTCCCGGGCCCAGCCTGCACACGGACACCGTCCGGAACGCGTTGACACGGCCGGGCGTCTCGCCGTTGGCGTCCTTTGCAACCACACGCCAATAGTAGACCGTGCCGTCGGTCAGGGGCCCGGGGTTCCACGTCTTTGACGTCCCGTTGTCGTGCGCGAATGGTGGTGGTGTCGCGGTGCCGAAGTAGACATCGTAGGTAGCCGTGCCCGCGGGGAAACAACGGCTGTTGCCGGCCGTCCAGACCAGTTCCATGCTGGTCGGCACCTCCAGCGCATCTGCCACCGGATATTCGGCCAGAGGCGTGCTGGGTGTATCCGTGCACCCCGCGGAAACCGCGCGCACCTCAACGGTCTCCGAGCCCCCGTTGGACGTCACTTCGATGTGTCCAATGTTGTCGCCCACGGCCAGCAGCGCGCGGTCGATGGCAACATGGTGCCAGCGTTTCTCCATCGCACCGCAGGTGCCGGACATCGGTTTTACGGAAATCCACGCCTTGTCGGGTTTGAACTGGTAGTTGAGCGGCGTCACGCCGGACGTGAGCAGGTTGTCTTCACTGTGGTTGAGAACCGAGAGGAGCAGCGTATCCCGGCTGCCGCCGAAATCGAGCGTGGTCGAGGACAGGACCAGGTTGGCATCGACTTTCCAGCAGCTGACGAGCGCCAGCGCGAGCAGGAACACGCCGATCCAGAGGGTTTGCAGTCGATATCGGGCGCGGGTAGGCCGCGGCATGAGCGGAGTCCTCTTTCCAGATGCCAGATGGGGCGTGCGGCGGCCGATACGGGCCGCGACCATGGATAATAGTAACATGGCGTAAGAACGCGGCAAACCCCGGTCGCGCGGAAAACCAGAACGGCCACCCTCGAGCCCGAGGATGGCCGTTCGCCTGCATCACATCGACGCCCGTTCAGGGCGTCGTAGAAAGCTGGCCGATGTCGCACACCATGTTGATTCCCGGGGTGTTTGTGTCCTTCTTCACCGTGATCGGCGACGGACCCGGCGCCTGCGCGATGCAGGCGGCGTTGACGCCCAGGCTGTCCACGTACGCCCAGAACATGCCGACGCACTCATCCTGCCCGGGTCCTCCGCGCCAGCCCACCAGCACGGCGGCGTAGGTGCCGGTTTCGATGCCGTCGAGCTTGAAGTCGTAGATCGACCCCTGCGGAATGGCATCCGAAAAGCGGTCCGGCGGTCCCGTGGGTGGGAATTTGGAAAACACGGTCACAAGGATGCCGCCCGTCCCCGGCCACTGGTCCGCGTGCCGGAACGTGATGGTGCCGGATATGCTTCCGGTGGGACCGCTGGGCGCGGCGCTGTTGTCGCTGCCGCACGACAGCGCTGCGGACAGCAGCGCCACTCCCGTGATCACTACCACACTCCGCCACAACTGCATGTTCATGGTTGCTCCTGCAAGGTCGGGAAACGTCGGAAACGCGAAAGACGCCCCTCATTAAAGCAGAGACTCGTTTGCACCGTCAATGTGCCTCCCCTTGACGGAGGCGAAGCGTCTCTGTTTTGATGTACGCCGCGGCGGCGGCCGCGGCGCCGGGATGGCGCGAACGCGCCATCCGAACCCCGCTGCCCACCGCGTTCACTGGCCGCATCGAGAGGATTTCTTCCATGCCATCGCATCGTTCCTGGGCGGAGCCCTGGAAGGTCAAGATGGTCGAGCACCTGCGCATGACCACGCGTGAAGAACGCGAACGTGTCGTCGCAGAGGCCGGCTTCAACACCTTTTTGCTTCCCAGTCAATATGTATACATCGACCTTCTGACCGACTCCGGAACATCCGCCATGAGTGACCGACAGTGGGCGGGCCTGCTGCAGGGTGACGAAGCCTACGCCGGATCGATGAACTTCTATCATCTCGAGAACGCGGTGCGCACCTACTACGGATACAAGCACCTGATTCCCACCCACCAGGGACGCGGCGCAGAACACATCCTTTCCCAACTTTGCATCAAGGATGGCCAGGTGGTGCCCGGCAACATGTATTTCACCACCACCAAGGTGCACCAGGAGCTGGCGGGCGGACGGTTCGCGGATGTGATCATCGATGAAGCGCACGATCCCAACAGCGAACATCCCTTCAAGGGCAACGTCGACCTGGCGAAACTGGAAAGGCTGATTCGGGAACGCGGCGCGAAGAACATCGCGTACCTCTCGCTCGAGACCAACGTCAACATGGCCGGCGGACAACCGTGCAGCATGGAGAACATCAAAGCCACCTGCGCGCTGTGCCACACGCACGGCATTTCCGTGTATCTCGACGCCACGCGCGCGGTGGAAAACGCCTACTTCATCCGCCAACGCGAACCGGGATACGCCAACAGGTCGCTGGCCGAGATTCTGCGCGAGATCTGCGACCAGACCGACGGCGCCACCATGTCCGCCAAGAAGGATGCGCTCGTCAACATCGGCGGTTTCCTGGCGGTCAACGATCCCGAACTGGCGGAACGCGCGCGCAACATGGTGGTGATCTACGAAGGATTGCACACCTACGGCGGGCTGGCCGGCCGTGACATGGAAGCCATGGCCATCGGCATCGAAGAGTCGGTCCACCTGGACCACATGCACGCGCGCATCGGCCAGGTGGAATACCTGGGCGAGCAGCTGATGGACGCGGGCGTGCCCATCGTGCGCCCCATCGGCGGCCATGGTGTGTTCCTGGATGCGGCCTCGTTTCTGCCGCATATTCCCCGCGAGCAGTTTCCCTCGCAGGCGCTGGCGGCCGCGCTCTACGTGGAATCAGGCGTGCGTGCCATGGAACGCGGCGCCGTATCCGCGGGACGCGACCACGACACCGGCAAGAACATCTTCCCGAAGCTGGAGCTGGTGCGGCTTACGATTCCCCGCCGCGTGTACACGCAGGCCCACATGGACGTGACCGCGGAATCCGTGATCGCACTGTATCAGCAGCGCGAAAAGATCATCGGCCTCACGTTCACGCACGAGCCCGAGTACCTGCGTTTCTTCCAGGCGCGTTTCAAACCGGTGCAGGGCGACCGCGTGTTGTTGGATTGACATACAGATGAAAACCATCATCGAACCATTCCGCATCAAGGTGGTCGAACCGATCCGGATGACCACGCGCGACGAGCGCGAGGATATTCTGCAGCGGGCGGATTTCAACCTGTTCCGTATCCACGCGGATGATGTGCTGATCGACCTCCTGACCGACAGCGGCACGGGAGCCATGAGCAGTCTGCAGTGGGCCGGTGTGATGAAGGGCGACGAGTCGTACGCGGGCGCGCGCAGCTGGTACGCGCTGGAGGAATCGGTGCGCGAGCTCACGGGCTTCGAACACATTCTTCCCACACACCAGGGGCGCGCCAGCGAACGCATTCTCTTCGAACTGGTGGGTGGTCCGGGGCTGGTGGTTCCCAACAACAATCACTTCGACACCACCCGCGCCAACATCGAACACTCGGGCGCCACCGCGGTCGACCTGGTGATCGGGGAGGGACGCGATCCACGCTCCCGGCATCCCTTCAAGGGAAACGTCGACGTGGCGGCCCTCGAACGCCTCATCGACGAGAGAGGTCGCGATGCCATTCCCCTGGTGATGATCACCGTGACCAACAATTCCGGCGGCGGGCAACCCGTAAGCCTGGAGAATATCCGCGCGGTGCGTGCGGTGTGCGACCGGCACCGTCTCCCGCTGTTCCTGGACGCGTGCCGGTTTGCGGAAAACGCCTGGTTCATCAAGAAACGCGAGCCCGGCCAGTCGTCGCGGCCGGTGCGTGACATCGTGCGCGAAATGTTCGGCCTGTGCGACGGCGCCACCATCAGCGCCAAGAAGGACGGGCTCGTCAACATGGGCGGCCTGTTGCTATTGCGCGACCCCGATCTGGTGCGCCGCGCGGACGAGCTGCTCATCCTGACGGAAGGATTTCTCACCTACGGCGGCCTCTCCGGGCGGGATCTGGAAGCGATGGCGCAGGGATTCCGCGAGGTGGTGGACGAGGACTATCTGCATTACCGGATTCGCAGCACCGAGTATCTCGGCGAGCGCCTGCTGCGCGCGGGTGTACAGATTGTCGAACCGCCGGGAGGTCATGCGATCTACATCGACGCCATGGCGTTTGCTCCCCACATCCCGCGCGAGCGTTTTCCCGGACAGGCGCTGGCGGTGGCACTGTACCGGCATGCGGGCATCCGTGCGTGCGAAATCGGCAGCGTGATGTTCGGCACGGGAGGCAACACGCCGCCCATGGAACTGGTGCGCCTGGCCATTCCCCGCCGCGTGTACACGCAGAGCCACATCGACTACGTGATCGAAGCCATCGAGCAGGTGTTCGCGGCGCGCGACTCGCTGCGGGGACTGGAGATCGTCGAGGAACCCCCGTCACTGCGCCATTTCACGGCCCGGTTCCGGGAGACCGGTTAGCGGCTGTTCAGTTTGTGTTCGGTGCCCGCTACTTCAGCAGGACGAGCTTCTTCCCCTCGGAGGAACGGTATTGCGCGCTGGACCGGTGGCCGGGCCCGGGTGTCCGGCGGCGAGAAGCCAAGATAACTAATTGCCAATAAATAAGCTAAACAATAACCATGCGGAAACAGAGGATCGAAAAATAGCTACCAGATACAGGAGCATTTTATCCGATAATCGAGTATAATACGACAGGGTCAGAATTAACGGAGGCGTGGAGGGCCGCACACTGTATGACACTCGAAATCAGGCTACATGGACGAGGCGGCCAGGGTGGCGTGACATGCGCCAAGATTCTTGCCGCCATCTACGCCCGCCTGGGCAAGAGCGTTCAAACCTTCGGTGACTACGCCGGCGAACGATCCGGCGCTCCGGTTCGCGCATATACCCGCGTCAGCGACGAACCCATCACCAACCGCAACAAAGTCTACACCCCCGATCACCTGCTGATACTCGATCCCACGCTGCTGAGCGACGACGTTGTCGCCGGCCTGGTTCCCGGTGGTGTGCTGATCATCAACACCCCCGAACCGGCGAGCGCGTTCTCCGAGCGGTTTCGCGGTTTCCGCATCGCCACCATTGATGCCACCGCCATTGCGCGCAAACACGGGATCGGCACGCGTTCTGTGGTAATCGTCAACACCACCATCGCGGGAGCCTACTGCAAGATCATCGATCTCCCGTACGACGCGCTCGAGTTTGCCTACCGCGATCTGCACCTGCACGGCAACCTCCCTGCAGCCAGAGAGGCATACGACTCCGTTTCCGCCGGTGTCATCCCCTCACCGGCCGGAGTCACGCCTCAAAACGTGCCCGCCGGCCACCCGGATACCCGGCCGGCGGG
>DASRYI010000059.1:0-1800 GCA_035687255.1 Candidatus Krumholzibacteriia bacterium | reverse complement strand
CGCAGCCACGGGCACAGTTGCGCGGGCCAGGCCGCTGAGCGCGGGCGTTAGGCCGATGAACACTGAGAGTCGAGGGAATTGTTCCAGAAGGTGATGCACCGTGGATCCGTTCACTGGCTCCTTCGTCATTTACATTGTCGTTGTCTGCGCCTTGCTTGGACCTGTGGCTTGGAAATGGCGGGAGCAGGCGGCGTGGAACGTATTTGAAGTGATCGGCGTATTTGGCGCATACATAGCGTGGATTCTGTTGATCTTCCATGGTCCTCGAGGAGCGACCCTGAACAGCTTTGTGATCGAACCAATAGTGCTGGGCGCCTCAGTAGCGATCGTCGGTAGTGTGCGCGCTGGAGTGGCGCGAGCAATAGGTGCAGATCGTGCGGCGGGCCTCAGTATGGCAGCTCTGCTCGCGTGCGCCTTTCTGGTACGATGGTTGACACCTATCTTGCCGGAATGAACGGCCTAACAGCTTGCGGAAAAAGTCGAGATTTCATTGATCACTAGGCCCGTCGCATCGGTAGATCCATGAAGGAGGTGCCGATGCGCGGAGATGATCGTCAGCAGACGGGAGTGTTCAGCTACATCTCGGCGGAGCAGCGGGTTCCCAAGGACCATCCGCCGCGGGCCATCCGGGAGATGGTGGACGAGGTCCTGCGCGAGCTGTCGCCGCGCTTCAGCCAGATCTACTCGAAGCAGGGACGGCCGTCGATCGCGCCGGAGAAGCTGCTGCGGGCGCTGCTGCTGCAAGTCCTGTACAGCGTGCGCAGCGAGCGGATGCTGATGGAGCAGCTGGACTACAACCTGCTGTTCCGGTGGTTCGTGGGGTTGAGCATGGACGACCCGATCTGGGACGTGACGGTGTTCACCAAGAACCGCGACCGGCTGCTGAAGGGGGATATCGACAGTCTGTTCTTCAAGAAGGTGTCGGAGCTGGCACGGCAGCGGGGGTTGCTGTCGAACGAGCACTTCACGGTGGACGGGACGTTGGTGGATGCGTGGGCCGGCCACAAGAGCTTCAAGCCGAAGGACGGGAGGAAGGGGAAGCCGCCGGATGATCCGGGGAACCCGACGGTAGACTTCCGAGGACAGAGGCGCTCGAACGACACGCATGCGTCGACGACGGACCCGGACGCGCGGCTGTTCCGGAAGTCGTGGGGCACGGAATCGAAGCTGTGTTACGCGGGTCATCTGTTGATGGACAACCGGCATGGACTGGCGGTGGACGCGCGCCTGACGACGGCGAACACCCGGATGGAGCGCGACGCGGCGCTGGAGATGGTGCGCCGGATCCGGAGGAGGCGCCGGGTCACCCTGGGAGGCGACAAGGGGTACGACGTGCGCGCCTTCGTGGAAGCGCTGCGGCGACTGGGGATAACCCCACACATCGCGCGCAAGAACACGAGCTACAGCGCCCTCGATGGCCGGACGCTGCGTCACGAGGGCTATCGGGTCAGCCAGGTGGTGCGCAAGCGGGTGGAGGAGATCTTCGGTTGGCTGAAGACGGTCGGGCTGATGCGCAAGACGCGACACCGTGGATTGGGTCGTGTCGGGTGGATGTTCCGGTTCACGGTGGCCATCTACAACCTGGTGCGAATGCGCAACCTGGCTTTGGCATCGACATGATGCCACGCGCCCGAGTCGTCGCGGCGCTGCAAGCGGACCCGGCAGAGCGCGGCCAACGGGCCGACCGAGACGATCACTGAGAGCGGGTGAAGGGGTCATCGATGCCCCATCCGGAGATTTTTCCGCATCCTGCTAACCCGCGGCAGGCGAGCGCGGACGCCAGTCCGCGGCGAGCCCGCC
>DASRYI010000058.1:0-6296 GCA_035687255.1 Candidatus Krumholzibacteriia bacterium | reverse complement strand
CGCCCGCCCGCCGCGACCTGGCTGTCGACCTCGACGACGCCTACTTTCAGGACGGATTCGCCCGGATTGCCGCCCGTTCCGGCGGCGACGATGCGCAGGTGCTGGAGGCGGGGCAGCTCGGCTCTGCGGTGCAGCGCCTGGCGGCGTATGCGGATCGCGACAGCGCCGGCGTGTGGGTGGCGGGCGTGCGCGCCGGCGAGGCACGTACGCTGCGTTTCCCGGCCCAGGGACTGCGCGTGCAGATTCCGCGCGATGCGGTCACGGCCGACGCGGTCGTGTATGTGCGCGGCGCCGATTCCTTCGGGCGCTCGCTGGAGGGAATGACCCGGCTCACGCGGCCGGTCCGGCTGGGGCCGGTGGGATGGGTGTTGCACGCCCCGCTCGAAGTTCATCTGGATATGGAGCACCCGGGACGGGGCGAGGCCGTCTATCGTTACGACGACTATCGCCGCTCGTGGTCATACCTCGCTTCCGACATGGACTCCGCGGGCTGGACCGCAAAATCGGACCGGCCCGGTGTGTTTGCGGTGTTCAGGGACACCGCAGCGCCCCGCCTCGGCCGTCCCTCGCTGGCGCACGTGCGCTCCTGGGCGACGGGCGCGGTGTGGCGGGAGATTCACATTCCCATCGACGACGCCGGCTCGGGTTTCGACGAGGCGCGCACGCGCGTACGCGTGGGCGGTGCGCGTCACATCTTCCGATGGGACTTCGTGGGAAAAAAACTGATTGTGCCGCTGCGCGACGATTCTATAATCGGACAGCAATCCGTGCGCGTCGTCGCGTTTGATCGCAGCGGAAATCGATCGACGCGGGACGCCGTTGTCGACACCGGCTCGCGCTGACGCTTCTCCACCATGCCTGCACGCTTCGTACATCTTCACGCGCATTCCGAATACAGCCTGCTGGACGGGTCCATCAAGGTGGTCGACCTGGTGCGCCGCGCGAAGGAACTCGACATGCCCGCGGTGGCGCTCACCGACCACGGCAACATGCACGGCGCGATTCATTTCTACCGCGCTGCGAAGAAGGCGGGAATTCGCCCGGTGATCGGCATGGAGGCGTACATCACGCGCGGCAGCCGTCACGATCGCGGGCGCAAGAAGGGCGAGCCGTCGCACACCGATCATCTGATCCTGCTGGCGCGCAACCTCGAGGGCTATCACAACCTCATCAAACTGTCGTCGCTCGCGTACCTGGAAGGGTTCTACTACAAGCCGCGCATCGACTTCGAACTGCTGGCCGGACACGCCGGCGGGCTCATCGGCACCACCGCCTGTCTGCGTGGCACGGTGGCGCAGGCCGCGCTGGGGGACGGCCTCGAACCGGCCTGCGAGTGCGCGTTGCGTTACCGCGACATCTTCGGCGGCGGCAATTTCTACGTGGAGATGCAGGACCACGGGCTGGAGCCGCAGAAGGCCCTCAACGAAATCTACCGCCAGCTGGCCAGGAAGACGGGCCTTCCGCTCACGGTCTCCAACGACGTGCACTATCTCGGCAAAGACGACGCCGAAGCGCACGAGGTGCTGCTGTGCCTGCAGACGGGCAGCGACATCGACGACCCCAAACGCTTCCGGTTCACCACCACGGAACTGTTCTTCAAGACGCCGGAAGAAATGCAGGCGCTGTTTCCGAACGACATCGCTGCGCTGGAGAACACGCTGGCAATCGCGGAGCGGTGTGACGTTCAGATGAAGGAAGGCACGCTCCACCTGCCGCGTTTTCCACTGCCTGACGGCTTCGCAAGCAACTCCGATTACCTGCGCCACCTGGCCTACGAGGGCGCAAAGATACGCTACGGCGAAATCACCGAGCGCATCCGCGATCGCATCGAGTTCGAGTTGTCGGTGATCGCCAAGATGGGCTTCGACGGATACTTTCTGATCGTGCGTGACATCGTCGACTATGCGCGCCGTTCCCACATTCCGGTGGGGCCGGGCCGGGGCAGTGCCGCGGGGAGCCTGGTGACATACAGCATCGGCATCACCGACGTCGATCCGCTGGCGCACGATCTGCTCTTCGAGCGCATGCTCAACCCCGAACGCGTCAGCATGCCCGATATCGACATCGACTTCTGCTTCGAACGTCGCGACGAAGTGATTCGTTACGTCATCGACCGCTACGGCCAGGACAACGTGTGCCAGATCATCACCTTCGGCACCATGGCCGCACGCGCGGTGGTGAAGGACGTGGGCCGCGTGCTCAAGGTGCCCTTCGACGAGGTGGACCGCATCACCAAGCTGATTCCGGGCACGCCCGGCACCTCGCTGGGGGATTCGATCGAGAAGAATGCCGAACTCAAGACGCTGGTGGAGAACGGCGACGGCTACCGCCGCCTCGTGAAGCTGTCGCTGACACTCGAGGGAATCGCACGCCACGCGTCGACACACGCCGCGGGTGTCGTGATTACGCCCACACCGCTCGTCAACCACGTTCCGCTCTACAAGTCGAGTCGCGACGAAATCACCACGCAGTACGACATGAAGAGCATCGATGCCATCGGACTGCTGAAGATCGATGTGCTCGGACTGCGCACGCTCACGGTGATCGACAAGGCGCTGCGCATGGTGGAGGAGAATCACGGCCGCGCGCTGGCCGCCGGCGATCTGCCGATGGAAGACGAGAAGGCGTACGAACTCCTGCGCGCGGGAAAGACGGTGGGCGTGTTCCAGCTGGAAAGCTCGGGCATGCGCGAGCTCCTGAAGAGCCTCAAGCCCACGGGCTTCCACGACATCGTCGCCGTGAACGCGCTCTATCGTCCCGGGCCGCTGGGAAGCGGCATGGACAAACAGTACGTGGATTGCAAGCACGGCAAGAGCGAGATCGTGTATGAGCACCCGCTGCTCGAACCCATCCTGCGCGACACCTACGGCGTGATTCTGTATCAGGAACAGGTGATGCGCATCGCGAGCGAAATGGGCGGGTTCTCGCTCGGGGAAGCGGATCTTCTGCGCAAGGCAATGGGGAAGAAGCAGAAGGACATCATGGCCGAGCAGAAGAAGAAGTTCCTCGACGGCGCGAAGGCGAAGAGCATCAAGGCCAGCATTGCCGAGAAGGTGTTCTCGCAGATGGAGAAGTTCGCCGAGTACGGCTTCAACAAGTCGCACAGCGCGGCCTACGCGGTGCTCTCCACGCGCACGGCGTATCTCAAGGCGCACTATCCGGCGGAATTCATGGCGGCCACGCTCACCAGCGAAATGGACAACACCGACCGTGTCACCATTCTCATGGATGACTGCCGCGAGCAGGGCATCGAGGTGGTGCCGCCCAACGTGAACACGGGTGAGGCGGACTTCCGCGCCCGTGACGGGCGCATCTACTACGGACTGGGCGCGGTGAAGAACGTGGGCGTGTCGGCGGTGGAGCGTCTGGTCGAGGAGCGCGCGACCGGAGGCGCGTTCCGCTCGCTGGAGAATCTGTGCAGCCGGTTGAACTCCCGCCTCGTCAACCGGCGCGTGTATGAAAGCCTGATTGCGGCGGGGGCGTTGGATACGTTGCCGGGCCACCGCGCGCAGAAGATCGCCGCACTCGACATGGTGATGGAGCGCGCGGCGCGGCGCGCGCGCGATGCGGAGCGCGGCCAGTTTGGATTGTTCGGCGACGCGGCCGAGCCCGAGGATGCCCCGCTGCCCGACACCGAGCCGTGGGCGCCGCAGGAACAGTTGCAGAAGGAGAAAGAGGCGCTGGGTCTGTTTCTGACGGGGCATCCGCTCGACAGGTTCCGGGATCTCATCCTCATGATCCGGTCGACGTCGTCAAAGGATGTGCCGGAGATGCCCGCGGGCGAGCGCGCCGTACTGGGTGGACTGGTGACGGCGGTGAAGTTCACCATGGATCGCAACCAGCGCCAGATGGCGTTCGTCACACTCGAAGACACCGAAGGGCAGGCGGAAGTGGTGATGTTCAGCGACGTGCTCGAGAAGTCGCGGCGTTTTGTGGTGGAGAACAACGTGGTGCTGGTGGAGGGGCGTGTGTCACGCCGCGGAGGGGGCGACGGAAAGGTGCTCGTGAACACGGTGTTGCCGGTGGGCGTGGAGCCGGGGCCGACGTGGAAGGAAGTGCACGTCACGCTGGATCTGGATTCAGTGGCGGACACGACCATCGAGGACATGAAGAAAGTGCTGTTCGCACACAGTGGCGATTCCCGCGTGTTCTTCCACGTGCGTCAGTCGGGCCGCCGCGCCTATGTGATTCGCGCGCGCAGCCAGGGGGTGCGGGTGGATCCGGCGCTGGTCACGGGCCTGTCGGAGTCGATCGGGGCGCGCAACGTTCACCTGGTTCCCGCCGGCCTGGGGGCGTAAGTGCTTGTTCCTGCGCGCTTCTACGGGCTTGGACGGGACCCGGGCGGGTGTTAGAATAGACGCGGAGGACCCGTGCACCGCGCACCCAAACGACACATCCTTGATTTCGAGCAGCCCATCGTGGCACTCGAGGACAAGATCGCCGAACTCAAGCAGCTCGCCATCGTTCAGAACATGCCGGCGGACGACGAGGTCCGCCGCCTGAGCGAGAAGGCGGACAAGCTGCGCAACGAGATCTTCTCCAAACTGACGGCGTGGGAACAGGTGCAGCTCGCCCGCCATCCCCTCCGGCCCTACACGCTCGACTACGTCAACGCGTTCGCGTCCGAGTTCGTGGAACTCCACGGTGACCGCGCCTTCGCCGACGATCCCGCCATCGTGGGCGGTTTCATGACCATCAACGATCTCAAGGTCATGATGATCGGCCAGCAGAAGGGTCGCGACACGCGCGAGAACATCCGCCGCAACTTCGGAATGCCGAATCCGGAGGGGTACCGCAAGGCCAACCGCCTGATGCGCATGGCGGCCAAGTTCAGGCTTCCCATTGTGACCATGATCGATACTCCGGGTGCGTACCCCGGCCTGGGGGCGGAGGAACGCGGCCAGGCCCAGGCCATCGCGGAGAATCTCAAGTTGATGGCCGGTCTGCCCGTGCCCATTGTGGCGGTGGTGATCGGCGAGGGCGGGAGCGGAGGTGCGCTGGCGCTGGGCGTCGGCGACCGCATTCTGATGCTGCAGCATGCGGTGTACTCGGTCATCACTCCCGAGGGATGCGCGGCGATCCTGTGGAAGGACCAGAGCAAGGTGAAGGAAGCGGCCGACGCCCTCAAGCTGACGGCCAAACACCTGATGGACCTGGGGATCATCGACCGGATCATTCCCGAACCGGCGGGTGGCGCCCATCGCGATCCGGCGGCCACCGCGGAAACCCTCGGCCGCGCCATCTATGAAGAAGTGCGGTATCTTCAGCGCCAGAACCCGCGCGCGCTTCTGGAGCGCCGCCTCCAGAAGTACATGAACATGGGCTACTTCGAACAAGAATCGCCTTGACCGGCCCCATGTTTCACGATAACATATTCAACACGTTGTAGTTATCCCGCCCCGATCCGTCCGTAGAGGTGAACCGTGGTCCGGCCCGAGTTGCTCGAGATCCTCGCCTGTCCGAAGTGCAAAGAGAAGGTGACGTTGGACGAGCGGGGAAAGTACCTGGTGTGTACACGCTGCCGTATCAGGTACCCGGTGAATGAGCACGGGATTCCGATCATGCTGATTGAGCGGGCGGAACCTCTGGACGCGTAGTTATTCGGTCCTCCCCTTCGGCAAACGTTCTGTCGAAAACAGATCGGTTACGACAAATCATGCGGTTGGTACAGCTCAAGGCGGCGTCGCTCGCGTTGATATTGCTGGGTGTGGCGACGCTGGCTCGCGCCGGTGTCGACGTTCGCGCCGTTTCGGAAACGAACGGCAAGATCGTCGTGCAGCTGGACAACCACTTGCCCCCCAACTACGGACCCGCGGTGTCGTTCTACGTGGCCATCGCGCCCACGGGAACCTTCTCCGCTTCATATTTCGTCGGGCCGGCGACGTCGGCGGGTGCCGCGCTGGCCGCGCCCGTGGCCGCCGACACCATTCGTACCTCGACGCCGTTCCAGTTCCGGACCTCGCGCCTGGTCTGGGTATACGTGCTCATTCCTTCCAACACGCCGGTGTCCCACGTCGTCATCAATTTCACGCCCGCGGCGATCGTGGCCGACGCGGCGCACGTCGATCCGCTGGTCAGGGCGCTGGTGGTGAATCAACACGTGTTTCCGGTGCAACCGGCATCGGGCGCGCCGGTCGCGTGGTTCAATCGTGCCGCGGGGTGGGCCAGGTTCGCGGTGTCGGCGCGGGGCATGTATTCCGTCACCGGTTCGGATCTGGCGGCGGAGGGAATCAGTCTGGCATCCATCGATCCTTCCAGTCTGCGGCTGGTTGAGTCCACCCTGGGTATACAGCCGC
>DASRYI010000057.1:0-2553 GCA_035687255.1 Candidatus Krumholzibacteriia bacterium | reverse complement strand
GTCCCAAAGGCCGCAAGCGCGCCGTCATGGAAGAGCCCGAGACCCTGCCGCTCTTCGGCGAAGAAACCATGAAGCCGGCGGCGAAGGCTCCCACCGCGCAGGCAGCGGTCGTCGAAGCGTCCCCCGCCAGAAAAAAAGGGCCCGCGGCGCCGAAGTCGCGCGGGTCCGCGCGCACGGTGCACGACGAGGACGATGAGGACGCCCCTGCGGCTCCCCGGACCCGCAGCAAGGCCGCGGGTAGTTACGGCACCGCCGAGACCATCGCATCCAAGCAGCGCGAGATTTCCGTCAGCGAATTCTTCGCCAAGAACCGCCACATGCTGGGCTTCGACAGCCCCACGCGCGCCATCCTCACCGCGGTCAAGGAAGCCGTCGACAACTCGCTGGACGCCTGCGAAGAGGCCGGCATTGCGCCCGATATCGTGGTGGAGATCCACGAAATCTCCGAAAACCGCTACCGCCTGGTGGTCGAAGACTCCGGGCCGGGCATCGTCAAACAGCAGGTACCGAAGATCTTCGGCAAGCTTCTCTACGGATCCAAATTCCACGAGCTGCGCCAGTCGCGCGGCCAGCAGGGCATCGGTATTTCCGCGGCGGTGATGTACGCGCAGCTCACCACCGGCAAGCCGGTGAAGATCACCTCGCGCACGGGTGCCAAAAGCAAAGCACACCTTTACGAACTGCAGATCGACACCAAGAAGAATGCGCCCATCGTGCTCGACGACGGCGCGGTGGAATGGGAGCGCCTGCACGGTACGCGCATCGAAATGGAACTCGAGGCCATCTATCAGAAAGGGAAGCGCTCGGTGGACCAGTACCTCCACCAGGTGGCACTGGCCAATCCGCACGCGGACATTCGCTTCATTGCGCCCAAGTCGGATCCGGTGCACTACGCGCGCCTTTCCGACCAGCTTCCGCCGCCCTCGGTGCCCATCCGCCCGCATCCCTACGGAGTCGAACTGGGTGTGTTGATCGAGATGATGCAGGGGTCGAGCGCGCGCAATGTCGCGTCGTTCCTCTCCCATGAGTTTTCGCGCATGAGCGCCAAGACGGCGGACGAGGTGCTCACGATTGCAAAAGTTCCCGCCAAGACAAAGCCGTCAAAGGTGACGCGCGATCAGGCCGAAGCCATCATCAAGGCGTTCCCGAAGGTCAAGATCATGCGCCCGCCCACCGATGTGCTCTCGGTGGTGGGAGAGGACCTGCTGATCAAGAGCCTGCAGCGCGAGATCAAGGCCGACTTCTATACCGCGGTATCGCGACCGCCCACCGTGTACCGCGGCAATCCCTTCCAGGTGGAAGTGGCGCTGGCGTACGGCGGTCCCGAGATGAAAGGCGACGAGCTGGTGACCCTGTATCGCTTTGCCAACCGCGCGCCGCTCATCTATCAACAGAACGCGTGCGCCATCACCAGCGCCGTCATGAGCACGGCGTGGAGGTCGTACGGCATCGACCAGAGCAAGGGCGCGCTGCCCACCGCACCCATGATCATTCTGGCGCAGATCGCGTCGGTGTGGGTGCCCTTCACTTCGGAGAGCAAGGAAGCGGTTGCGCACTACGACGACATCATCAAGGAGATGAAGCTGGCGGTGCAGGAATGCGGACGGCGGCTGGGTGCCTTCATCCGCCGCGGTGCGCGCGAACGTGACGAGGCCAAGAAGCGCTCCTACATCGAGAAGTACATCCCGCACATTGGAATCGCGCTTCAGGAGATTCTCGGGATTTCAGAGAAGGAAGAAGAGAAGGTCGTCGAAACGCTGGTGGATACGCTGGAGCGCAGCCGCAAGCTATAGACGATCTCATTCTCCGTGAAAAGCCGCGGTGACATTTCCGTAGCGGCAGCGCTCGCGCTGGTGGCTCTCTCCGCGCTGCCGTTCTTCCCGACATTGCACTTCGGACTGGTGTGGGACGACTCGCTGCTGCTGACCCAGGTGGGCACAGTGGCGCAGTCCGGCGGTGTGCCCGCGCTCTTCACCACCGATTTCCGTCTCATGGCCGACCGTCCTCTCGGTTACTACCGTCCCGTGACCACCACGTCGCTGTGGGTGCAGGTGCGGGACGCGTGGAAGACGGGGGGTGCCGGCGCGATGGCCGGGCGGGCGCGGGCCCTGCACACCTTCAATGTGATCCTGCACGTCATCTGCGCGCTGCTGGTGTGGAGAATTGCGCGCCGCCTGACCCGGCATGCGGTCGCGCCGTGGATGGCCGCGGCGTTGTTCGCGGTGCATCCGGCGCACGTGGAACCGGTCGCATTCATTTCGGCGCGAACCGATCTGCTGGCGGCGGCGTTCGTACTGGCGTCGGTGTGGTGCTGGCTGCATATGATGCACACGCGGGACCGGGCGCGCACCACGTGGCTGCTGCTGGGCGCGTTCTTTCTCCTGGCCGGCGCGCTGGCCAAGGAACAGGCCCTGCTGCTTCCGGTTGTGCTCATCGCATGGACGCCGCTGGTGAAGAAGAAACACCGCGGTTGGTGGCGGCAGAATGGCGGCTGGCTGGTGGCGTGGTTGGCGGTGGCGGTGGTCGCCGTGGGGCTGCGCATCGCTGCTCACG
>DASRYI010000056.1:0-3773 GCA_035687255.1 Candidatus Krumholzibacteriia bacterium | reverse complement strand
CATGCCCGTGTCGAAGAACAGCGCGCCCCGGAACATGGGAAGCTCGATGGGACCGAACGGAAGTCCGATGCGCAGGCCGTCGATCAGCGGAAAGCGAAGCTCGGTGTTGAACAGCTGCGTGGTGCGCCCGAAGAACTGGTTGTACTCATAGCCGCGCAGCGTCCACGGGCCGCCCAGGTAGAACACCAGGTCATCGCCACCCCAGGCATTGCGGTTGACGTAGCGAAACGCGAACAGGGCGCGCGGGCCCAGCTTGATGTAGCGCCGGATGTCGAACTGAAGCAGCGAACTGTCGAAACCCCTCCCCTGAAAGTCAACGGTCGGCCCGCCGGTCACGTAGAAACGCCAGCCCAGCAGCGGCCCGCCGTAGGTCCACAGCGTGTTATCGCGCACCGCACTCAGGTAGAGGGATCCGGTGACGCTCTCGCGCGGGCGCAGCCCCGCCTCGGTCGCGGGGTTGATCTTCTCGATCTTCCTCACCACCGTGGAGGCCTCGATCCGGTCGAACTTGCTGAGTGGATAGCTCAGCGCAAGCGCACCGCCGGTGCGCTTCTCCCGGTCGGAATCCCGGAGTGTCGGATTGGTGTAGGTGTTCAGGTGGAACCCGGCCAGCGAATAGTTCAGGTGGTGCGACAGGTTGGTGTAGCTGACGGCCGCGTTGAAATCCTTGAACACGGTGTTGAAGTCGTCCGTGGTGGTCCCGAAGATGAGGTTGATCTGGTGGTTGCCCAGCAGATCCGTAAGCTGCATCTGGCCGCCGTTGCCGATATCGCCGGCCGACGGATCGACGGCCACGCCCGCACCCACGAAATCCACGCCGAAGCGTGTGCGATACGGTTTGGTGACGAAGTCCTGCGGCTTGCTGTCGTAGCGCGACCACGGGATGCGCAGCGTGTCCGGCGGCATGGGAGCATGCAGGGGGCGGTCGTCGCGCACGGGAAACACGTAGGTGTGAAACTCTCCCCGCTCGTACACGCTGGCCACGAAATGCTGCCCGTCGGGGAGAAACGCAGGTGCGCTGGCGCCGGTCACGATGTTGGTCTGCCGCATCACGCCGTCCGGGCGGTGCAGATACACGTTGGGCGTCCCATCCCGGTCCGAGATGAAGAGGAATGACTTCCCGTCGGGCGACCAGTCGGCGTTGTAGTCCGCAAAGGCGCCGCCTTCGACGGGAACCACCTCACGTGTCGCCAGCACCATCTCGTAGAGGTGTGTGCGGTCCAGATCCTCGCCCGCGCCGCGGTCCGACGTGAACAGAATCACGTCATCGTGCGGATGAAAATCCGGATCCTCCTCGCTGAATCCATCCTCGGTAAGCCGTTCAATGTGGCCGTCATCGAGAAACAATTCGTAGAGATCCATGCGCCCGCGCGCCTCGATCGCGCTGAACACGATGCGCCGCCCGTCTCCCGACATCGTCGGCGATTGCAGCATGGTCAGGCCGTCGAACACGTAGGAGGCAATCTCGTGGTTGCGCGAGAGACTCCACAGGTACAGCCGGTCGCGCGCGTTGTTCTTGGCCACGAACAGCAGCGTATCGCCGTGCGCCTCGAGCTTGCTGCGAAACGCCGGGATCGATTCCATCCGCCCCGAGCGCCCGCCCGCCACCAGCACGTCCGGGTGCCAGCCCTGGTCCTCGGAATACTCGCCCTTGCAGATCACCACGCGCCCGTCGCGCGCCGAGAGCGAACAGATCAAGGGATTTCCCGCGTGATCGACGGTGGCGGCGGGGCGATTGTAGAAGCTCCCCTCCGGCGTGATCTGGTGGCCCAGATCACTGGCAAACTCGTGCTCGAGGATGGCCGGGTAGTACCTGCGCCGCACGTACTTCTGGAAGCCGTCGTCCAGCTCGTTCAGATCCATCCCGATGGTGTTCTTGAGCACGAAGGTGAACTGCGGCGCCGTCCACCAGTTTTCCAGAATCTGAATCACGGCCTCGCGCCCGAAATTCGTCGCGATATAATTGAGAATCGCCTCGCCCTGCTTGTACATCATGTACGAGCCCTCGATATGCCAGATCTCGTTGAGGCTGTAGAGGCGATTGTTGATCAGCGCGTCACGCACGAACATCTCACCCTGCGGCGACTGCGGCGAGTCGGCCAGGTATTCCGCCATGCCCTCGGTGAACCACAGCGGCGGCTGTGAGTAGGTGTACTTGCCGTGTTCGTCCATCACCTGATGGAGCTTCTCCAGCATGAACGCGTGCACCATCTCGTGGCGCGCGACGTGGCGCAGGTTGGCATACGAGCCGTTGGCGGGGACCGCGATGCGCCCCTTCATCAGGTCGGTGAAGCCACCCGTGTACTCGGAGATCAGGTACGGCAGAATGTTGGTCTGCTGGAAGTCATAGTGGGTCGCATACAGCACGAACGGCAGGCGGTGCTTGAACTCCACGTGAAAGGTCTGGCTGTATTCCTTGTACGTCTGCTCGACCAGCGGCGCGAGATACAGGATGAGTGTGGAATCGGGCGCGTAGTGATAGATGTCCACGTGCTCGGTCTGCAGCACGCGCCAGTTCCTGCCCTGGTAGATGACCTTGTTCTTTCCGAAGGGATATTGCGCCTGCGCAACGGTGGCGGCCGTGCACAGGACGGACGCGAGGACAAGCAGCCGGATGAAACGTGGCATCAAACGTCGACGTCGATGCTTCCCTGAAAGTTGACGCTCACCGGTCCGCGCATGCGCACATGGTGTGCGCCCTCCGGACCGGGCTCGAACTCGATGATCAGCTCGTCGCCGCTGTGCTGCACCACGCATACGGGACTCTTCACCAGACCGTCGCTCGCAAAAATCACTGCCGATGCCACCGATCCGGTTCCACACGCGAGCGTCTCACCTTCGATGCCCTTCTCGTAGGTCCGCAAATGCATGCGGCCGTCGGCTGCCAGAGATGCAAAATTCACGTTGGCCCCGCCCGGCGCGAACGCGGGATCGTAACGAAGCGCCCGGCCATAGCGAACGATGTCCTCCGCAGTGAGGACGGAGACATCCGGAAGCGGCACAACCGCGTGCCGCGTACCAACTACCATAAAATGCACGGTGGCGCCCTCGGGCGCAACCTGTGTCCGAACATTGCGTCGCATCTCGCGCGCATCCATCATGGACATGGTGACGTCCCGGCCTGCGACCCGGGCGTCGATGCTTCCCGATCCGGTCAGAAAGTGGAGCGTCGTGTCTCCACCCTCACCGCGGCCCAGCCCGAGCCGGGCCGCGAAATGCGCCGAACAGCGGGCGCCGTTGCCGCACATCACCTCTTCCCCGCCGTCCGCATTATAATAGTGCATGAAGAAATCATACCCGTCCGAGGGTTCCACCAGGATGAGGCCGTCCGCCCCCACCCCACGGCGCCGGTCGCACAGCGCCGCCACCACCGGACCCGGCAGCCGGATGTTTCCACGCCGGTTGTCGACCATGATGAAGTCGTTGGCCGCGCCGTTCATTTTCACGAATTCGACCTTCATCACTCTTCCTTCCTCGGAATCACCACCGGCGGCACGGTGGTCACCTGGGCGGGCTTGACCGCGACCGGCGCGGGGGCACGCACCATCGGCTCCGGACAGCCCTTGTCGGGCTGCGCCGGACACGGGTAGAACCCCGGCGCACTGTCGGGCTTCACATCCACGAATGCGCGCAGCGTGTAGTCGCCCGGAGCCACATTTCTCATCTGGTACGCGCCCGTCGTGTCACAGCGCGCGTGATACGCGATACGCGTCGAATCCGTGCTCGAATACAGCGCCACCAGTACGGCCGCGGTGTCTACGCCGCTCTCGTTC
>DASRYI010000055.1:0-5421 GCA_035687255.1 Candidatus Krumholzibacteriia bacterium | reverse complement strand
GCACGGGCGGCGGTGTAGGATTCGCCCGTTTTCTTCATGCGGGAGCGCACGAGGCGCTTCAGGTCTTTCTGCTTCGGCATGGTTGTCTCCTCTGGCAAACGCCAACGCATGCACTCTCCGGCAGTGCCACACGTCGGCGACCAAAGTCGACGATAATATCCGGGAGTGTGCCCCCCTTTGCCTCACGAAGGTTCCCGCCGGAGGAGAACCGAAGAGGTTGGGCGCGGATAAACCGCCCGTGAGTGATATTATCCGGGAACGCGTCACCGGAGGTCAAGCCATGTCGCAACTCATCGCCGTTCAGGCCAACATCGTCACGCTGCACGTCGATGCCATCGTCAACGCCGCCAACACCACGTTGCTGGGTGGTGGGGGAGTGGACGGTGCCATTCACCGTGCGGCGGGGTCGGAACTGGTGAAAGAGTGTGAGACGCTGGGCGGATGCCCCACGGGCGAAGCAAAACTCACGAAGGGCTACCGTCTTCCCGCGCGCTTTGTGATTCACACGGTGGGACCGGTGTGGCACGGAGGTTCGCGCGGCGAGCCGAGACTGCTGGCGTCGTGCTATCGCAATTCACTCGCGCTCGCGGCGCAGCACGGTCTTCAGAGCGTTGCGTTTCCATGCATCAGCACCGGTGTGTACGGTTATCCCATCGAAGAGGCCGCGAAGATTGCCGTCCGCACCGTGCGCGAGGAACTCTCCAGGCCGGGGATGCCCCGCGACGTGACGTTCTGCTGTTTCTCCGCCGGCGACCTGGCCGTCTACCAGAAGCTGCTTCTGTAGCGGGGCACTACATCAACTCGGCCCACAGCCGCTTCCATTCGATTTTGCCGCCCGTGATCTGGTACGACAGCAGCATGCTGCCCGCGACATGGCCGTCCTCGAAGGGCGCAAAGACATATGGCGGAGTGAGAAGCACGACGTCGCTCTCATCGAAGCTCATTGTCCCGCCCAGCACGGCGGGGTACGGAATCAGGTCGGCCCGTGTCATCAGGCTCTCCCGCAACTCGCGCACCGGGTCGGTGAGACCTTCGTTCTTCAGGTGCGCGATGTCGCCTTCATCGAAAACGGCATGCCGCATCATCGCCTGCTCGCGCGCGAGCTTCACAAAGCGATTCAGATTCATCTGAGCGTTGATCGCCACCCACTTCCAGTAGAGTGAATCGCGATCGGCGTAGACAGGCGGGGGCGGGAACCTCACCGTGTTGGACAGGGAATCCATGAGCGAGTGAGTGTACTTCACAGTTTCGCCCAGTTGTCTCTCTGCGCGGTGTGCGCGCATTGCAAAGTAGCCGGAGGACCCAGCCGCGATAACAATCACAGCGGCCAGCAGGATTCTTTTCATGGCGAGAAGAGGCTAGACCTGCAGGCTGCAGGCGACCAGAAGAATCGCTGTCACCGGTGACAGTTAACATAATATCAGGACCGCAGCGGTCCTGGATTGCACGGCTAGAGAGTCAGTACCAGGCGAAGTCCCTCATCCACCCGAGACATCGTCTCTTCCGGCAGTGCCGAGACAGCCTGGGTGAGGACCCGGCGATCGAGCGTGGCGAGCTGGGAAACATTCACCACAGAATCCTTGCTGAGGCGGCTGAGTGAAGCGTCCAGCCGGACATTTCCCGGGGCATGAGCCAGTTCGGTATTCGATGTAATCGACGCCACAATAACAGTGCCGATGCGGCTGTCATTGAACGCGTTGCTCTGGATGATCAGCACGGGCCGGCGATAGCCCGGTGCGGAGCCGTGTGGGGCAGGGAGAGTCGCCCACCAGATGTCTCCCCTGCGAACGTCGTTCGCCATCACCAGTCCTCGTCGACCAGTGTCTTCTCGCCGGCGGCACGGATGAGGGGATCGAGAGCTCGATTGCTCTCCTTCCCGTACACACGGTCGAGGCGCTCGCGAACTACGTCGCTGCCCCGCCGGCGGAGGAATGCGACGACGGCACGTTGGTACAGCTCGCTGCGCGAGATGCCCATACGACGCGCCGCCTTCTCCGCGGCATCGAAGATATCGTCCGGAATGGAGATGGCGGTCTTCATGGGTTGAGTATAACCAATGGTATGACCGCCATCAAGTCCTTATTCTGCAGGCACTCCCGCCGGGCTACTGCGCCTTCTGCAGCGGTGGCGCCGTCCAGGTTCCGTCGAGCGCTTCCGGTTTGGGCCAGTACAGGCGCATGGCGACGGCAAACGGGCCGGCCGGGGCCGGGAGCCAGTTGGACTGTAACTTCGGGCCCGGTGATGCGTGTTGAATGTATATGGTCAGCCCGCCGTCCTTGTCCCTCCTGAGTTTGGGCAGCATGGGCGAGTTGATGAGGTAGCGGTCGAGCGCGTTGTCGTACAGGAGGCTCGCGGGAAGCTCGTACATGGTCACCGACCAGAACGCGTTGACGGGCGGGAGCTGATCCTTTCCAAAGTGCAGGACGTACTTGTTGGCGCCGTTCAGGTCGGCACCACTGGCGTCTGTCCTGTAGATCGGATACATGGCCTCTTCTTTCGAGTTGCCGTAAATGCCGGTTACCGCCGCCGCCATGCGCAGCGCGTACTTGTTCTGCAGTTGCTGGCGCGTTCCGAACATGTCACCGGCGGTGATCTTGCCTGCCGACATCTGCTGTGCGATGTGGTGGAACAGATCCCAGGCGTCCTTCATGCCGTCACTGATGGCCTGCTGAATGTCGGGTTTGAACGCCGCCATGTCGAAGGTCTGGCCCGCGCCGATGTGCAACTTCGCAAAGCGCGTCATGAGCGCGGTCTCGGACGAATCGGTGGGGCAGAACTGGAGTACAAAATTCAGGATCTTGAAGAAGTCGGGAGAGGTCTTCTGGTCATCAACCGAAAGCGGCGCGATGAAATCGATCTGCGGCGCGGCCGCCGGAGCGGGTTGCCCCAGGAACTGCGAGAGCGGATGGATACGATATCCATCCTGAATCTTCTTCACGTTGTCGATGTCGCCCGGGTTGAAGAGCTGCGTGCGGCATATCAGCATCGCAAACTGCGTTTCGCAGCGGATGACCTGCTTGATGCCCGCCGGGGTTTCACCCGTCCAGCCCGGACCCGTGAGCAGGTAGTTGGCGCCGCCATTGCCGGTGGTACGGCTGCCGACGTACGCAAAGTTGTGGGTGTACATGTCGATGAACTGGATCGAGTAGTAACGTTTGGGATCGATGTCGGGCACCGTGAGGACCAGCGGCTCGGTGCGCAGGTCCGCGCCCACCATGCAGTACGGGGTGTCGGAGTTCGGCGTCTGCACCGTCTTGTCGTTGGGCGTCAGGACACGCGCGCTGCAATGCATGGTGTTCCAGTCGCCCCTGAATTCCGGGTTGTGCGCGTCGACAAAGTACGTGTACTGAACGCGGTAGCTGTCCACCAGGGGAAAGCCGTAGACGTAGGCATCGGTGGCGATGGCGCGGGCCTCGTCGGCCGTCAGTTCGGGAGCCTGGGGTTTCTTCACGCACGCGGCCAGCGCGACGGTCATGGCGAGGGCCAGGATAAAGAGTCTTTTCATGGTAGAACTCCACACGGCCATATTATTTTGGGTGGGCATGCCGAAACCCGGCACGTCGATATTCGTATTTAGAGGTCACATTCTGCCAGCCACTCGATGAACTGCCAAGTCCGATATTCCGCCGCTGTTTCGCTGCTTGCCGCCGTGGTGCTGGGTGCGTCTTTGGTCGTGCCGGCGCGGGCACAGACGGCCGCCTCGGCGGATTCGGTGAAGAAGTGGTTTCCGACCACGCAGATGCACACGATCGCACCGATCGTCATCAAGGGCAAGGAATTCACGGTGCGCGAACTCATCCAGAATGCGATGAAGGGCGAACGCACCAAGCTGGCCGGTCACGCCGATGCCAACTATCTGGTCAGCGATCACGCCGCCATCCTGTGGCCCGACAAGAAGGAAGTCGATACGCAGGTGTACCGAATCTACGCGGATTCCACCGGCTTCACGCGCCGCCTGTTGATTGCCGCCAAAGTGGAAAAGTTCAAGAAGAAGGATGGCGAGTGGGTGTTCGAGAAGAACGCCGACTCACACGACGCGGGCTACCGCGTGAGCGACTTCGACGAGAGCCGCTTCACGGACATCCCCGTGTATCTCAAGCAGGACCAGGAGTTCGATTTCCAACTGCTGGACCGCACGCTGGAAAAGGATCGCGTGGTGTTCCACGTGCGCTTCACGCCCAAGTCGGACTTCAGCGAGATGCCCGGCGGCGAAATCTGGATCGACGGAAACGGCTTTCGCGTGGTGCACGAGATCTATGAGTTCAACAAGAACCCTTTCCCGATCCTGATCAAGGGCATCCGGCGCATCTCGGTGCAGTGGCAGGAGCTTCCCGGCGGCGAGTGGGTGCCCCGACAGGTGGCGGCCGAACTCGACATACGCAAAGGACCGTTTCTTCCCTCCGGGATTTCGTTCAAGCAGACGTGGAGCGACTTCCGCTTTGACGAGGGATATAAGGAGTACCTGTTCGGCAAGCGCGAGGGAACGCCGGTGGCAATTGCGCCCAAACCGGCGGCGTCTCCGAAGGTGCAGACAGCGCCCGAGGCAAAGCGCGCACTCGGTCCGCCGGATACAGCGCGGGTGAATACCGGCGTCAGTGCGGTGGTGCCCGAGTCGTTGTACGTGTATCAGGCGGCGCCGACGGACACCAGCGCCGCAGACACCACGGCAGCATCCGTGGGGGGCGGTCCCGCGCTGCTGGCCGAACTGCAACGCCAGGACAACGCCGCGTATTCTCCCGAAGTCGAAATTACCAATCACGCCTTCATCGATTCCACCGCTGCGCGTCACGAACGGCTCGGCATCGACGCGTTCAAGGGCAGCGACATTCCGCTGTACGGCAGTCACTGGGAACTCAGTTTCGATCCGCAGGTCGAACGCTGGGACTACAACCGCGTAGAAGGCCTTCTGTTCGGGGGCAGCGCCATGTTTGGCCGCGCCGACAAGCGCAGCGCGCTGTCGTTCTTCGGCGGATATGCGACCGCGTCCAGGAAGTTCCGGTATCACACTGAATTCTCCACCGAGCTTCCGAATGCCGATCGCAAGGTTTCTCTCAAGCTGTCGTTCCGCGATTACATCGATCCGTTTGGATCCAACCGCATTCCGCTGAACTCGCTGCGCGCGTTTGTGGGCGGCGCCGACGATCAGGACTATCTGCACCGCACCGGCGGGGGGGCGAGTCTGGTGTACACGCCGTGGGAGGATGTGTCGTTCGACGCCGGGTTCGAGGGCGCGCGTGAACGCAGCACCGCAACCAATGCCGACTTCTCCTTCTGGGGAGATCTCGGCCGTCCCAATCCGGTTGTCGATGAGGGTGACGAACACGCGATCGTGGCAGGATTCGAACTGGGCGGGCGGCGCTGGCTGAATGCGCAGATCACGCAGCGTTTGGCCGGCGGGGCGCTGGGCGGGGACTTCCGCTA
>DASRYI010000054.1:0-40449 GCA_035687255.1 Candidatus Krumholzibacteriia bacterium | reverse complement strand
TGCAGACGGCGCGGGAGGAAGAGTGCAATTTCATCGTGCTCGGCCGCTCACAGCGTCCGCGGCTGGCGTCGCGTGTGGTGAAGTCCAGCGTGGAGAACGTGATTGCGCATGCCCAGTGTCATGTGGCGTCCGTAAAGATTGGAGAACAGCGCGGTGCGGGCCGCATCGTGGCCGCGGTGAGCAACGAGCGCAACGCCCAGCTGGCGCTGGAACTGTTGCCCGCGTTCGCGCAGACCTGGAATGCGAGCGCCAAGGTGGTGGAATTCGCGTCCGGTGCGGATAACGCCTCGCGGGCGGAAACCGACCGCGCGGTGCGCGAGGCCGCGCCGCCGGGAGCGGAGATCAAGATGGTGACCGACGGGCATGTGGCCGATCGCATCGCCCAGGAGACGGCTCCCGACGATGTGATTCTGATGGGCGATACCGAATGGTCGGGCCTGACCCGGCTGCTGGTGCCGGGGGTGGCGGATGCCGTCGCCGAGAAGAGCGAACAGACAGTGGTCTTGATCCGGGCCTACCGGCCCGCGCGCAAACGAACGCTGCTGATCCGGCTTCTGACCGGTGCGTGACCCGTGAGTCACGCGCGTTACCTGGAGGTCTAGTATGGGTGCGACTCTCGCGTCGATGTTGAATGACATATGGGAAGCAACGCGGACCACGCTGGCGCATCTCCTACCCAAAGTCGCGATCGCGGTGCTGATTCTCACACTCGGCCTGCTGGTGGGCCGGCTGCTGCGCGTCGTGACGCTGCGTTTCTTTGTGGCACTGCGCCTCGACCGGGTGTCCGACCGCATGGGTCTGAGCGCGCTGCTGGCGCGCGGTGACGCCCGCTACACCGTGGCGGAAGTCGCGGCCACCATCGTGTACTGGCTGGTCCTCGTCCTCGCGCTGCAGATGCTGGGCTGGGCCCTGGGTCTGCAGACCATCGTGGACTTCTTCGGTGAAGTGCTCAACTACCTGCCGCACGTCGGCGTCGCCGTGGTGATCGCGGTGGTGGGCATCGTCATCGGCTCGTTCTTCGGCGGTGCCGTGCAGCTGGCGGCCGCCAATGCGGGCATATCGGTGGCCCGCCCGCTGGGACGGCTGGTGAAATATGTGATCGTGTTCTTCGCGCTGGCCGTCGCGTTCGAGCAGTTGCAGATCGCCAGCCGGCTGTTGACCGACACCTTTCTGGTGGTGGTGGGCGCCGTCGCCTTCGGCGCCGCGCTGGCGTTTGGACTGGGGTGCAAGGACATCGTGCGTGACATCGTGGCGGGCTGGATCACGCGCCGCCACGATCGTGACAACCACCGCGACGCTCCCCCTATAGAATGAATAGATGATGCGCGGGATGGTTCGCCGCACCATCACGTAAGTCTATACATTAGTATATCTTACCAGGCCTTCCGCGCGGCTTTTCGCGAACACCGACCTTGCAAATAGGACTCAATTGTCCTACTCTGTGCAGCACAGGACGCGTTACTGAACGTTTCCATTGCCCTACAGCTACGCCCAGCGCGCCCGCCTCATTTGCCGCGAACCGAAAGGAGTCCTGCCTCTTATGAAAGCAACCCTAGAGTCGAATTACGTATCGGATGTAATGGCCGAGGTAAAGGAGAAGCATCCCGCGCAGCCAGAATTTCACCAGGCTGTCCACGAGGTTGCTGAATCTATCGCGCCCCTTCTGGAGGCCCGTCCGGAGTATCGCAAGAAGAAGATCTTCGAACGCATCGTCGAGCCCGAGCGCGTCGTGATGTTCCGAGTCGCGTGGCAGGACGACCGTGGAGAAGTTCATGTGAACCGCGGTTTCCGCGTTCAGATGAACAGCGCCATCGGCCCGTACAAGGGTGGTCTTCGTTTCCACCCGTCCGTGAATCTGGGCATTCTGAAGTTCCTCGCCTTCGAACAGGTGTTCAAGAACAGCCTGACCACGCTGCCCATGGGCGGCGGCAAGGGCGGTTGCGACTTCGATCCCAAAGGCAAGAGCGATGACGAAGTGATGCGCTTCTGCCAGAGCTTTATGAGCGAACTGTTCCGCCATATCGGACCGGACACCGACGTGCCGGCCGGTGACATCGGCGTGGGTGGTCGTGAAATCGGATATCTGTTCGGACAGTACAAACGGCTGCGCAACCACTTCACGGGTGTCCTGACCGGCAAGGGCCTCGGCTGGGGCGGTTCGTTGATCCGGCCGGAAGCGACGGGCTACGGGTGCGTGTATTTCGCGCTCGAGATGCTGGCGGCCAACAAGCAGGAGATGAAGGGCAAGACGTGCCTCGTCTCCGGTTCGGGCAACGTGTCGCAGTACACCATCGAGAAGCTGCTGCAACTCGGAGCCAAAGTCGTCGCGGTGTCGGATTCCGCCGGCTATATCTATGACGAGCAGGGATTCGACCGTGACAAGCTGGTCTACCTGATGGACCTCAAGAACAACCGCCGTGGCCGTATCAAGGAGTACGCGGACCGGTTCCCGAAGGCTGTCTACACCGCGGTGGATCCCAAGCTGGGTTACAATCCGCTGTGGACGCACAAGGCCGACTGCGCATTCCCGAGCGCGACCCAGAACGAGATCAACGCCAAGGATGCGGAGAATCTCGTCAAGGCCGGCGTTCGCCTGGTCGCGGAGGGCGCCAACATGCCGTGCACGCCCGACGCGGTCGAGGTGTTCCACGGAGCAGGTGTGCTGTTTGGACCGGGCAAAGCAGCCAACGCCGGCGGCGTGTCCGTTTCCGGGCTGGAGATGTCGCAGAACTCGCAGCGTCTCTCCTGGTCACGCGACGAAGTCGACGCCAAGCTGCACCATATCATGAGGAGCATCCACGACACCTGCCTGCGCGCCTCGGAGCGGTACGGGCGCAAGGGCAACTACGTGGACGGCGCCAACATCGGAGGCTTCCTGAAGGTTGCCGACGCGATGATGGATCAGGGTCTGTCCTGATGCATTCGGGGCCGGCGACGGGCAACCGCCGCCGGCCCACTGCCCCCGGGCGGGAATCGCACGGCGCTTCGTTTGCATGAGAACCGCCCACCCCGAAGATCTCGGACCGGCCCCGCGCAACGCGGCACAGCTCTTCCAGGAGCTGATGCGCTTTCGTGTGCGCGAGATATTGCTCATCTCCAGTCCCTACGACGCGTTCACGCTCTCGGAAGACGGGAGCCTCTACGAATCGCTGCTCGACGAGTACGTGGGTTTCGGCCTCACCCACATGCCCAATCTGACGCATGTGTCGCGCGGTGACGAGGCCCTGTCGCTGGCCGAAGAACCGGGGCGCTTCGATCTCATCATCTCTTCGCTGCATCTCGAGGACATGCACTCGGTGGAGATGGTCCACCGGCTGCGCGAGCAGAGCATCGACACGCCGGTGGTGCTGCTCACCTACGACAACCGCGAGCTGGCCAGCCTCCTGCACGGCGATCGCGCGCGCGTCTTCGACCGTGTGTTCGCGTGGCAGGGGGATTTTCGCATTCTGCTGGCGATCATCAACCTGATCGAAGATCGTGCCAATTTCGAGCGTGACACCGCGCTGGTGGGCGTGCAGTCGATCATCCTGATCGAGGACGACGTCAAGTTCTACTCCTCGTACCTTCCCCTGATCTACACGGCGGTCTTCGAGCAGACGGCCGACCTGATCGCCGAGGGCGTGAACCCGGCGCACAAGCTGCTGCGCATGCGGGCGCGTCCGAAGATCATCCTGTGCAGCACCTACGAAGAAGCATGGGAATACTTCGAGCAGTACCACGAGACCATCCTCGGAGTGGTGTGTGACATCGAGTTTCCCCGCGCCGGCGGCCCCGACGTGGCCGCGGGGTTCGACTTTGCGCGCAACGTAATTCAGTCGCACGGCGACATTCCCGTGCTGCTGCAGTCCCACGACGCCGCCAACCGCGCGCGCGCGGAGGAGGTGGGTGCGTCGTTTCTGCGCAAGGACTCGCCCACGCTCCTGCGCGATCTCAAGCAGTACATGATGGAACACTTCGGCTTCGGCGACTTCATTTTCCGGGGGCCGGACGGCACCGAGGTGCAACGCGCCGAGGACCTGCGCGCACTCGAAGACGCGCTGCTCGAGGTGCCCGACGAGAGCATCGCCTACCACGGCCGGCGCAACGACTTTTCGCGCTGGCTCAAGGCGCGCACGGAGTTCGACCTGGCCCATCGCCTGCGCCCCTCCAAGGTATCGGACTACGGATCCATCGCCGAGCTGCGCGAACACCTGCTGGAGAGCATCCGGCAGCACCGGCGGGGGCACCAGCGCGGCCGTGTGGTCGATTTCGACGCGGATACCTTCGATCCTGCGCGCAGCTTCGCGCGCGTGGGAGGCGGATCGCTGGGTGGAAAGGCGCGCGGGCTGGCGTTTGCCAACACCCTCCTCGCCACCGGCGCTCTCGACACCGAATCCACCGGCGTGCGCATCTCCGTCCCGCCCGCGATCGTGCTCGGCACGGATGTCTTCGACCGTTTCATCGAAGACAACGACCTGCTCGCCTTCGCGATTCGCTGCAACGACGACGCGGAGATTCTCGACCGTTTCCGCGCGGCGGCGTTTCCCCGGGAAGAGACCGACGCGCTGCTGACCTATCTCGGTGCCGTGCACTATCCGCTCTCGGTGCGTTCCTCGAGTCTGCTGGAAGATTCGCAGTTCATGCCGTTTGCCGGGGTGTATGAGACCTTCATGCTGCCCAACAATCATCGCGACGCGGCCGTCCGGCTCGAACAGCTTCTGGACAGCGTACGCCGCGTGTATGCATCGACGTTCTACCAGTCGGCCAAGCACTATCTGCGCTCGACTCCCTACCGCCTCGAGGAAGAGAAGATGGCGGTGGTCGTGCAGCAGCTGGTGGGCGCGCCGCACGGTGACCGCTACTATCCCGACGTCTCCGGCGTCGCGCGCTCGTACAATTTCTATCCGGCGGACCCCATGACGCCGGAAGACGGCATCGCGGTGGTCGCAATCGGGCTGGGCAAGCATGTGGTCGACGGCCGTGCCACCGTCCGGTTCTGTCCGCGCTATCCGCGCCACCTGATCCAGTTCTCGAGTGTCGAAGACGGCGTGGGATATTCGCAGCGCACCTTCTACGCGCTGGAACTCCCCGCCCCGGACACCGCCACCGCGCCGGCGGAACCGGGCCGGCTGGTGGTGGAATCGCTGGAGCGCGCGGAACAGGACGGGGTTCTCGGGGCCATTGGATCGACCTATTCGCGCGAGAACAATGCCCTCTACGACGGCATCTCGCGCGACGGCACGCGCGTGGTCACATTCGCTCCGATTCTGAAGAGCGGTCTGTTTCCGCTGGCCGAGATCGTTGAGCGCGAGCTGGCCGCAGGACGGCGCGGGATGAGCGGACCGGTGGAGATCGAGTTCGCCGTGAACCTGTCGGTCCCGTCCGGCACGCCGCGCGAGTTCTTCCTGCTCCAGATCCGTCCCATGGCGATCGACCGCGAAGTGGAACGTCTGGCCGTCGTGGATGTCGCGCCGGAGTCGCTGGTGTGCCGGAGCACCCAGGTGCTGGGCCACGGCGCCAGTGACAACATTCTCGACGTGGTGGTCGTCGACCCCGACCGTTTCGACCGGGCACAGAGCGTGGTGGTGGCGCGCGAGCTGGCGCTCGTCAACACCGAGCTGGAACAGCAGAGCAAGCCCTACCTGCTGATCACCATCGGACGTCTGGGATCCGCCGATCCGTGGCTGGGCGTGCCGGTTCGCTGGGACGAGATCAGCGGCGCGCGCGTGATCATCGAGACGCAGATGCGCGGCATGCGCATCGTCCCCTCACAGGGAGGGCACTTCTTCCAGAACCTGGTCGCGTCCGGCATCGGTTATCTCACCGTGGACGGCGACAACTCGGAAAGTTTCGTCGACTGGAATTGGCTGGCGGGCGCGCCGGGCGACTACCGCGGAACCTACGTGCGTCACCTGCGCCTCCATGATCCCCTACGCGTCGTGGTTGACGGGCAGCGCGGCCGTGGTCTGGTGGCCAAACCCGGGACGTGGCAGCGATGACACCCATCGTGACCGAAACCGCGTGCACCAAGCCGCCACCAATGGCCGTTGCGAACGCGCGCAGCGCTGGCTAGACTGAAATCACTTGCAAGCAACTCCAGAAAGGTCCGCCGGGCGGCCGCCCTGGCTTAGAAAGCAGAAAATCATATGACATCGAAATCTTTCAATCCGTTTGAAATGGCCCAGTCCCAGTTCGACTCGGTGGCGCGTTCCCTGGAACTCGACGAAGGCACCCGGCAGCTGCTTCGCCACCCGTTGCGCGAGTTCAGCTTCGCCATCCCCGTGCGCATGGACGACGGCAAGGTTCAGGTGTTTCGCGGCTTTCGTGTGCAGCACAACGATGCCCGCGGGCCCTGCAAGGGGGGAATTCGTTTTCACCCGCTGGAGACACTGGACACGGTGCGGGCGCTGTCGATGTGGATGACGTGGAAGTGCGCCATCGCCGACATCCCCCTCGGGGGTGCCAAGGGCGGCGTGGTGTGCGATCCGCACAACCTGAGCATGCGCGAACAGGAACTGGTGTGCCGCGGATGGGTGCGCCAGCTTGCGAAAAACCTCGGACCCACGGTGGACATTCCGGCCCCCGACGTCATGACGTCGGCGCAGCACATGCTGTGGATCCTGGATGAATTCGAAGCCATCTACGGAGAGCGGTTGCCGGGAACCATCACGGGCAAACCGGTGGGCATGGGCGGCTCGCTGGGCCGGACCGAGGCCACGGGCTTCGGTGTGGTGTTTACGCTGCGCGAGGCGCTTAACCAGCTGGGTATCCGCGTCAAGGACACCACCGCCAGCGTGCAGGGATTCGGCAACGTGGCGCAGTACGCCGTGCGGTTGTATCAGCAGATCGGCGGGACCGTGACCTGCGTGTCGTCGTGGGACCAGCAGGATCAGACATCCTACGCGTTTCGCAAGCGCGACGGCGTCGACGTCGATCAGCTGCTCGCGGTCACCGACCGCTTCGGCGGGATCGACAAGGGCCGGGCAAAGGAACTCGGCTACGAGGTGCTGCCGGGCGACGAGTGGCTGGCCCAGCCCGTTGATATCCTGATTCCCGCCGCGATGGAGAATCAGATCACCGGCGACAATGTCGGCAGGATCTCGACCCAGGTGAAGGTGATCGCCGAGGGCGCCAACGGACCCACCGCACCCGAAGCCGACGCAGCCCTGGCGAGGGCCAACGTGTTCCTGATTCCCGATTTTCTGGCCAACGCCGGCGGCGTGGTCTGCAGCTACTTCGAGCAGGTGCAGAGCAACATGAACTACTTCTGGGCGAAAGACGATGTGCTGGGACGGCTGGACCTCAAGATGACATCGGCGTTCGTGGCGGTCAGCGACCTCGCCACGCGGCGGAAGATTTCCATGCGCGACGCGGCCTACATGATCGCCATCGACCGGGTGGCGAAGGCATGCCGTGATCGAGGTTGGGTGTAGAGGAGAGCGTCCCATGACGAAGCTCAGTCCCGACGAAGTGCCGCGCTTCACACGGGAGTTCTTTGGCGGCGGGGAGTGCTTTTCCCGCATCGGCGAGGGAGAGCTGGGCGGCAAGGCGCGGGGGCTGGTGTTCATCAAGAACACCATCGAGTCGGAGATCGCGGCCGGCCGGTTTCCGGGCGTCACCGTCGATATTCCCACGACCACGGTGATCGCCACCGGCGTGTTCGACGCCTTCGTGGAGCGAAACGGCCTCGCCGCGCTGGCCACATCCGACACCCCCGACGATCGTATTGCGCTGGCGTTTCAGGCGGGCGAGATGCCCGTGGAAGTCGTCGGGGATCTGCGCGCCCTGGTCGAACAGGTGCACACACCACTGGCCGTCCGCTCGTCGAGCCTGCTCGAAGACGCCATGTTCCGGCCCTTCGCGGGCGTCTACCAGACCAAGATGATCCCCAACAACCAGCCGGATCCGAACGTGCGTTTCCGCCGGCTGCTGGAAGCCATCAAGTTTGTCTACGCATCGGTCTATTCGCGGCGCGCGCGAAGTTACCTGCGAACCTGCGACCGGTCGATCGCGGACGAGAAGATGGCGGTGATCATCCAGGAAGTGGTGGGAGAACGGCACGACCGGCGCTTCTACCCCGACCTCTCCGGCGTGGGCCGCTCGTACAACTTCTATCCGACCGGAGGCGCGACGCCGGACGAAGGCGTCGTGAACCTCGCGCTGGGCCTCGGCAAGACCATCGTTGACGGCGGGGTGACGTGGTCGTATTCGCCCGCCCATCCGGGAGCGCCCCCTCCCTTCGGTTCGGCGTCGGACCTGCTCAGGAACACGCAGAGCGAATTCTGGGCCGTCAATATGGGCGACGCACCCGAGTACGACCCCGTCGCCGAAACCGAATACCTGGTGAAGTCGGACCTGCACGCCGCCGAGATGGACGACACCCTGCGGTGGACGGCGTCCACGTACGACGGACAACGCGACCGTGTGGTGATGGGCACGGGTGTCGACGGCCCGCGTGTTCTCACCTTCGCCCCGCTGCTGGAAATGCACGACCTTCCGTTCCAGGATGTCGTGAGCGCGCTGCTCGACGCCTCCGGCAGGGCGTTCGGCGCCGCGGTCGAGTTCGAGTTCGCCGCGCTGCTGCCACGCGAGCGCGGTGCGCCCCTGCGCATCGCCTTTCTGCAGGTTCGTCCCATGGTGGTGTCCGAGGCGGAGGTTTCCATTGAGGACGACGAGCTGGCGTCGCCCGCTCTGTTGCTCGCGTCGGACCGTGTGATGGGAAACGGCGCCGACGACACCATTCGCGACGTGGTGTTCGTGCGGCCGGAACGGTTCGAAGCGCGCGACACGCGCGCCATCGCCGGCGAGCTGGAGCGCCTGAACCTGCGCCTGCTGGATGAAGGGCGGCGCTACCTTCTCATCGGGTTCGGACGCTGGGGCAGCTCGGATCCGTGGCTCGGAATTCCGGTGGCCTGGGGCGACATCTGCGGGGCCGGAGCCATCGTCGAGGCCACGCTGCCCAGCATGAATGTGGAGCTCAGCCAGGGGTCGCACTTCTTTCACAACATCACCAGCTTCCAGGTCAGTTACCTTGCGGTGCGTCACGACCGGCAGCCCAACATCGACTGGGACTGGCTGCGCGCGCAGACGCTGGTCGAAGAGACCGAGCACGTGTGTCACGTGCGCAGCGCGTCGCCGCTGCGCATCAAGGTCGACGGCCGCAGCGGTCGCGGGGCGATCTGGCATGCATGATTCCGGTTGCAGTCCTGTCACCATGAGGAGCGTTGGTTAGCCATGCCCGAATCCGAAGAACGGACCCGTCACATTCTGTGGGCGCTGCAGGAGCGGGCGAAGGAACTCACCTGCCTCTACGCCGTCGACGAAATGCTGAGCCGCCCCGATGCCCCGGTGGAAGAAGTCGCACGCAAGGCCATTGAAGCGATCCCGCCCGGGTGGCAACACCCCGGCATCTGCGTGGCGCGGGTGCTGCTGGACGGCGCCGCGTATCAGTCCGAACACTTCGTCGAGACGCAGTGGGGCCAGCGGGCGGACGTGACCGTGGAAGGAGAACGCGTCGGTGAGATTGCGGTCTTCTACACCGAGTCGCGGCCGGACGCGGATGAAGGGCCCTTTCTCAAGGAAGAACGCCGGCTGATCAACGCCATTGCCGAACGCTTTGCGTTCTTCCTCTTGCAGCGGCGGCTGCGCTCGGCGCTGCAGAGCTGGAAGGTGGCGCGGGAGATGTCCGCGGAGGAGCACCCCGACTGGAAGGTGATCCTGAACTTCATCGGAAAGACCGATCCGCGACTGCTGGAGCGCGTGACGCGCAAGATGATCAATCTGCTGTGCGAGATCGGCGGCAAGGGCGCCGACGTGCTGCTGCGCGAGTTCCTGAGCGAAGCGTCTCCCGACGAATCCGACGGTCAGAACCGTCCGCTGGCGCGGCGCGCGATGCTGGGCCTGACGCGCGTGATGGAACAAACCTTCGACCTCGCCTCGCAGTGTTGCACGGAAGACGAATTGCTCAGCCACCTGGAGTCATGGATTGAAGAGGAGAAGGCCGGGTTCCTGATCGACGTGCTGGAGAATCCGGCCACCGGGCTGCGCGAAATCGCGGAAGCGGTGCTTCGCTTCCAGAGCGCCGACGTGGACGAAAACCGGCTGTCGCGCTCGGTGCAGATCTCGTTGCGGGCGGCGCTGGTGCGGCTCCTGTTCTCCGACAACCCCGAGTTCGTCGGCATCGCCAAGGACTATTTCCGCGTGACGGACTTCCATAACATGCTGCAGCGCGTGATTCATTCGTCCGAGAGCCACGGCAAGCTGGGCGGCAAGAGCGCGGGCCTGTTTCTGGCCGAGCACATTGTCGCGCGTTCCGCGGAACGCGACCACCTGTTCAAGAATCTGAAAACGCCGCGCACGTGGCACGTGAGCTCGGACACCATTCTCTATTTCATCCACTACAACAACCTCGAGGATACCTACGATCGCAAGTACCGCGAGATCGAGCGCGTGCGCGAGGGATATCCGCGCCTGGTTCAGATGTTCAAGAACTCCCGCTTTCCGCCCGAAATTTCCAAGGGACTGGCGGCAGCGCTGGATGAATTCGGCGACCGGCCCATCATCGTGCGCAGTTCGAGTCTGCTCGAGGACCGCGTGGGCAGCGCCTTCTCGGGCAAGTACAAGAGCCTCTTCCTGGCCAACCAGGGGACCAAGACACAGCGCCTGGAAGCCCTGCAGGACGCCATCGCCGAGGTGTATGCCTCGGTCTTCGGGCCCGATCCCATCCAGTATCGCGCCGAACGCGGGCTGCTCGACGTGCACGAAGAGATGGGAATCATGATCCAGGAAGTGGTCGGCCGGAGAGTTGGAAAGTATTTCATGCCGGCGTTCGCGGGTGTGGCCTTCAGCAACAACGAGTTCCGCTGGTCACCGCGCATTCACCGCGAGGACGGACTGGTGCGCATGGTGCCGGGGCTCGGGACACGCGCGGTGGACCGCCTGAGTGACGATTATCCCGTGCTCCTGGCTCCGGGGCAGCCCGGGTTGCAGGTCAATGTGACGCCGGATGAAATCGTGCGTTACTCGCCCGTGCGGATGGATGTCATCAATCTCGAAACCAACACCATCGAGACGGTTCCCGTCGAGACCATGTTCCGAACCTACGGCGAGGAGTTTCCGCTGGCGAGCAGCATCGTATCGCTGGTCGAGCCGGGACGGGTGCGCGCTCCGGCCGGGATGGAACCGGACTGGGAGAAGGATTCCCTGGTCGTCACCTTCCAGCGTCTGATTGCGGACGCGCCGCTGATTGCGCAGATATCGGCGCTCCTGACGCTGCTGCGGGACACGCTCGACACACCGGTGGACATCGAGTTCGCGCACGACGGCGTGGACTTCTACCTCCTGCAGTGCCGGGCCCAGAGTCACGCCGAACGCGACGCCCCGTCGCCGATTCCTCCCGATCTGCCGCGTGAGAAGGTGGTGTTCTCCGCCAATCACCACATCTCCAACGGCAGCGTGCCCGATATCACGCACATCGTGTACGTGGACCCGGATGAGTACGGCCGCATCCCGGACGTGCAGGGCCTGCGGAGGGTGAGCCGCGTGATCGGGAAGTTGAACGCCATCCTTCCCAAACGGCAGTTCATCCTGATGGGGCCCGGCCGATGGGGCAGCCGCGGAGACATCCGGCTGGGCGTGGGAGTGACCTATTCCGACATCAGCAACACCGCCGTGCTGCTGGAGATCGCCCGCAAGAAGGGGAGCTATCTGCCCGAACTCTCCTTCGGCACCCACTTCTTCCAGGACCTGGTCGAGGCGGAAATCCGCTACATACCGCTCTACCCGGATGATCCCGGCATCATGTTCGACGAACGGTTTCTGAGATGGTCACGCAACACCCTGCCGGAGATCCTCCCCGAGTACGCGGAGTTGATGGACGTGGTGCGCGTGATCGACGTGCCCGCCGAGGCGTCGGGCCAGGTGCTGCATGTGCTGCTCAACGCCGACCTGGATCAGGCCGTCGGCATCCTGGGCGCGCCGACCACGCAGGCGGGAATCAGACAACCGGACGAGCTTCCGGTGCAGGCCTCGCGCGAAGATCACTGGCGCTGGCGCCTGCGCATGGCGGAGCGGATCGCCGCGCAGATCGACGTGCAGCGCTACGGCGTCAAGGCCGTGTACGTTTTTGGGAGCGCGAAGAACGCCACCGCGGGACCTGCCAGCGATCTCGATCTCATCGTGCACTTTGCGGGAACCGAGCGGCAGCGCGAGGATCTGGCGCTGTGGCTGGACGGGTGGAGCCGGTCGCTGGCCGAGATGAACTATCTGCGCACGGGGTACACGACCGATGGGCTTCTGGATGTTCACATCGTCACCGACGCGGATATCGCCGCCGGCAACAGCTACGCCGCGAAGATCGACGCCGTCACCGACGCCGCGCGGGCGCTTCCCCTCGGTCCGCGCGAGACGGAGGAATAGCTACAGCAACCGGCGCGTGGCGCCCTCCAGATCATCCAGGTCGAAGCCGACCAGCGCCAGCTCGGGGCCGTCGTGCGCCGCCGAGAACATGTGGGTGCGCCCGATCCGGTCCCGCCAGCTCCCCGTCAGACGCGCCGATTCGTGCACGTGGCCGTGCAGCGTGAGCAGCGGCTGCCGCGTCTCGATGAAGCGCCGCACGGCAATGCTCCCGACGTGCACGTCCATGGGAACTCCGTCGATCATGCGGCCGTCGAGCGCGGCGCGATCCAGCGCCGTTTCGTGCGGAGGCGAATGAACCAGCAGCACCGCCCGCTCCATCGCGTCGTCTCCCGCCAGCCGCGCCAGGTCGTCCTGAATCGTCGCATACTTGACCACGTGCGCATCCACCGCGACCGAATGATGCCCCGCTTCGGGCGACACGCAACCGGGCGGAACATAGCGCGACACGTCGTAGCGCTCCCAGTCTTTCAGACCGAACGGCGTGGGGGGAACGAACGCGTAGCCGTATATCGCGTGACCCTCGAATTCCGTGCGGCGAAGGTGCACGTAGTCCCACAGGTGGCGCGCCGCCAGCTCGGTGCACGCGGCTTCTTCCTGTGCCGGATCATCATTTCCCAGGATGACAAAGATGCGGGGGTAGCTCTCGCCGAGGCGGGCGCGCAGGGCAGCCAGGTGTGAGCCCAGAAATTCGCGGATGAATTCCCCACCGCCACCGGAGAGGTGGGCATGGGCGAGCAAATCACCGCCGAGGAACACGGCGCGGGGACGCCCGGTCTCGATGGCCGTGAACAGCTTCCGGTAGTGATCCACCCGGCCGTGTATATCCGCGGCAAACATGCATGTGTTCATGGAGGTGGCTATTATACGGGGACGCCTGCGGCATATCCAGCCGCCGACTGCCCGGGACGGCTGGCCGCAAAAAAAAGGAGGGAAGACCCACAGGTCTTCCCTCCCGAGACACCAAATGGAGTGCCCGAACGGGCTACATCTCCATTCCTTCCATCATCTTCGCCGCTACTTTCCGGCGAACTTTCCGACGGACTTTGCGCTTCGCGCGGCGAACTTTCCGCTTCACCTTGCGAACAACGCGACGCACCTTACGACGTGTGCGACGAACTTTGCGTTTGGCGCGACGAACTTTGCGCTTCGCTTTGCGCTTTGTAGCTTTGCGCTTTGTAGCTTTGCGCTTCGTTGCCTTACGCTTGGCTTTGCCCTTGGCTTTGGCTTTTCTTCTTCTAGCCGCCATGATGGTTCCTTCCTTTCTTGCTCCGGTGACGGGAATGCCACCGGTCAGTTGGTACCAACGGGACTAAAATCCCCCTTCGCAAAAATCATGTCAACACAAAATTGACTGGTGGACGTGGGGTCCCATTTTCGCACTCGCTGTATAATTGACGTAATGCGCGGTCCGCACTAGGATCAACACATGGATCAGAAGCACTGGGAAGACCGTCTTGACCGTGCCGCAGACCACGTTTCACGCGCTGTATCCGATGGTGTGCATGTCCTCGAGGATGCGTACGAAAAGGGTAAGCAGACGCTGAAAGAGGAATTCGACACACGGGGGAACACCGGTGCAACGAATGCGGACAGTGCGCAATCCGGCGCGGAATCGTCCGCTGCGCCGGCCACGAAACCGGCCAGGGGATCTCCGCGGCTGGGGTTGATTCTGGTGGGATTGGGCCTGGTGTGGCTGCTGAATGCCCTTGGAATTCTCAATCAGCCGGTGTTTCCCATCCTGCTGATCGCCCTCGGAATCTACTTCGTCGCCCGCTCCCGGTAGCTCATGCGCGCGCGAACCGCGCATGATAGTTGAGCACTTTGTAGACCAGCCTCGCTGCCGTGAACGATGATGCAATGTCCGTGTCGTTGGGACACAGCTCCACCGCATCGAACGCCACCACCCGCTTGTTCCGGAACACCGTCTCGAGAATCTCCATGACCTCTTCCCAGTACAACCCACCGGGCTCCGGTGTTCCCACCGCGCGAATCACTTCGGGCGAGAATCCGTCGAAATCCACGGTGAGATAGACCTCGTCGGGCAGGGCCAGAATGTCGGCCCGCGCCTGCTCGGTCCAGTGGCGGTGCGCCTTCACGCGGTCGGTGGACTTGAGAAACGACCATTCCTCTTCCGCCAGCGTGCGGATTCCCACCTGGACGATGGGCCCGTGCGTGAGGCTGTTGCGCCCGGCGCAGGCGTGATTGTCGGCGCGTCCGTGAAATTCCCGTCGCAGATCTGCGTGTGCGTCGATCCACACAATGCCCATGCCGGGACGCGCGAGTGCATCCAGCACCGCCGGCGTGACGGCGTGCTCGCCACCGATGAACCCCAGGAATGCGTCGGGATGGTCGCTGCGCAGTTGCCTGGCGGCACGGGTGATGGAGGCGAGGTCGGTGACTCCGGGGCGGACGGTGAGAATGCCGTGGCGCGACGCGTCCACCTCCAGCACTTCGTCGAACAGCTCGACGTGACCCGACGCCTCGACGATGGCCTCGGGTGCGCGGCCCACGCCCTTTGCATACGTGGTGGTCTGCTCGTAGGGGAGCAATGCAAGCACGTACCCGTTCTCGGGGAGAACGATGTCCCCGGGATCCAGGTCGTCTTCAAGAAAACCGGGACGGTTCGTAGTCACGCGGACTCTAGTAGGCGCAGAACACGCTGGCCGCGATCACGGTGGTCCACAGACCTTCCTTGCCCACCGCGGTCTGCGTGATGTTGGTCGTGCGCACGATCTGACGGCCGATCTTCCACTGCTCTTTGCGCTGGTTCCAGGCGCGGTCGGGATCCAGGTTGATGCCCAGTGTCGTGGCCAGCATGCTGGCCGCCAGGTCTTCGGCGTAGTCGCCGGCCTGCTTCTCATTCTGGCCATACGCATGGTGCTCGGAGAGATATCCGTATTTCTTGGGGTCGCCCGGAATGGCCACACCGATGGAACAGGCCGTCATCCGGAAGGCCTCGTCGGTGGACATACGGGCGATGACCGAGAAAACCACCTGCCCCGGAGTCAGCATATCGACCCCGCGGTGCTTGGGCACGATCTTGCAGTACGGGGGGAAGATGCTCGAGACCGTCACGAGGTTCACCTGGGCGATCCCGGCGTCCCGCAACGCCAGCTCGAAGCTGGTCAACTGCTCGCGATGGCGGCCCATGCCCTTGGTGAGAAACATTGCCCTGGGTACAAGATCCATTGCCTCTCCTGTGCGGGTGTCGCTCCCGCGATCCTCGAGAATCGTGTTGGGCTGCTTAAACGCCGCTAGGTATAGGAGAAACCGCGGCGTGTGTCAACTGGTCATCCCGGGCGGGACTCGCCGGTGGCAGCGCCCGTGCAGGCAAAAAAAAGAGAAGGGAGACTTGCGTCTCCCTTCTCGAAGTACCGCAGCCTGCAAGGCCGCAGCCAAAGCAAAAAGTGTTACTTCTTGCCTTTCTTCTTGGCTTTCTTCTTGGCCTTGCCTTTGGCTTTCGCCTTCCTCTTAGCTGCCATTTTTATTTTTCCTTCCTTTGCGCGAGTGAAGCTTCACCCGCTACTTCAGGGTTGACCAACCAACGTTCAACGAGTGTCGCAGCCAAGTGCCGCTTCACCGTTAGGGCGGATTTTTGCATAACCGGATACCCTGTCAATAAAAAATTTTTATGAGGCACCGGTTTTGACCCCTCGATGGGTCAGTGAGGCATGTCTGATGCACGACGCGGCGCACTCGCGTAACACGACCGGGCGCCTTTCCAGAACACCGCGCGCGTGATGCGCACATCATCGAATGATTCGATTCCCACGCGGAGTTCTTCACGACGAGCGCACGCGTCATCGCGTCGGTGCCGGCGATTTGCACTCATCAAACCGGGCGCGAGTGTGGTGTCACCCGGCCTTGCGCACACCGCCCTGCCGGTGCCGGTCACCCTTGACCCGCGCACACACCAACCGGGGTGACGGCCGGTGACGAATGGGCCGAAACCCGTCGGGTGGCGTCGAGAAACCCGCCGTCGATCCCACCCCACCGACCGGGAACGGCCGGGCCGGGGTGGCCCGTGGTCGTCGCCCTATAAATAGAGGGGCCCGGCTCCCGTCCCGGGACGCCGGCAAGGCCCAACCCGTTTTCAGACTTGCAGCTGCCGCTCTCCGGGGCGGGAATGGCGTGCCCCGCCCGCTTGCATCGAAAAGCCCCGATTTGATAGAGTCGCCCGGATCGAACGCGCCTGGATGGCGCGCGGAAAACACCATGCAAACTCTCCAAGACAGAAAGACCGAAATGAGCGATCAAATGAATCTGTTCCAGATGGCGTCCGCCCAGTTCAAGAAGGCGGCCGCCGTCATCAATCTGGACCCCAGCGTGGAAGCGGTGTTGTCGGAGCCACAGAATGAGATTGTGGTCAACTTCCCCGTCACCATGGACAACGGGACCATCCGGATGTTCCGCGGATATCGGATCCAGCACAACAACACGAACGGCCCGTACAAGGGCGGTATTCGTTTCCACGAGTCCGTGGATCTCGCCGAGGTCAAGGCCCTGGCCCAGTGGATGACGTGGAAGTCCGCGCTCATGGGCATTCCCATGGGGGGCGCCAAGGGCGGCGTGACGCTCAACCCGCGCGAATTCTCCGAACCCGAACTGCGCCGCATCACGCGGCGCTTTACGTATGCGCTCGGGAACAACATTGGACCCGAGTACGATATTCCCGCCCCCGACGTGGGCACCGGCCCGCGCGAGATGGTCTGGATCATGGACACATACATGACCATGTACAACGCCTCCGACCGCAACGCCACGCGCGGCGTGGTGACCGGCAAGAGCATCCTCCAGGGCGGAAGCCTGGGTCGCGACAAGGCGACCGGGCAGGGGCTCTTCTATTGCTTCGAAGTGTGGGCAAAGCACGATGGGTTCAAGATCCCGGGGTCCACGTTCTTCGTGCAGGGCTACGGCAACGTGGGTTCGTGGGCGGCCCGCATCATGCAGGATGCCGGCGCCCGTCTGCTGGCCGTCGACGATCACACGGGCTCCATCAGCAGTCCCGACGGCATCGACGCGCACGACCTGGCGGCCTACGTCAAGGCGCACGGCGGCGTCAAGGGCTACCCCAGGGCGAGAGAGATCTCGGTTCCGGAGTTCTTCGCAACCAAGGCGGATGTCTTCATCCCTGCGGCGCTGGAACGCAGCATCGACATCGAAAACGAGAAGTACATCACCGCCAGGTACGTGGTCGAGGGCGCCAACGGTCCCACCACGCTCGAGGCCGAGCAGCGGCTGCTCGCCCGCGGTATCACCGTGATCCCCGACATCCTCGCCAACTCGGGCGGTGTGACGGTGAGCTACTTCGAATGGGTGCAGAACAAGATCAGCGAGGTGTGGGAGCTCGAGCGTGTGGACATGGAGCTCAAGCGGATGATGGCCCGGACCACCGAACACGTTCTCGAGGAGATCAAGAAACGGAAGGTGGAACCCCGCATCGGGGCCCTGTCGCTGGCGTTGAGCCGGATCGAAGCGGCCCACAAGGAACGCGGGATCTTCCCCTGATCGTCGCCGTGGTCAGCGCGGGAAACGCGCGGCGAACGGTTTCTCAGCCCTGGGGCGGAGCGGTTGCTTCCCCCAGGGTTTTGAGTTTCTGGCGGGCGCGCGCCACGGCATCCAGATCCCAGGCGGCCTCACCCCAGTACCCCAGAAACGTGGTGTAGCTCTCTCTGGCGGCGGCGTGACGCCCGCCGGCGAGCTGTGCTTCGGCGCGGTAGAAGTACGACTGCACGTACAGCACCGGGTCACCGTGATAGGGAAACTCGACGCCGTAGAAGCGCCGCGCTCCATCCTCGAAGTTGACAATGGCCGCCTCCGCGTTGCCGCTCTGGAAGGCGGCGTAGCCGGCGAAGAAGTCGCGCCGCTGCGCGGCGCCCGCGTCCACCGCCGCGCGGTCCTTTTCGTCGCGCATGAGCCGGTCGAGCGCGTCGCCCTGCTTTTCCTGCGCGATCTCGGAGAGCGCAACCAGTTCGGTGGGATCCAGGGCCAGCCGCCGCGACCACAGCACCCACGTCTTCTCGCTGGTCAGGTGGGCCAGCACGTCGTCACCCGCGTCGAAGTTCCCCTTCAGCAGCTGAATGCGGGCCCGCGCGAGCCGTACCGGCACGTCGCCGAATTCCGTCACCCAGCGTTCCACCACGCTCTCGGCGGCATCGGCGTGCCCCAGCTGGCACAGGTATTCCACCAGCAGCGACGACAACGCCAGTCCGCGCCGGTGCGCTCCCGCCGCCATCGCCTGGCGGATGGCTTCGTCCATGACATCCTGCCCGTCGTCAAAGTCGCCCGCCAGAAAATCGACGAACGCAATTCCCTCGCTCCCGATCGAGGACAGCACCATGTCGTCGAAGAGCATCAGCTTTTCGTAGCTCACGCGCGCCGATTCGTAGTCGCCGGCGCGCGCGTACAGGCAGGAGCGCGTGAGAATCGCGGGCACACAGCGCGCGTCCAGATCGAGGGCATGGCCCGCGTATTCCAGCGCCGCCGAGCTGTTGCCGCGCGCCAGTTCGATCTGCGCCATCAGCGCCTGCGGCGTCGCTTCCTCCGGGTACACGCTGGCCAGGTCGGCGGCATCGCGTGCGGCGTGGTCCAGCTCGCCCGCGGCGGCGTAGCGCTTGATGGATAGCTCGGCCACGCGCCCCTCGGTGGCGTCACGCTTGACCAGCGGCTGGAGATACTTGAAGCAATCCTGCAGGCGCCCGAGCCGGTAGTACGCGAGCGCCAGGTAGTAGCGCGTGTCGGCGGGCGGGTGTGGACTGCGCAGCACGGAGGAAAGCGACGCAATGGCCGCGGAAAAATCCTGCGTCTCATACAGCGCGCGCAACCCGGACACGAACAGGGTGTCGCCCGGGGAGGTGGCACGCGCGCGCTCCAGCGCCCGCGCCAGGGCCCGTTCGTTTTCCACCATGGGGTTCGCATAGCACTCAACCAGCCGTATCCACGCATTGTGGTAGGTCGAGTCCGCGGCGACCGCCTTCTCGAAGAGCGTGGTGGCATCGTGCACCCGCCACAGCTGCAGGTAACCCATTCCCAGCTGATAGAGATCGGCCGCACCCGCGTTCTTGAGTCGGTTCAGGTCGATGGTCGTCGGCTGTTGCCCGACCAGGCGCGCCAGACGCTCGTGCGGCGTTTCGTGCCGCGGGGCGTGCCCCAGCGTCCGGATCAGGATGATGCTGGCGGCGAGCAGAAACACCAGCCACAGCCCGAAACGAAGACTCCTCACCGTGCGCCCCCTCCGCGCTCGATGGCCGCCATGACGTCGGACAGGCGCAGTGCTTCCGGCCCGAGTTGTTCGCGGTGGCACTGCTGCACCAGCTCCAGCGCCGCGCGATTGTAGGGCGTGGGTACGCTGTGCGCCTCACCCAGCGCGATGACGGGGCCGTGAATGAACTCCGCCTCGATGCTGCGCCGCTTGAGGTGGAGGTCCTGCCACACGGAGTTGCGCAGCTTTACACCGTGAGCGGTGCGCCGCGCGCGCGGTCGGTGCAACTCCTCGATCATGGCATCGATGGAGGGGTCGCGCCCGTCGCAGGAGCGTGCGCGTATTTTCGCCGCCTTGAAGACGCGGCGCGTTTCTTCCAGGATCCCCGCCTTGAGGGCGTGAAACTCGTTGGTGTCGTGATCGCGGGGATCGATCACGGCGTGAAACACACTCTGCACGTTGACGGCCACCTTGAGCCAGCGGTCCGCCATGATGTCCCGTGAGACCACGGCGTCGAAGCCCGCCGCCGTCAACGCACCGGCGAAGGAGCGCGCGAAGGCATCCGTCCCCCGGGGATGTTTTCCGATCACCACGCGGCCACCGGACTGAAACGACACGTGGCCGGGCTGCACCATGGAACACGTCATGCGCACCACGCCACCGTACACGTGGGGGAAACGCGGGGCAACCGAAGCTTCGGCGGCCACGCCATTCTGCACGCATATCACGGGAAGACCGGCGGGCAGGTGCGCCGCGAGTGTATCGATGGATGCGGCGAGATCCTGCGTCTTGACGGCCAGAATCGCGCATTCGGTACGTACGGCGATGTCGGACGGAATGGAAACGGCGGCGATGGGATGGGCGTGATACTCGGCGGTGGTCGATTTGATGCGGAGGCCGTCCGCATTGACCGCGCTCACGTGGGCGTCGCGGCCGATCAGGCACACGTCGTGGTGATTCAACGACAACATCCCGCCCAGCACGCTGCCGACTGCGCCCGCGCCATAGACGAGGAACTGCATGATAACCCTCCGAAGGCGTGTGCGGCTGTCACGCGGTTGCGACGTTTCCGCCCGCTGCCCTCCAGGCGTCGAATCCCCCCGCGACGTTGGTAACGCGGTAACCCATGCGGTCCAGGAGGCCCGCGGCGTAGCGCGAGCGCGACCCGGATGAGCAGTGCACGAATACGGGCTGATTGCGCGGCACTTCGCTGATGCGGTCCAGCAGGCGCGTGTGCGCGATGTTGTGCGCCGACGCAATGCGTCCGCTCTCCGCGAGCTCCGCGCTGCGACGCACATCCAGGATGAACGCCCCGTTGGCCATGCGCGCGAGATCACCGATATCGATCTCGGCCACCGAACCGGCCTTGCCCTTCGCAGCATAGGCCGTGAACATGTCGGGGGTGGCGAAGCCGATCACGTTGTCGAGTCCCACGTGGATGAGATCGACCACCGCCTCGCGCACGCGCGACTCCTCGACCAGCAACACGATGGGCATCTTCTCCGGGACGTAACAACCCGCAATGGTATTGAACTGCGAATTGAGCGGCGTGAACAGCGCGCCGGGCAGATGAGCGCGGCGATATTCTTCCCACGAACGCGTGTCGAGGACCGCCACGCCGGTGGCCCCGGAGAGATCCGCCAGCTTGTTGGCGGGAATCATGCGCGGCTCGGAAATCTTCCCCAGCACCGGCGGGCCGTCGCGGTTGTCGCGCTTCATGCGCGCAAAGTACAACGGCGGCTCGGGCTGGCCTTCCAGAATGTAGGTCGTGAATGCATCCGGACTGGTGGCCGCGGCCAGCGACCGGTTGCACGCCAGTTCGTAACCGACCGTCGACATGGGCACGGCACCCAGGGCCTTGCCGCACGCGCTGCCCGCGCCGTGCGCCGGCCACACTTGAATCGACGGGTTGAGTTCGCGGAACTGCTGGATGGATGCATACAGGGAATGTGCCCCCGGCACCATCGAACCCACCTGGCCCGCCGCGCTCTCGAGCAGATCCGGCCGCCCCACGTCGCCCACGAACACAAAGTCGCCGGAGAGCAGCCCGAGCGGAATCGACGCGCCTGCGGGAGTGTCGGTCACCAGGTAGCACACGTGTTCGGGCGTGTGACCGGGCGTGTGCCACACGTCGAAGCGAATGCGCCCGATCATGAAGTGATCGCGGTTGTGAACGAGACGGTGCGGATAGTTGTTCCCGGTGAGCCAGTTGGACTGCCAGTCGGCCCCGCCCTCCGCGGACGCGTACACCGTCACACCCCGTTCCGCCATCTCGCGCGCTCCGGAGAGAAAATCGGCGTGAATGTGCGTCTCGGCGGTGGCGACCAGCTTGAGGCCTTCGGCGGCGGCCAGCTTGAAATAGCTGTCCACGTCGCGCATGGGGTCCACCACGATGGCCTCACCGGTGGCCTGACAGCCGATCATGTAGGCGTACTGGGCCAGCCGGCGGTCGTAGATCTGACGGAAGAACATGGTTTCCCCTCTTTGCCAGCTTCGCTCGAACTCGGGTGCCTCGTCCAGCTCCGCCCGAACGACATGGTCGGACTCGCGCTCCTGCTCGCCGCACGCCTTCCATGGTTCTGAGCGCGCGTCTCAAAGTCGCGCACCGTCCGCCATGGTCGTTCGCGCTCGTGCTGACTGCAGCTCGCGAGCGGGTGGCACCGGACGGGGACCCCGGCAACGAGCGGAGCGAAGTTGCTCCGGGGTGGCCGGTGACAGGACCCGCGATCACGCGACGAGGTCTCCGCGACTATATCACTGTCGCGCAGTGGACCGGTGATGTCACCGCCTTTTTGCGCCGTCGTACGCCACGAAAAAGGCAATCCAGCCCGGGGCGTTTTCACCCCGTTCGGCCCTGCGAAAGACGCTGTTCCCGTGGCCGCTGCGGCGGTCGATGCCCTCCCAGTAGATGTCCACGTGGCGGAACCCGGCCTCGTGGAGGATCTCGCGAATCTCCGGAATGCTCCACAGGCGCCAGTCATAGGTAAAGGCCCGCCGGATGCCGCCCCGGTCGCGGAACTCGAAGTGAATGTGAAAACGAACGAAGTTCGTGACCGGATCGAAGCGGTCCATCTCCCACAAGTACGTGAATCCGCTGTGGCGCGTGCGCTCCGTTTTCGGCTTCTGCGTATCCCATCCCCCGAAGATGTCGCCGATGAACATGCCGCCCGGCGCCAGCGAGCGGCGTGCGGCGCGGAAGTACTCACGCAGCGCATCGCGCGTCCGGAAGATGAAATACGAAAAATTGAGCGCCACCACCAGGTCGGCGCGCGGCCGCGTCACGTGCAGCACATTGGCCCGCTGCAGGCGCACGCGCGCGCGCTGCTCGGGCGTGAGGCGCGCAAGGTTGTACTTCTTGCCCCACGCCAGCGTGGGCGCATGCAGGTCCACACCGATGGCGGTGTTCTCGCGCCGCCATTCCACCCACTCCGACGCCAGCAGCGCGGTGCCGCAGAAGTCTTCTTTCAGCACGCGCGGTGTCGATCCGTTCAACCGGCGATACGCGCGATCGAAGAACCCGAAGTGAACGTCGGGACTCTGGACCGACTCCTGGTATAGCCAGTGGCGGTCGCGGGATTTGGGACCCCGGGGCGTGAGGGTTCGGCGGCGGGATTTCTGTTTCCGGGATGATGAGCGCCGGCGGCGCGACACGGGTTGATTGGACATCAGGACAGCCTTTCCTCAAAAAAACAGGGAGACCCACGGCAACGCAGGTCTCCCGAAAAATTCGATGGTAGCCCCTAGGGGAATCGAACCCCTGTTTTATGGCTGAGAACCATACGTCCTAACCGCTAGACGAAGGGGCCGGACAGGGCGCCAAGAATATCCAGCCCCCCGCCCCATGTCAAGCCGGGCATCCTCTGAAGTGGCCTAGTTGACAGAGGATGCGGGAGGATACATAATTGCGGGGATTCAGGTCCCTTAATCCAAGAGGGTTGCGCTCCAATGATTCATTCCAGTGCATGCGAATATGCAATTCGCGCCATGACCTACGTGGCCGGTTTCGAGAAGGGCACGCGCCTGCTGGCCCGCGACATCTCGACCCACGAACATATCCCCGGGCCATTCCTCGGGAAGATTTTCCAGACGCTGGTGCGCGCGGGGCTCCTGCATTCCAGCAAGGGACCGGGGGGCGGCTTCGCGCTGGCAAAGGACGCGGACAGCATCTCCCTCTACGACATCTACAATGCCATCGACGGTGCCACCTACCTGGACGCCTGTGCGGTGGGACTGGCGCGCTGTTCGGACGACACACCCTGTCCGCTGCACGAGCGGTGGAAACCCATTCGTGAGCGCATCCGCAACTATCTGGAATCCACGTCGCTTGCCGATATGGCGCTGGCCACACATCGCAAGCGGGCGCTGCTCGGCGACCAGTCGTAATGCCGCTGTCACGCCGCACGGCGTTGCTCCTGGTGATCGCGCTCGGCCTGTCGGCCTCACTGGCCGCCCGGGCCCAGGTTCCCCAGCCTCCCGATGAAGCCCGTACCCGTGGCACCCACGTTCCCGACGTCACGCTGATCGGCGAAGACAGCACCACGTTTGCACTGAGCACGCTGGCGGGAAGACCCGTCATCGTGAGTCCCATCTTCACGTCGTGCCGCATGACCTGCCCGCTGATCACGGCCAGTCTGCGCGATGCGCTGGCGCAGATCGGCGAACCCGGTGTGGGCTATCAGGTGCTTACGGTTTCTTTCGATCCGGCGGACGGTCCGGCGCAGTTGCGCGCCTACCGCCAGGAGATGAATCTGCCGGCGGGATGGCGGCTGGCGGTGGCAACGCCGGAGAATCTGCAGGCGCTTCTGAAGGCCATCGACTTCAACTATGCGCCGCTTCCCGAGGGCGGGTTCGCGCACGCCAACGTGATTGCGATCCTCACTCCCACGCTGGAAGTGCAGGGGTACGAGAGCGGCGTCTCGTTTGACGCGGCCACGCTGCGCAACGACCTCGAGAAAGCCACGCGCGCATCATCGCTGGTACACCATTACCGGAATTACATCTGGGCGGCCGCCATCATGGCGTGGGCGAGTGTGATGGTGATCCTCTACCAGACCCGGAAGAAGCGCAACGCGGCCGGCGCCGCCTGAAAATGCCAACGCCCGGCCGGATGACATCCGCGCCGGGCGCATGCTTTCAAGCTGGTTGGGGGGGGAGGATTCGAACCCCCGCAAACTGATCCAGAGTCAGTTGTCCTGCCACTAGACGACCCCCCAGCCGGGGTATCCCTCACCAAATCGGTTTGAAGAGTGCTATAACTTAGCAGCAACCGAAAACCGATTCAAGCACCTCGTAAACCATATGATTCGCCGTTTCACCCGGGCATTCTGGCGCGACCGTCCACTTCTCGATGAGCGCGCCCTGGCCGAGGCGCGCGCCGCACAATCGTCCGGCGCAACCGCGCAACAGCCGTACCGCCGCACGTTTGAACTGATCGAAAAGCTTGCGCGTGCGCTGCACCGCTACGGCTACACCGCTCCCCACCTCGAGGACGCGCTCACCGCCGTCTCAGCGCGGCTCGGCGTGCACGGCGAGTTCTTCGCCACACCCACCGCCATCTTCGCCACCCTCGAGATGCAGGGTAACGAGGAGACATTTCTGATTCGCGTGGCCCCGGGCGGCGTCAATCTCGACAAACTTTCGCAGCTCGACCGCCTGACACACGACCTGGCCGAGGGGCGGATGTCACCCGATGACGCGTCGCAACGCATCGACGAAATCCGCGCCACGCTGCCGCGCTACCGCGGCAAGGCCACGGTGGTCGCGGCCATGGTGGCGTCCGCGTGTTCGGCGTTGTTCTTCGGCGGGGGCTGGAGGGATGCGCTGACGTGCGCCGTGATCGGTTTTGTGACGGGGCTGCTGTCATTGCTGGCGCGGCGCACGCTGCGCTACGGGATGGCCGAACCCATGTCGGCCTTCTTCGCCGGACTGCTGGCGTGCGCGGCGGCGGCGTGGATGCCGCCGGTATCGCTCTTCATCGCCACCTGCGGCGGGCTGATCATCCTGCTGCCCGGTCTCACGGTGACCACGGCCATCAGCGAACTCGCGACGCAGCATCTCGCCAGCGGGACGTCGCGCATGATGTCGGCGTTGATTCTCTTCATGACGATTGCATTCGGACTCGCGGTGGGATTGAAGCTGGGCATCGTGATTTTCTCACCGCCCACCACGGCCGCCGCGATTCCGCTTCCGGCGTGGACGCTGTACCTCGCGCTGGTGCTGGCGCCCATCGGATTCATGGTGCGGTTCCAGGTCAGTCTCAGCGACACGCTGCCGGTGGTCGCCATCTGCGCGCTGGCGTTCTGGTGCGCGCGGCTGGGATCGCAGGCGCTGGGTGTGGCCAACGGCGCGTTCGGCGGGGCGCTGGCGGTGGGAATCGCGAGCGGGCTCTATTCGCGCTGGAAGGGACAGCCGGCGCTGGTCACGTCGACCGTTGGCATCATCATGCTGGTGCCGGGAAGCGTGGGATTTCTGAGCATCACGCACATCATCGACCGCGACCCCGTGGCCGGCATTCAGACCGCCATCTCGATGATCGCCGCGGCGGTGGCGATCGTCACCGGTCTGTTGCTGGCGCGTCTGATCGTGCCCCGGCGTTCGTGGAGCGAGTGAGAAACCGGCCGGAGCCCTACTGCGGGACGACCGGTTCCTTCCACGTCTGCGCCTGCGCCACCACATCGGCGTAGGAGGTGTGGAAGATGCGCTGCGCGGCGGCATCCGGCGTGGACTCTTCGCCCAGCGCGAGCACGAACGCGGCCACCGAAGGCATGCCCTTGCTCTCGACCAGCTGGTTCACCATCAGATACGCGTTGTACATGGCGCGGCGCATTTCGAGGCGGTCCTTGTCCTCCGCGAGCGTCTTTTCGATGTCCTTGATATCCATGAGCAGCGGGCGATTTGCGTACTCCTTGCGCTGACCACGGAACACGTCGCGCTCGCCGCCGAGGTAGGCGGCCGTGCCCCACACCACCCACTGCGGTCCTTTTTCGCGCGTGAAGTGCCCCATCGCCCAGCGGCTGTACTCCCGGCGCGCCGCCACCTGCAACAGTCCGCGCATGTACAGCGTCATGGGTGTCTGCATGCTGAGCGTGTCACCCTTGATGGCCGAATAGTCCCACCAGTCCTTGCCGGTGGCCCTCTGGAATGTCTTCATGTCGGGTGCAGTGAGCACGACCAGCTTTTCTTCCGGCAACTGGCCGAACGACTTCTTGATCTGGTCCGCCATCTGGTCCATCTGCTTGAGCACCGCCATCGCCTGCAGCACGTAGATCTTGCGGTCCGCGTACCACACCTCCAGACGGTCGTTGGCCACCACGCCACCCTTCATGTCCCAGTACTCGTCGCGCGTGACGCGGTGCGTGATCTTCATGGAACGCAGGCTGTCCAGTTCCGTCTGGTTCAGGCCGCGGTCGCCCTCGGGCGGTTTCTCGAAGTTGAACTTCTGGGCCTGCTCGTGGTTGTGGTCCTTGCCGCACGAAGCGGCGGTCAGCACCGCCAGAATGGCCAGCGCCACCCAGACACGGCGGCGCGGGTTTGCAATCGTGATCACGCTTTGTTCCTCTCCGGTTTGAAATGCATGAGTGCGCGGACGGCACGGCCCGCGTCTTCGACAGGGTGCGTGGATTCGTCGTGGATGCGTTCGTTGAGTTCCACCTGGCCCGTGCGCGCTTCCTGCATCCATGCGCTCGCAAAGCGGCCGCTCTCGATGTCCTCGAGCACCGCCGCCAGCACGCGCCGGGTTTCATCGGTGACAATGCGCGAGCCGTTGCTGAAGCTGCCCCACGCGGCGGTCCGGCTGATGCGCGTGCGCATGTCGTGCAGTCCGCCATGATACATGAGATCGACGATGATCTTCAGCTCCTGCAGACATTCGATGTAGGCCACTTCCGGGGCATAGCCGCGCGCCACCAGGGTCTCGAAGGCGGCTTTCACCAGTTCGGGGACACCGCCGCACAGCACCGTCTGTTCGCCGAAGAGATCCGTGACCGCCTCTTCGCGAAAGGTGGTTTCAATGGCGCCGGCGCGCAGACACCCGAGGCGTGACGCGTACGAGAGCGCGCGTTGCAACGCCGTGCCCGACGCATCCGCGCCCACACCCAGCAGGCACGGCACACCCTGTCCCGCCACATACGAGCTGCGCAGGAAATGTCCCTGGGCCTTGGGCGCCACCAGCACTACGTCGTGGCCGGCGGGAATGCGGAAGGCATCGAACGCCACCGCGAAACCGTGCGCGAAGACAACACATGCGCCCTCGCGCAGCAAGGGCGCAATCTCGCGCCCGAAAGCCTCCGACTGTATTTCGTCGGGAAGCAGAACAGCGACCACATCCGCCGCCGCCGTCGCATCCGCGATACTCTTTACGTCAAACCCGTCGCGCCGCGCCGCCTCGGCGCCGGCGCCTCCCGGGCGCGCACCGATGATGACGCGGGTTCCCGAGTCGCGCAGATTCTGTGCATGGGCGTGGCCCTGGTTGCCGTAGCCGAGGACGGCGACGGTGGCATCAACCAGCCGGTCGACGGCTAGGTCCGCCGCTGTGAAAACCTTCATGGGGCGCAAGTTTACACGATCCGGGGCCGGGTTGACAGGGTCGTGGACGACACCCCAAAGACACGGCGACGCGCAAGATGCTGCTCGTGAAGTAGCGACCCGGGCACTGTCTCCTCATCGCGATCCCGGTGAAGGCTGCTGGATGGCAAGTTGGCTCTTTCGAACGACGTCACCCAGATGTTTGAACGTGGCGTTCTCTTTCTTCGCACGCCACGGAGCCGTGTGCCCCGCGGATGCGAGGCCCGGGACAGGGTCGGACAGTGGAAGCACAATGTCACCCACGTCATGGCCGTCGAACAGGTGTAACGCGATGGGCGCGCCGGGACCGCCATACCAGTTGTAGGGATCAACCGACAAATCGAGACCATCGTCATTCACGTCGAGGTAAGCTGCCAGGTAGTAGTCACCATCGGGGATTTCATCGAAGAGGGTGTTGAAAAACCACGGCGAATCCCGGTACGCCTCGGTCGAAGCCACGAGCAGACTCACGGACGGATTGTGGGGATCAAATCCCGCCGTCTTGAACAGCCCGAGATACTCGAACTGCTCACCCTGGTAACTGCCATTGTATGAAAGTGTTCCCCACACCGCGCTCGGATCGTAAATGGGAAAGTTGATTCCCGTGACCTGCGCGCCCGACGTGATTCCCACGTTGTCGGGATCCAGATCATGCAGAGCGGCGTTCACCCCGTACGCCCCGATGGCATCGCCCAGGTAGAAATCGAGATTGCCATCATTGTTCGATTCCTTGACGGCGATCACCTGGTAAATGTCATCCGGCATGTGAGTCAGAGCATACGTGTCGTTGCCAGCGACGGTCCCTGCCATCAGAATCGAGTCGCCCTCAGCGATGACGGACGCCCCGGTCGGGTCGGAAGCACCCGTGCCCGGATCGCCCGTGATCTTTCCCGCGATGCTCCCCGAAGCCAGCGTCCGTCCGGTGGTGAATGTGACGGTTGTTGCCTGATTCAGCGAGTTTCCCGAGAGGTCCAGGAAGTACGCCGGCTCCAGCCAGATCGTATATTGCTGATCGTCCTTGAACAGAGAGCTGGAATCCACGACCAGCGTCTTTCCGCCGTTCTCGAGAACACCAGTCACGAATACGTCAAGGTACGGAATAATGGTCACGAAACGCGTGTTCGGATGAAGCGGCTCCGAGAATGTCAGCGAGATGTTCGTGCGGGTGCTGACATTGGTGGCGAAATTCGCCGGCACGCTCGAAATCAGCCGCGGTGGTGTGTTGTCTTCCACGGTTGTGGCCGTGAACGACCACTGAATGTCGGGCATCGGGTTGCCGGACGTATCCTGGATGTTCGAAATCGTGATGGTATTGTGGGACCCGGGCGCGAGAGTGTGATACAGACTCATCGTCAGCCTGTCCCCGACCGCCCAACTATCCGTTTTCACGACTTCGCCGTCGGAGGTCCACGCCGCATCGCTGATACTTACGCTCTCAGAAAACTTGAGCACCACCGCCACTCCGACCGGAACGTTGACGGCGTTCGGTCCCGGAGTGCGACTCACGAGTTCCGGCGGCGTGACATCGGCCGCATCGTTGCCGACAAAGCTCTGCATGGCTTCGTCGATGGCGTTTCCGGCGACATCCTTGACGTTCCACACATAGAGGTCGTAGTCAACGCCGGTCATGGGAGAATCCGTACTCAGCGACACGGTCCTCTGGTCACCCGCGAGCATGGCGCCACCCATGTAGATGGGATCTCCAGGAGCGGCAGCCGACCCGGGGACGGGCTGCGGCCCTGATTCCACGATCCGGTAGTACCAGGAGCGTTCGGCCGAAGGTTTGTAGAGTGCTTCGTTGAACACAACCTGGATGTGATGCGCGTCGATGGCTGTTACGGACGCGATAGTGGGCGGAGTCGTGTCCTGATTCCCGCCTCCGGTCGGGCCGTCCTCACCACATGAGGGGATGGTCAGCGCGAGTGCAATTGCGGCAAGAGACAGCGGTGTGGTTCGGGCGTTCACGACCGACCTCCTGTTGGCTGGGCTCCTACGGCCAATGGCAAGTGGGGTATGAAAGTATGATAACAGTCTCGCGGCAAGAGAGGGCCGGGATTCGCGCCGATCGCAGCAGCGCAGCAGGCCGGTGTGCGTCCCGACACGGACAGCCGAATTGTGCGCAAACGGCAACATCATTGTGAGAATAATGAACTTGTGGAATGTCGTTTCGCCGCCAAAACTACAGGGAGTTTCTTCCTTTGGTGGAAACCCGATGCCTCATGCGATTCAAAGTCGCAGGAAGTGCGTCTGCGCCAGGCGGCGGGCGCGCGCAACCTCGGGCTCCCGCATCCTGACCAACTAACCCGGTATTCACAGGAGTTTGCCATGAGCAAGACTGCAATTACCTCGCCGGAACTCGTGCCGCCGGTCGGCCCGTTTTCCCAGGCGGTCGAAGTCGGTGGTTTCCTCTACTTCAGTGGACAGGTCGCCCAGGACCCGGCCACTGGCAAGGTGGTCGAGGGGGGCATTCTGGCCGAGACAGAGTGCGTCTTCCGGAATCTCTCGGCGGTTCTCAGGGCGGCCGGCAAGAGTTTTGATGATGTCGTGCGCGCCGGTGTGTTTCTCACGAGCATGAGTGACTACGTCGCGATGAATGGCATCTACGCAAAGTATTTCAGTCAGCCCTTTCCCGCCCGCACCACAATCGGCGTAGCCGCGCTACCGCTTGGGGCCCGCGTTGAGATCGACCTCGTCGTCAAGGCTTGAGGTGACGCACGGAGGTCGGGAATTTGGACATATCACAAGAGGTGAAAGAAGATGATTAAGACCATTATCTTATCCATGTGTCTTTCCACTTCCTTGCTTTCGCTCAATGCACGTGCCCAGGATCAGCGCGGCTATACCGACGGCCCGGTCACTGAGGTGGACTACATACACGTCGGGTACGGGCATTTTGAAGAGTACGTCGATTGGCTGAATTCGAAATGGAAGCCAACCATGGAAGCCGCGAAGAAAGCCGGACTCATCATCGATTACAAGGTCTGCAGGTCCAGTCCAAAGTCACCCGATCAGCCCAATATGTTCCTGATGATCACTTTCAAAAACATGGCGGCTTATGCCGGGGACATCGGCGATAAAGCCGTCGAGCTGGATGCCGTGGCCGAGAAGGTGATCGGCAGCACCGAGGTCCAGAACAAGGCCAGAGTGGACCGGAATGAATACAGAACAGTCCTGGGCACTGAATTGATGCGCGAACTCATCTTAAAATGAAATCGTCAAGCGCGCGCCCATATTTCGTGCGGGCTCGGGAACATCGCCGGTCAAATCTTTGTATGAACGAACCAGGAGAAAGGATCCACTATGACAACGTTTCAAAATGCAAGTGCTCAGGCCGCTCTGTCTACGGAGGCCGGGACGCTTTCCGACAAATTCACCGGAATGGCCCGAGTGATGGCAGGGAAATATGATTGGAAGCCAGGTCAGGGCGTGCGTTCGGTGGGCGAAGTATTCAACCTCATTGTCATCGAGAACGGCATGCTCGCCGGAACACTGACCGGTGCGACGGGCGGCGAGCGGCCGGCGCCCATTACCGACCCCGAGAGACTGCAAGCGGCGTTGAAGACCTCCTACGCCAACCTGCAGCAGACGATCGCGGCACTCGCGGATGCCGATCTGAAGGCGCCGGTCAAACTGTTTGGCCGGGATATGACAAAGGAAGGCGCAATCCGGTTTCTGTTCGCAGACCAGCACGAGCACCTGGGACAGTCGATTGCCTACGCGCGCTCGAACGGCGTCGTTCCGCCGTGGTCGAAGTAGACGACTCGTCGCCTTTTCGCAGACCATGCGCATTCAGGCTGATGCGACCCGCGCGCGACATCAGTCCGACTCGCTCGAAGGACGCGACCTTGATGAGTTGCGGGACGACGAGGCCCTTCGCGCCGGCCGCCGATTCGCGGGCACACCTCTGCGGCGCCTTGTCACGGGCTTCCCGGTGTCGGCTGCCTCAAACAGGTGCCGAAGCCCGTCTGCCAACTGTTCGACGGCCTTCCCCAGGGCACCGAGCTGCCCGGCCCGGACTATCGCGACGGATCGGTGCAGGTCAAACGATGGGGGACGCAATACTTTCACGGGATCGACAGAATTACTCCTGGCAATAAAGCGAGCGGGTAGCAGCCCGACACCGTAACCGGACTGAACGAACGCCAGCTGCATATGCATGTTGTGGATTTCAGCCGCAATCATGGGGGTGAATCCGGCACGCTCCATCCGATCGATGAGGCTGGCCCGAAGAAAGCACCCCGGCGGATTGAGCACCCAGGGTGCCCGGCCCAAACTTTTCCAGTTACCGTCAAAGTTGCCTGCGGCGCCTTGAACGATCTCCATGCGGTCGATCGCGATGATATTCGTCACAAGAGGTGGAGGCGCGGCCTTACCTTCGGGCAAAAGCACGGCAGCAACGTCGAGTTCACCCGCGAGCAGCCGGTTGAATAGTTCACCCGTGAGCGCGCTCGACATCCGCACTCGGACCTTGGGGTATTTCTCAGTGAGCGCCTGAATAGGTTCGATGAGCGACCCCTCGGCCAGGGCATGCGCGAGCCCGATGCGCAAGAGGCCGTGAGGTTCGGTGTCGCTCGACGCAAGAGATTTCAGCGCCTCGGTCTGCTGCAGCAGATCTCGCGCTTGTTCAAGCACCTTGGTGCCCAGCGAGTTCAGGCGCGGCGGCTTTACTGAGCGGTCGAGCAACTCGGCACCCAATGCAGCCTCCAGCCTTTGCAGTTGCCGGGTGATGGCGGACGGCGTCCGTAATAGACGACCGGCTGCACCGGCGATGGACCCGGCCTGGGCAAACTCTACGAGCGCGTGTAGATCTTCGAGCATGGGCCCTCCTGAAGTGCTCCCTGAACCTCCTCCCAACGAATAGCAGAATCGTGCGTAAACAGCAATATCATTGTTATAATAATGAACTTGTGGAAGGCGCGCGCCCGGCCGTGCTCGAGCACGCATATGAGACCTGCCCGGAACGGGATTCGAGTGCCTACCCAATGAACAAGACTCCTGAGTAGTGTGAAACGAGTAATACCCAATGCACGCGAGTCTCGCAGTCCCCCATGGAAGACGCCTTGATCCTGATAGACCAGGTAAACCCACCACAGTGACGTCACTTGATTGATTCGTGAAGGATCGATCGTAATTGTGTATTCGAAGTCCGTCGCGCCACGGCCGATGCTTTCGCGATAGCGGTCCACCTTCGCGCCTGCACGGCTGAGGTCGGACCGCAGCTCGTCGCTATCTTGAACGAGACTGTGAACCGTGACCGGGAGTCCTTCCACAAGCGAACTACCGGCCAACACCTTACTATCCGAACTGAAGAACCCGATCCATTCGACCAGTGGGTTGTTTCTCAACATTTGAGCAACAGCAAGCGGCACGCGAGAAATGTACGTGTAGTATTGGATATCTTTGTATACGCGCACTCCCGACTTCATGATATCCGCAAGTTCTCTAATACTCGGGACGCGGCGCATCTTGACCAAACAGACCGTATCTTCGTCGGCACGCCCTGCAGCGATCTCTGCATTAACCCAGCGCATGAATCTATCGTCATCTTCGCGCGGCACAAAGGTGCCTGATGGAAGACGAATCTCGTCGTGGGGTTCCGATGCGCCCGGCCGGTCCACGTCAACGTGAGCCATGGCGGCCTCCTTCAGAAGAATCTCCGCCGCCTGCCGGGGATCATCCATCATCAGATACTCCACGACGTTGACGTATCCGGAGCCGTACTGGGAGGGTGGGGCAAATCGCGGACGTTTCTGCTTCGCGGCACTGACTGCGTTCATCGAGAAGAGCACCAGAGAGACCAGAAGAAGTCCCCAGATTCGGGTGCTGAAGTGCTTCATAGGCGCCTCGCCGGTCGCAGCCAGGGCTGGCAGAAATCGAAAGCAAGACGGACGCCGGCCCGATCCGTCGGCGTGAAAGCCCCCATGAGACTGGAGCTTACACGAATCGGGGCCCGGTTGACAGGGGGCGGTCCGTGGGATAGATTATGGGCCGCTTCGGTTCCCGCAAGACACCCAGCGGCCACATACTTCAAGACACTCGGTGGCGGAGTAGCTCAGCCGGTTAGAGCAGCGGAATCATAATCCGCGTGTCGGGGGTTCGATTCCCTCCTCCGCTACCATTTTTCTTCTCCCCCGCGGCCCCGTGATATATTGGCTCTCGTGACCCACACTGACCTGAAAGACGTTGTCCGAGAAGCGCTGGGCCCTTCGATCGACGGCACGGTGGTGGCGGCGGTTTCCGGTGGTCCGGACTCGATGGCGATGTTCCACGCACTGTGCGAGCTCTCGAGCGAGCAACCGGGGCTCCGCATCGTTGTGGCGTACTTCGATCACCAGCTTCGCCCCGACAGTCTGCGCGATCTCGAGGTGATCGGACCACTGGCGCAACGCTTCGGGGTACGGCTCATCTGGGACGGTGCGGACATTCGTTTGCGCGCGTTGGAGTCCGCGCAATCGATCGAGACCACCGCGCGCGTCTGGCGTTATACCTTTCTCGCCACTATCGCTGAAGCCTTCCACGCGAGGTGCATCGCGACCGCACATACGCACGACGACCAGGTCGAAACGGTGATGATGCGCATTCTGCGCGGCGCGCAGCAACGCGGCCTGCGTGGTATCGGCGCCCGTGACGGCGCGACGGTGCGCCCCCTGCTCGGCGTCACGCACGCCGAGACGCTGCGCTACTGCGAGACCCACGGCATCCCGTACGTCACCGATCCGGGCAACGACGATCTCACGTTCTTCCGCAACCACGTCCGCCACGAAGTACTGCCGGCATTGCGGCGTGTCTATCCCGGCATCGACGAGGCACTGTTGCGCGTGCGCGATGCGGCCATCCGGCAGTATGACGACAACGAGCGCGCCACGGCGGGCCGGTTGGATACGTGGTTTCGGGCCGGCCGCGATGGTTGGTGGCTTGCGCACGAAGCCTTCGAAGACCTGGACGATGAACGCCGGCTGCACCTGCTGAACTGCGTGGTCGAACGGCTGGGTATCGAAGACGTGACGAGCGTTCACTACCACGCCATGCTGGCGGGATCGGCCGTCGATCTTCCCGCCTGGCACGTGCGCCGTGAGCACGACGGCCTGGTGTTCATGCTTCGCGAAGGAGCAGCGAGGTTTGCTCCCCAGCCGCTCCCGCTTTCGGGCATCGCCCGGCTGGCGGGCTGGATCTTCACATCAAACGTGCTGGATGGTGCGGAGGCGCATGAACAATTGCACGGGCGACCGGGTGGCGTCGCGTATCTGAACGTGGACGGGCCGTTGATCGTTCGGTGTCCGCGTCCCGGGGATCGCATCCAGCCGCTGGGCATGCAGGGTCACAAGAAGCTCAGCGACCTGTTCATCGACCGCAAGATCCCGCGCCGGCTGCGGTCGCGGATTCCCGTGGTGGAAGCAAACGGGGAAATCGTGTGGGTTGTCGGGGTGGCGATCAGCGAACGGGCCCGGGTTCGAGGCGACGAGAACGCCGTGTTCCGGCTCGGCGCGGTCGCCGAAGAGCAACCGGCATGAACACCATCGGGAAACCCACAACCGTCGTCCTCTCGGCCGAAGAAATTGCCGGGATCGTGGCCCGTCTGGGGGCCGAAATTTCCCGGGACTACGAGGGGCGGCACCCCGTGCTCATCAGCCTCCTCAAAGGGGGCGTAATTTTCCTGGCTGACCTCATCCGGCAGGTCACCATCCCTCATCATATTGAGTTCCTCCAGGTGTCTTCTTATAACGGTTCCACCGCCTCGAGCGGGCGGGTGAAAATCCTCAATGACCTCCAGGTGAGCATCGAAGGCCGCCATGTCCTGATTGTCGAGGATGTCGTAGACACTGGCATGACTCTGGCTTATATTGTGGAGGTGTTGAAGTTACGGAATCCTGCGAGTCTCGAAATCTGTGCCCTCCTGCGTAAACGCATCGCCAGTCCCGCCGGGATTCCCCTTCGATACCTGGGTCGCGAGATACCCGATCAATTCGTGGTAGGCTACGGTCTGGACTACCGGGAAAATTTTCGACATCTTCCCTTTATCGCGGCCTGGGAACCGGACCCAACCCGATAGCAGGCACAACCGAAAGTTTGACGAATGGCTGATCATCGCGAACCAGAACGGCGGCCCCGCTCGCCGCTGACCCCCCGTCCCCCGATTGGACGGCCCAACCGCCCCCTGAAGGCCATGATCTTCTGGGTGGTGCTGGTGCTGGTGCTGCTCGTCGCCTTCCAGATGTTCGAGATGGGCAAGACGCCCCAGTACCGCATCTCCTACTCGGAGTTCCTGAGCCAGGTCGACAAGGCCAACGTCAAAAAGATCACATTCAAGGGCCTGGAAGTGCGCGGCGAGCTGTCGACGCCCGCCGTGATTCCGCTGGCCTCCGCCACCGACCGCACGCGCACCCGCGACGTCAAGGTGGAGCAATTCACGCTGGTGCTGCCCACCGAGGACAAGGACCTCCCGCAGCGCATTCTCGAACACAATCCCAACGCCGTGGTGGAAGGACAGATTCCCGGCGGCAGCACGTGGGTGAAGATCCTGAGTTCGGGGCTTCCCCTCCTGCTCATCATCGGTCTGTGGCTGCTCATCATGCGCCAGATGCAGGCCGGTGGAAATCGCGCCTTCAGCTTCGGCAAGAGCCGCGCGCGCATGTTCGGCGGCGACCGCCCGCGCGTGACGTTCAACGACGTGGCGGGGTGTGACGAAGCCAAGGAAGAGCTCGAGGAAATCATCGAGTTCTTGAAGGATCCCAAACGATTTCAGAAGCTCGGCGGGCGTATCCCCAAGGGTGCGCTGCTGCTCGGCCCGCCGGGAACCGGCAAGACGCTGCTGGCGCGCGCTGTGGCCGGCGAGGCCAACGTGCCCTTCTTCTCCATGAGCGGTTCGGATTTTGTGGAGATGTTCGTGGGCGTGGGTGCGTCGCGCGTGCGCGACCTGTTCGAGACCGGCAAGAAGCACGCGCCGTGCATCCTCTTCATCGACGAGATCGACGCCGTGGGCCGCCATCGCGGCGCCGGTCTGGGCGGCGGTCACGACGAGCGCGAACAGACGCTCAACCAGCTGCTGGTGGAGATGGACGGCTTCGAATCCAACGAAGGCGTCATCCTGATTGCCGCCACCAACCGTCCCGACGTGCTCGATCCCGCGCTCATGCGGCCGGGCCGCTTTGACCGCCGTATCGTGGTGGATCTGCCCGACGTGCGCGGACGCGAAGGCATTCTGAAGGTGCATTCGCGCAAGACGCCGCTGGCGGACGACGTGGACATGGGCGTGCTGGCCCGCGCCACACCCGGCATGAGCGGTGCGGACCTGGCCAACGTCATCAACGAGGCGGCGCTGCTGGCGGCGCGCGCCAACATGAACAAGGTCACGATGGACGTGCTCGAAGAGGCCAAGGACAAGATCTACCTCGGTCCCGAGCGCAAGAGCCGCGTGGTGAAGGAAGAGGTCAAGCGCCTCACCGCGTACCACGAGGCGGGACACGCCGTGGTGGGCTCGGCGCTGGAGTACTCGGACCCGGTGCACAAGGTAACGATCATCCCGCGTGGACAGGCGGGCGGGTTGACGTTCTTCCTTCCGGAAGACGACCGCACCGAGTACTCGAAAAACTGGTGTCTGGATACGCTGACGCAGGCGCTCGGCGGCCGCGTGGCCGAAGAGCTGGTGCTGAACCGCATGGGCAGCGGCGCGCATTCGGACATTCAGATGGTGTCCAAGCTGGTGCGCCGCATGGTGACGCAGTGGGGCATGAGCGAGCGGCTCGGTCCGATTGCGTTCGGCGAGCGCGACGAGCAGGTCTTCCTGGGCCGCGACATCGTGCAGCACATCGAGTACAGCGACCGCACCGCGCAGCTGATCGACGACGAAGTGAAGCGCATCGTCGACGAGGCGTATCTGCGCGCCCGGAAGATCCTCGAGGATCGCATGGACATCCTGCACCGCATGGCCAACGCGCTCTTGGAGCGCGAGACGCTGGATGCGGACGAGATCAAGATCATCCTGGAGGGCGGCGTGTTGCCGCCGCTCCCGGCCACCAAAGTGGCTGCGGCCGCCAAGGCGTCCGCGCCGGATTCACGCCCCGAAGTGGACCGCCGCAAGATCCCGGGTATACCACCCATGATCGAGCCGGGTCCGACAGGTTAGTTGCTCTCAATCAACGTTCAACAAGAACGGCGCCGAGGAAACTCGACGCCGTTTTTGTTTATGAGCGGCAGCTGTGACGGGCGCACAACGAAAACGATTTCCTCATGCACAGCGCCAGCGCTTCGTGCTATTGTCAATGTGCCGCTAAGTGTTCACAAAACCAGAATCGGGAGGCCTCCACCCCATGCTTCAGCGATTATTTGTGTTCCTGCTTGTCTTTTCGGTCTTTCTATCTACATTGAATTGCGGCAACGACACACCTACAACCGGTGCATCCGGCAACCCAGACTGCGGCATTGCGGCGCTAGACCCTTTCACGTGTTTCTATACTGACACGCTTCGATTTCAGTCAGTGATCGTCGGAAATTCCGTGTCCACATCAGTTGAGATTGTTAACGACCATATTTCAATCGATCCCCTGGACCAAGGTGGAACAAGTGCCAATGTGAGCATTTCAGCGTCAACGTGCGGAGACTTCGCATGGACTACCGGCTCCTGGATAATCGAGCCGAACAACAGTGTGTTGGTAAATGTGGTGTTCCATCCGAAGTCCACGGGTGTCCATCGTTGCGTTCTTCGGGTGTCGGGCTGCGACTATGTGGCCATGGTCGGGGTGGGCGTAGCGGACGATCCGAATGTTCCGGCGTTCCATCCTGCTTGCTCAGTTACTAATGCCTCATCGTACGCGGCCTTGTTGTCCGTTGCGTTCGACTATCGGGCGGGATCTGGGGTAAAGTATGAGCGCGACTCTCTTTTCGTGGTCGTTCCCTCCGGCCAGAAAGAGGCTTTGTATATGCCCAGAAACTACACTTTCTCGCCGGGCCAATACAGCATAAGGAATGTTAACGTGTATGCCAGCGCCGCGCCGGGACCGAGCGCGGAAGATTGGCAACTCATCTTCAGCCAGTCCTACACGAGTGGCGTCGTAAAATGTTTTGAACTCACCGGTAGCTTCGACAATCCGGCATGGTCAGAGATAAACTGTCAGCTCCATGGCTATTGCCAGTAGCGAATCACGTCTTTCTGGATTGTCCGGCTCGTTTCAAAAGCAGACGTTGTTCTTGCCTGTTTGATGTGAGCGCAGCCGCACGCTCAAACTCGGTTCGCGCTTCGTCGCGGCGGCCGAGCTTCTCCAGCAGATCGCCGCGTACCGCTGGCAGCAGGTGATAGCCGTCCAGCCGCCCGCCGGCGATGATTTCATCCACCAGCGCCAGCCCCGCTGCGGGGCCGCGGGCCCGCGACACCGCCACCGCGCGGTTGAGCTCCACCACCGGGGTGGGCAGCAGGCGCGCCAGTTCGTCATAGAGCGCGGCGATGCGCGCCCAGTCGGTTTCATCCGCCGTCAACGCGCGCGCATGACACGCGGCGATCGCCGCCTGCAGGGTGTACTCACCGCGGATTTCGTGTATTGCCTCGGCACGTTCGAGTGCCGCCAGCCCGCGCTGAATCGCCATGCGGTCCCAGCGCGAACGGTCCTGGTCCATGAGCAGGACAGGTTCACCCGCGTCATTGGTGCGCGCACCCGTGCGCGACGCCTGAATCTCCATCAGCGCCAGCAGTCCGTGCACTTCGGCTTCCTCCGGCATCAACCCGGCCAGCACACGGCCCAGCCGCAGCGCATCCTCACACAATGCCGGGCGCAGCCAGTCATCGCCGGCGGTGGCGGTGTAGCCTTCGTTGAAGATGAGATAGACGACCTCGAGCACTGAGGCCAGGCGCGAGCCCAGCTCCAATCCACGTGGCACTTCGTAGGGAATCTGCTTCTCGGCGATAGTACGTTTGGCGCGTACGATGCGCTGCGCGACGGTGGATTCCGACACCAGAAAGGCACGTGCAATTTCGTCGGTGGTGAGGCCACCCAGCAAGCGCAGCGTCAGGGCGGTGCGGGCTTCCTGTGAAATCGCCGGATGGCAGGACGTGAAAATAAGACGGAGTAGATCGTCCCCAATGTCATCGTCCAGGGCCGCATCGTAGTCGGGTGCAGACAGGTTGCGCTCATCGGCCTGTCGGCCGATTTCTTCGTGCTTGCGCTCGCTCATGTCCTGGTGCCGCTTGAGGTCGATGGCGCGGCGTTTCGCCGCCGTCATCAGCCACGCGCCCGGCCGGTCGGGGACGCCCGACTGCGGCCACTGTTCCAGCGCGGCCACCAGCGTGTCCTGCGCCAGAT
>DASRYI010000053.1:0-11862 GCA_035687255.1 Candidatus Krumholzibacteriia bacterium | reverse complement strand
GGTTTCGGCCCTGGTGTGCGCGGCGCCGCCGGAATCGCTCGCGTGCGGTGTTCACAGCATGATGCGGCGCGTGGCTCCGCGCCTCGCCGACCGCGTGGCCTTCTTCGTGTTTCTCTCCATGGGGTTCGTTCCTCTGTTCACGGATGAGATCCACCGTGTGCGCGTGGCGCAGTCCTTCCGGGGCGGAGACATGAAGGGAAGCATGTTGCGCCGCGCCGGGTCGGTGCGCACCTGGCTGGTGCCGGTGCTGATGTCGGCCGTGCGCCGCTCCCACGAGCTCGCGCTCGCCGTCGAGCTCAGGCACATCCGGGACCGCCTGGTGCCGTCGTTGCCCGCACCGCGCATGCGTGCCTCGGACGTGGTTCATCTGGTTGCGGTAACCGCGGCGGTGGTGGCCGCGTCGCGGTACGCGGGCGGATTTCATTGATGCGCAACCTTCGCCTGCAACTCGAATACGATGGAACCGACTTCCGCGGCTGGCAGCGCCAGCCCGAGGTGCGCACGGTGCAGGGGACCGTCGAACACGCCATCGCCACCGTGCTCCGCCATCCCGTCGACGTGTGGGGATGCGCGCGCACCGACGCCGGCGTGCACGCCGTGGGCTACATCGCGAATTTTCACACCGAAAGCGACGTGACCATCGAACGGCTGTGCAGCGGGCTCAACGGCGTGTTGCCCGACGACGTTGTGGTGACCGCCGCGTCCGAAGCGGCCGAGGATTTTCACGCGCGCTTCTCGGCGCGGGCCCGCCGCTACACCTATCGGATCGCCACGGCGCCCACCGCAGTCTGGCGCCGCTACGCGTACTACACGCACCACGCGCTGGACGAGGAGCGTATGGCCACGGCGGGCCGGTTACTGGTGGGTGAACACGACTTCACCAGTTTCACCGCCCTGGCCAACGAGGCCAATCCGGTGTGCGTGCTCCGTTCGCTGCAAGTTGGGCGCGGTGCGGCCGGGCTCATCGAGGTCACCGTGGAGTCCAACCGCTTCCTGTTTCATATGGTTCGGGTCATCGCGGGGACGCTGATGGAGGTGGGCCGGGGACGGATGGACCCGGAACACATGACCGAGGTTTTGCGTAAAAAAGACCGTCGAGCGGCCGGTCCAACCGCGGCGGCGCACGGCCTGATGCTGGTGGGCGTCTACTATGAGACGTGATACTATGAACCGCACCGCATACACGTTCCCAATCGGAAAGGACCGTCCCGGCATGAAGATTTTTCTCGATACCGCCAATCTCGATGAGATTCGCGCCGGCGCGGCGCTCGGCGTGGTGGATGGCGTTACCACCAATCCGTCCCTGATGGCGAAGGAGGACGGTGACTATAAGGACATGCTCAAGGAGATCTGCGACATCGTGCGCGGACCCGTGAGCGCCGAAGTGGTGGCCGAAGAGTGCGACGAGATGGTCCGGCAGGGCCGCGACTTTGCCAGGCTCTCCGACTATATCGTGGTCAAGATTCCCCTGATTCCGGAGGGGATCAAAGCCGTCAAGAAGCTCTCCGCCGAGGAGATCAAGACCAACGTCACCCTGTGTTTCTCGGCCAATCAGGGGCTTGTGGCCGCCAAAGCCGGAGCCACCTACATCAGCCCCTTCGTGGGGCGTCTGGACGATGCCGGCAATGACGGCATGCAGGTAGTGGCGGACCTGGTCGAAATTTACGAACGTTACGCATATCCGACGCAGGTCCTGGCCGCCAGCATCCGGCACCCCATGCATGTGCTGGAAGCCGCGAAGCTGGGAGCCGACGTCGCCACTATTCCGTACAAGATCTTTCAGCAACTTTTCAAGCACCCGCTCACCGATGTCGGCATCGCCGCGTTCAATCGGGACTGGGCGAAGGTGATGGAACGGCGAAAAACGAATGCAGGACGATAGTCTGGCGGCGCCACACGCGCGCACGCGCTTCTTTCCCTATATCTTCGGAACCGTGACCGGTGTTGCAGTGGCCGTGGCGGTGATGTCGGTGGTTGTGATGAAACGCAACCTGCCCGGCCCCGCCCCCGGCCCCGTGAGCACGAATAGTGCGCCCTCCACGTACCAGACGGCATCGGCGACCGGCGAGGCGAGCAAGCCGGACACGAAGCCGACCGTGGATCCCATTACCGACGACCGGCGCAACGCCATCGTGCGCGCCACGGCCCAGGTGGCGCCCGCGGTCATCAGCATCAATGCCTATTACACGGTGCATACGCGCCCCGTGTACGACCTGTGGTTCAACCGCTGGTACCCGAGCCGCGCCATTCCGCAGGCGGTGCTGGGATCGGGCATTATCATCGACAAGCACGGCTATGCCTTCACCAACTTCCACGTGGTGAAGCAGGCGGAGCGCATTCAGGTGACCACCAGCAAGGGGGAGACCTACAACGCCAAGCTGGTCGGTACCGCGCCCAGTTACGATCTCGCGCTGCTCAAGATCGACGGCGACAACTTCGACACCGCCCCGCTGGGAAACTCGGACGAGTTGCTGGTGGGCGAATGGGCGATTGCCATCGGAAGTCCGTTCGGCTTCCAGCTGGCCGACGTGCAGCCGACGGTGACCGTGGGCGTGATCAGCGCGCTGCATCGCGACATCAAACAGGATCCCGAAAGCGAGCAGATTTTCAACGATATGATTCAGACCGATGCGGCCATCAATCCCGGCAACTCCGGCGGGCCGCTGGTGAACGCACACGGCGAAGTGATCGGCATCAATACGCTGATCTTTACCGGAGGCCAGGGAACGGACACCAACATCGGCCTCGGGTTCGCGATTCCCATCAACCGCGCGCGCTTCGTGATGGATGAAATCAGAGAGCACGGCCACGTGCGCAACGTGTGGCTGGGTCTCACCGCGGAAGACATCACGCCCGAAGTGCAGTCGGCGCTCGACCTGCCCTCGTCCACCGGTGTGGTGGTGAAAGGCATCGAGGACGGCGGTCCGGCGGCGCTGGCGGGACTGAAGCCCGGCGACCAGATCATGGCCATCAACGGCGTGTCGGTGCGGAGCCGGGAGGAGGCCAACCGCGTGATCTTCGGATCCGCGGTCGGACAGACGATCGAGATCACCGTGAATCGCAAGGACAAGCTGATGAAGTTCAAGGTGACGCTTGCGGAGCGTCCCGGAGGGATATGATCGAACGCTACACGCTCCCCGAGATGGCACGCATCTGGTCCGACGAAAACAAATTTTCCAAGTGGCTCCAATTTGAAATCCTGGCATGTGAGGCGCTCGCCGAGCTGGGAGAAATTCCCGCGGACGCGGTGGAGCGCATCAAGAAGAACGCCCGCTTCGACGTGAAGCGGGTGCTCGAAATCGAAGAAACCGTTCACCACGACGTCATCGCGTTTCTCACCAATGTCGCCGAGCACATCGGCAACGATTCGCGCTACGTCCACCTGGGACTGACGTCGTCGGACCTGCTCGACACCACTCTGGCCTGCCAGATCAAGGAAGCCGGTGAGTTGATCCTGACCCGCGTGGCCGCGCTGCGCGACGTGATCAGGTCGCGCGCGCTGGAGCACCGTCGCACCGTCATGGTGGGGCGGACCCACGGCATTCACGCCGAGCCCATCACGTTCGGACTCAAGCTGCTGGTGTGGTACGACGAGTTGACGCGTCGCGAAGCGACGCTGAAAGCGGCGATCGAGGCCGTCAGCATGGGCAAGGTCTCCGGCTCCGTCGGTACCTTTGCCCACGCGAGCCCCCGGGTCGAGGAGTACGTCACCAGGAAGCTCGGTCTCAAGCCCGCTCCCGTTTCGACACAGGTGGTGCAGCGCGACGTGCACGCGGAGTTCGTAAACGCGCTGGCACTCACCGCCGCCGCGCTCGAACAGTTCGCCACCGAGGTGCGCGGACTGCAGCGCACCGACGTGCTGGAAGTGGAGGAGCCCTTCAAGAAGGGACAGAAGGGAAGCTCGTCCATGCCGCACAAGCGTAATCCCATCATCTGCGAACGGGTGGTCGGGCTGTCGCGATTGATTCGCGGCTACGCCGTTGCCGCCATGGAGAACGTCGCGCTCTGGCACGAACGCGACATTTCGCACTCGTCCGTGGAACGCGTCATTCTGCCGGATGCCACCACGGCGCTCGACTATGCGCTGGTGAAGTTCACCGCCGTGGTCAAGGACCTCGTCGTCTATCCCGACCACATGATGCGCAACCTGGAGAAGGTGAACGGGCTGGTGTTTTCGCAGAAGTTGATGCTGGAGCTGGCCCGCGCCGGACTCTCGCGCGAGGAAGCGTACGGACTGGTTCAGGAAGCCGCCATGGAGACATGGGAAACCGGCAAACCGTTTGAACAGACGGTGCGTGCGCGCCCGGGTATCACCTCGCGGCTCGACGCGAAACGCCTCAATGCTGTGTTTTCACTTGACGATTACCTGCACGAAGTGGACACCATCTTCGCGCGCGTCCTGAAAAACTGACCGCGCGTGCCGGGCGCCCGCCCGGTGCATCGTCCCAACCGGGAGGTTGTCATGGTATCCCTGGTGTCGCTCGTACTCCCCATTCTGATTTCGGCCGTCGTGGTCTTCCTGCTGAGCTGGATCATCCACATGTTTCTCAAGTATCACACCGGCGACTTTCAGAAACTCTCCAACGAGGACGGTGTGGCCGACGCATTGCGCAAATTTGAGATTCCTCCCGGCGACTACATGACGCCGTACGCCGGCAGTTCACAGACCATGAAGGATCCGGCGTACCTTGAGAAATTCAAGAAGGGTCCGGTTCTGGTCATGACGGTGCTGCCCGCGGGACAGATGGCGATGGGAAAGAGTCTCCTGCAGTGGTTCATCTACTGCATCGTGGTGAGCGTATTCGCAGGCTACATCACCGCACACGCGGTGCCCGCGGGGGCGGACTACCTGCAGGTGTTCCGCTTTGCCGGCTGCACCGCGTTCGCCGGCTACGCGCTGGGGCTGTGGCAGGATTCCATCTGGTACCGGCGGAAGTGGAGCACCACGGTGAAGTTCAGCGTCGACGGCCTGATCTTCGCGCTCTTCACCGCCGGCATATTCGGCTCCATGTGGCCGAAGGGATGAGTCCGCGGCGCGACGTATTGGCCTGAACCTTGCGCCATCCGTGGCCGACGCGGGTGGCGCGGCGCTATTGACTGCCTCCGCGAAAATTGCGCACCATAGTAGGAACGGCCGTGGGCCGTTCCCCTTGCCCCGGAAGTACCATTGGACCACACACACCAGGAAATGACGCCGCGGTCCCGCGTGGACCGCACCCTCGATGTGGCGATGAAGATCGTCCCGGTCGGGGTATTGGTGGCCATCGGGGCGCTCTTTGCCGCCCAGCAGGTCACGGCGCCCAACCATCGCTCGATCAAGCTGGCGGTCATGCTGGCGATTGCCGCCTTCATGTTCCGCTTCGACATGATCTACGCCGTGTACATGTTCGTGGTGCTGTTCCCGTTCCCGTCGGGAATCTCGATTGCCAGCAGCAATCTGGTGTTGATGACGGTGATTCCGATGGTGTGGGCGGTGCGCGCCGCGTCGACGCGGACACGCCTGTTCCGCCCCACGCCCCTGGATGCGCCGCACGCGCTGTTCATCATTGCCTACTTCCTGGCGCTGACGAACGTGGAGAGCCACCTTGCCCTGGCGCGCAGCCTGCAGGTGATCTGGCGCCAGCTGGCGGCCATCACCTTCTTCGCGATGATTGTGACGTTCGTCGACGACGAGAAGAAACTCAAAACCATCCTGCAACTGATGTGTGTCTCGGTCGGGCTGGTGATGTCGACCGCCATCGTAGAGCTGATCTCGCCCGGCGCCACCATCATTCCGGGATGGGTGACGATGGGCAAACGCCTGAGCGAGGGCGGCGCACTGGCGGCGCGCGTGACCAAGATGCGCGTGGGCGGCGCACTGGCGAGCGACGCCAACCTGGCGGATTTCGGCACGCAGCTGATCGGGTTCATGGTCTACTTCGCGTATCGTTCCCGCAACCCCGCCACCAAGGTGTTCTGGACGTGTGTCAGCGCGCTGACCCTGGTGGCGACGCTGTCCACGGGAAATCGCGGCGGTCTGGTTGGCATCATGATTCTGTTCGTGTATTCGCTGTATCTGTTCCGCAAGCGGATGGGCTTCACATCGAAAGTGATCATCGTGACGGTTTCAATCACGCTTGCGTTCACGGCGGATTACATACTGTCCACGTACACCGTCGCGACGTCTCCCATCCAGCGCCTCATGCATACGGAAATGCACGGCGTGGTGCCGGAAACGCGGACCATGACCTGGGCGCCGTCGCTCGAGAAGAGCCTGGAGCATCCCTTCGTGGGCAGCGGCCCGTGGTTCGAAATCGGCGAGGGCCTGTCCTTCCAGTTCTGGCCGCACAACGCCTACCTGTTCTATCTGCAGACGCTCGGGCTGCTCGGGCTGGGCACGTTCATGTGGATCATGTGGCGGGTGACCAAGATGTCGTTGATGTTCCTGGCGCGACCCCGCGAACGCGACGACGTCATGGACCTGCTGACGTTGATGCACGTGTGGCTGGTGATCTTCGCCGTGGAGCAACTGGGAATCGATCACCAGCGCGATGACATCTATCCTTTCCTGGTATGGTTCTTCTTCGCCCTCACGATTGCGGCCGGTGGAATCATTCAGCGGCGCACGACCGGGGTCGACGGCGTTCGTCTGCCCAAACGTATTGGCCAGATTCTCTGAGCGCCGTGAAGAGGCAGGGATGCTTGCGCCGATGGACATTCTGCGGGCCCGCAACGCCACTCGTGAGACGGTCGTCGCCGAGCGCGTCGAGGTTGCCGGCACTTCGGAGACGCGCAAACGCGGCCTGCTGGGCCGGACCGGCCTCGAGGCCGGCACCGGACTGTGGCTGGTGCCCTGCGAATGGGTCCACATGTTCGGCATGAAGTTCGCCATCGACATCGTGGTACTCGACAAGAACGACGTCGTGGTCGGTGTGCAGGAGGGTCTCCGGCCCGGCTGGATCGGCAAGCTCTTCTGGCGCGCGCACTCCACACTCGAACTGCCCGTCGGAGCGATCCGGGCCTCGGGCACCGCGAAGGGCGATCGCATCGTCTGGGAGGATCACGGTAGCTGACGTCGTGGAGGCAGTCGGCGACCCCGCTTGCGCCTGCTCCCCACCTGTCGTATAGTCCGGCTTTGACGCCACTGCCGAGAGCAGGGCGCTCTTTCTTTTTCCGGGCATCCCGAACATGACCGACCCCAAAGACCTCGTTCCCGTCGAACCCAGCGACGCGGGCGCGGCCAAAGATTTTTTGAAGAAGAACGGCATCTCGCTGACGCCGTCGGAGTATGGACGCGTGTGCGAGCTCCTGGGCCGCCGTCCCACCCTCGTCGAACTGCACATCTTCAACGTGATGTGGAGCGAACACTGCTCCTACAAGTCGTCGCGCTGGGTGCTCAAAGAATACCTGCCCACCACCGCGCCTCACGTCGTGCTTGGCCCCGGTGAGGACGCCGGCGTGGTTCGCTTTGCCGGGATCAACGGCAAGAGCTGGTGCCTGGTGATGGCGCACGAGAGTCACAACCATCCCTCACAGGTGCTGCCCGTCGAGGGCGCGGCCACCGGTATCGGCGGTATCGTGCGTGACGTGTACTGCATGGGCGCGGACGTGACCGGCGTCATGGATCCGTTGCGTTTCGGCGATCCCACCGGGCCCAATGCGGCGCGCGTGCGTGATATTGCCTTCGGCGTGGTGGACGGCATCGCGCAGTACGGCAATGCCCTCGGCGTTCCCACCTACGGCGGCGAAACCTACTTCGACGCCAGTTTCGACGACAACTGCCTGGTCAACGTGGTGGCGTTCGGCATCGTCGAAGAGGACGGCATCATCCGCAGCCGCGTGCCCGAGGAAGCCCGCCACGTGCCCTATGACCTCATTCTGGTGGGCAAGCCGACGGACGGGAGCGGTTTCGGCGGCGCCGCCTTTGCCAGCGAGCGCCTCGACGGCGCGGCCGCGGTGGAGAAGCAGGGTGCCGTGCAGGTGCCCGATCCGTTCGTCAAACGCGTGCTGGCCGAGGCCATCAAGGAAATGCTGCGCTTCGCGCGCGAAAACCGGATTCCCATTGGCTTCAAGGATCTGGGCGCGGGTGGGATCGCGTGTGCCTTCTCCGAAATGCCGCAGGCCAGCGGGTTCGGCGCCGACCTCGATCTGGACAAGGTGAACCGCGCATTCGCCAACCTGCTTCCCGAAGTGATTTCGTGCTCGGAAACGCAGGAGCGTTTTGCCATCGCGGTGCCGACGCGCGTCAGCCGGGACATCGTCGCCATCTTCAATGAGAAGTTCGAAATGCCGCGCCTGTACACCGGCGCCGGCGCCGTGGTCGTCGGCCGCGTCACGACCAGCAAGCGCTTCCGCATGAAACATGGCGGGCGCTGGGTGTGCGATGCGGACATCGACGCCATCACGTCGGGTATCGCGTACCGCCGCGAGGCGAAAGAACGCAAGCGCACGCTGCCGACCGCCGGATTGACGCACGCGGCGGGCGCGGAGGGCGTGCGCGAGGCGCTGCTCACCCTGCTGGGAAGCGTCAACATCAGCGACAAGGCGCCTCTCTTCCAGCATTACGACAGCGAAGTCCAGGGCCGCGCCGTGCTGCGTCCCGGCGAGGCCGACGCGTGCGTGGAGATGTTCGTGCCCGGTTCGCCGGTCGCGCTGGCGACCTCACTGGGAAGCCACTCGCGCCTGGGTGCCGTGGATCCGTACGCGGGCGGCGCGTGGTCGGTGTTCGAAGCCACGCGCGGCGTGGCCTGCGTGGGCGCGCTGCCGCTGTGCATCACCGACTGTCTGAACTTCGGCGATCCCGAGGACCCGGGCGTCTTCCACGAATTCGTCGAGGCGGTGCGCGGAATCGGCGACGCCTGCCGCGCCATGACGCTCTACGGCGGAGACGCCGTGCTGCCCGTGGTTTCGGGCAACGTTTCGCTCTACAACCAGAGCGGCAGCGGTCAGCCCATCGCGCCCACACCGATTGTGGCGTGCGCGGGACGACTGGATGACGCGTCGCGCGCGCGCGGGTACGGGCTCAAAGCGGTGGGATCGCGCCTGGTGTTGCTCGGAAAACTCCACGAGCATCTGGGCGGTTCCGAATATGAACGGCTGTACGGAAGCACGCCGGGAACGCCGCCGCATCCCGACATGGCCTTCGAGGCCGATCTGGTGCGCGTGCTGGTGACCGCCATCGGCCGGCGCTTGATTCTGTCCGCGCACGACATTGCGCTGGGTGGTCTGCTGGTGACGGCCGCGGAGATGGCGATGGCCAGCGCGCCCTTCGACGTCGGTGCGCGCATGACGCTGGGTGGTGTCACGAAAACGGCCACGTGCTTCTCGGAGATGGGCGGTGTGATCATCGAGGTCAGCGACGAATCCTGGGATGAACTCAGGGCGCTGCTCGATCGTCACCGCATCCCGAATATCGAGCTGGGCGTGACACAGTCGTCGCCGTCGTTCGATGTGGAACTGGCGGAGGGTTCGTTCTCGGTGTCGCTGGCCGATCTGCGCGGCGCGCATACCGGTACCGTGGCCGGGATTCTGTACGGATAGACCATGAAAGCACGCGTTCTCATCATTCAATTTCCCGGCGTGAACTGCGAGTACGAGAGCCTGCGCGCCGTGGAAGCGGTGGGTCTCAGGGGTGAGATCCGGCGCTGGAACGACGCCGCGCGCGCCGTGAAAGATGCGCCCGCCATCATTCTTCCCGGCGGCTGGTCGTATCAGGATCGTATTCGCGCGGGCGTGGTGGCCGCAAAAGACGCCGTGCTCGACGATGTGATGACCGCCGCCGACCGCGGTGTTCCCGTGATCGGCATCTGCAACGGAGCGCAGGTGCTGGTGGAAACCGGCATTGTTCCCGGATTCGACCACGGACGCATCGATGTGGCGCTGGCACCCAACCGGATGACGGGCCGCTCCGGCTATTACTGCAACTGGGTGTATGTGAAGAAGGGTCCCGCGAGCTGTGTGTTCACCGAATTCATGGAGGAGCGCCCTGCGGATCCGTTGCCGATTCCGCTGGCGCACGGCGAGGGCCGCTTTATCACATCGAGTGACACGGTGCGCGCGCATCTGGAAAAAGGCGACGGTGTTGCGGTGGTGTACTGCACCGCGGGTGGCGAGACTGCGACGAAATTCCCGGAGAATCCCAACGGCGCGCAGTTCGCGATTGCGGGCCTGTGCAACCGGGCCGGGAACGCGCTGGCGCTGATGCCGCATCCCGAGCGTGGCGCGTGGGCACACCAGGTGCCACGACGCGTGGGCGGGCGCTGGGGACGAAGCCGCGATGGAGTGGGGACGAAGGAACTGTTCAGCCCCGGGCCCGGGCGGGGATTTTTTGAGTCGTTACGCAGAGCATTGGCGTAGCTCAACCCAAAGAGGAGAAGCCGCATGAAACGAACACTGGTTGCTTTGCTGGTGATCTGCGCGTTCGCGTGGGTTCCGGCGCACGCGCAGAAGCAGAAGCAGAAGAAGACCCAGGCGCAGGGTGATTCGAACAAGCCCAACATCGTCGTCCTGTGGGGCGACGACATCGGCTACTGGAACGTCAGCGCCTACAACCAGGGCATGATGGGCTACAAGACCCCCAACATCGACAGCATCGCCCGGGAAGGCGCGCTCTATACCGACTGGTACGGACAGCAGAGTTGCACGGCGGGGCGCGCGTGCTTCATCACGGGACAGTCCGGCTTCCGCACCGGCATGCTGAAAGTGGGCCTGCCGGGTGCGAAAGAGGGTCTGCAGGCGCGCGACGTCACGCTGGCCCAGCTGCTCAAGGCGCAGGGATACATGACGGCGCAGTTCGGCAAGAACCACCTGGGCGACGCCAACAGCACCCTGCCGACCGTGCACGGTTTCGACGAGTTCTTCGGATCGCTGTACCATCTGAACGCGGAGCAGGAACCCGAGAACCCCGACTACTTCAAGAATCCGGAGCTGAGAGAGAAGTACGGCACACGTGGCGTGCTGCATTGCTGGGCGACGGACCGGGATGACCCGACCGTTGATCCGCGATTCGGCAGGGTTGGCAGGCAGAAGATCGAGAACACGGGCCCGCTCAATATCGAGCGCATGAAGACGGTCGACGAGGAATTCACGAAGGCCGCCCTCGATTACCTGCAAAAACGCAAGGATGACGGCAAGCCGTTCTTCCTGTGGTGGAACTCCACCCGCATGCACATTTTCACGCACCTGAAGAAAGAGTCCGAGGGCAAGACCGGCCTCGGTGTCGAGGCCGACGGCATGGTCGAGCACGACGCCATGGTGGGCCAGATTCTCGACAAGCTCAAAGAACTCGGTCTCGACCAGAACACGATCGTGATGTATTCGACCGACAACGGCGCCGAGGAGTTTTCCTGGCCCGACGGCGGCACCACGCCGTTTCGCGGCGAAAAGAACACCAACTGGGAAGGCGGCTACCGCGTCCCCTGTGCCATTCGCTGGCCCGGCGTGATCAAGCCCGGCACCATCGACAACAACCTGTACTCCCACGAAGACATGCTGCCGACGCTCATGGCGGCAGTGGGCGTGCCGGACGTGAAGGAGCAACTCCTCAAGGGCATGAAGGTGGGCACCAAGACCTTCAAGGTTCACCTCGATGGCTACAACCTGTTGCCATACTGGTCGGGCAAGACGGACACGTCACCGCGTCACGAGTTCTTTTACTGGAACGACGACGGCTCGCTGGTGGCGCTGCGTTACGACAACTGGAAGCTGGTTTTCCAGGAGCAGCGTTCCGAAGGGTTCGACGTCTGGCAGGAGCCCTTTGTGACGCTCCGCCTGCCCAAGCTTTTCAACCTGCGCAGCGATCCGTTCGAAAAGGCCGACCAGATCGCCTCGGACTACGGGCACTGGCGCATTGACCGGGTCTTTCTGCTGGTGCCGGCGCAGGAA
>DASRYI010000052.1:0-2419 GCA_035687255.1 Candidatus Krumholzibacteriia bacterium | reverse complement strand
AAGGACGATGGAAATCAACAGGGCGGCGCGCACAAAGCGGCGCCTACGAGCACTGGGAGAAACTCGTTTCATGTGGCGGCCTCCGATGCCGGGTCAGCGAACGCGGACAAAGCGGCGCACCGCGGTCTGTCCCGCCGCGCGCAGACGCACAAAGTAGATTCCCGATTGAATGTCACTACCGTTGAAGTCGCGAAGGTTCCACTCGATGGTTCGTTCTCCCGCCACCGACGCGTGACCCTGCCAGCCGTAGAGACGGCGGCCGGCCACGTCGAACACATCGATGGTGATGGACGACTCGGGCGGAGCCTGCAGACGGAAACTCACCGTGCTCGAGGCCGGATTCGGCCAGGGATCGGCGAGCCCGAACCGCGGATGCACGTCCACATCGACACCGGTGCTGGTGGTGGTGACCTCGATGCCGGAGACGGTGGCGACGATGTAGTCGTTCACCTTCACCTGGATCGTGTAGGTCCCATCGGCAACACCGTCGATGCAGTAGTGACCGGCGACATCGGTGCCTGCGTAGAGGCCCGTGTACTGGTCGGAATTGTCGAAGAGGAAAATGGCTGCCTGCGGGACCGGATTGTTCGTGAGCGCGTCACGAACCGTTCCGCAGATGGAGCCGGCAAACGCCGGGGTCGAGGCGACGATCAGGCTTGCTGCCAACGCGGCGGCAAAGCGAATGCGGTGCATTTTGCGGCCTTGCTTAAACGGTGCACTGCATTGAACCGATAATCGAGTGTATCACAGCCGGGTGCGCACGGTGAACGGTTTTGCAAAAGTTTTTTTGCACACCAACTGCCTGTCGGCCGGGTGTCATGTGCACGTCAGGAGCATCATCGCACCAGCACAACCCGGCTGGTCGCCGCGTGGGCGCCGTCGCTCACACGGATCCAGTACACGCCCGCCGGCGCGAGTACTCCGGCGGTGGTCTTTCCGTTCCAGCGGAGCGTGCCCGATGCAAAGCGCACGTCGGCCACGCGCCGGCCGGCCACGTCATACACCACCGCCGACATGGATGCAGTGGCTCCCGCAATCTCCAGGGCGACCTCGGTGGTGAAGGGGGTGGGCGCCGCGCTCACGATGCGCAACGGTCCGGATGTCGCGTGCGACGGCGCGGACCGTGGCTCTTCCACCACCAGACGTTGTCCGGCGGCCACGTCCGTCAGGGAAGATGAGGCCCCATCGGGCCAGTCGATGCGCACATCGGCGTAATCGGCATTTCCCAGACCCACGTGAATCTCGGCCGGGTTCTGCGAGAGGTAGTTGTTTCCGCAGGAGAGTGCGCGCGTCTGCGTGAGGACGCCGGCTTCCACGACCACCCGCGCGCCGATGGCCTGCGGGTTGTGTCCGTTGCCATGCAGCGCGAGCGTCAGCCAGTTGTTGGCATTGGCGCCGTCGTTGCGCAACAGGGTTGGCGTGCCGTTGAAGTTGGCCTCGAAGACGTCGATGTCGCCGTCGTTGTCGTAGTCGAAGCACACCACGCCGCGTCCCTGCGCCACCGTGGCGCATCCCGCGTCTTCGGCCGTCTCCACGAAACTGCCCTGGTGGTCGTTCATGAACAGGCGCGTCGCGTCGTCGAGAAACAGCGGTGTTTCGCGCGGCCACCCGTTGACGTGAATCAGATCCAGCCAGCCATCGTTGTCGAAATCCGCGAATGATGCACCCCAGCCCCAGCCTCCCCGGCGCACGCCGCAGGCGTCGGTGGCGTCGTCGAAGGAACCGTCGCCGCGGTTCTTGTACATGCGGTTTCCGCTGAAGCCCCAGTTGCCGCCGTTGGGAACCTGTGTGCTGTCATAGATCGACGAGACGAACCAGTCCATGTCGCCGTCGTTGTCGAAATCGCCGACGGCGGAACCCATTCCGTTTTCGTCGCTGATCACCGCGCCGGTGGCATCCGCAAACGTGCCGTCGCCGTTGTTCATGAACACGCGCGAGGTTCCAAAGTCGCCCGTCATGACGATGTCGGGCCGCATGTCGCCGTTGAGGTCGCAGAAATTGGCGGTGAAGCTGAAGTCATACTGACCGTCGCCGATGGCGTGGATGCCGGCCGGGTTGTCCACGCACGTAAACACGCCGTGCCCGTTGTTGCGCCACAGATGCGATTCGCCCATGGGCGCGCCCCAGTGCGTGAGGAAGAGATCCAGGTCGCCGTCGCGATCGTAGTCGCCGGCGCTGACCGACCAGGTTTCCATCATGACGGGCAGGCCGGAACTGGCGATGCGGTCGGTGAAGGTTCCGTCACCATTGGCCATGAACAGGCGGTTGGGTGTGCCCAGAACGCCGCCGACAAACAAATCGAGCAGCCCATCGCCGTTGGCGTCGAAGAACAACGGGCCCGACGCGATGTCGTTGCCGCTTCCCGCCACGCCGGCGATGGCGGCGACGTCTGCAAACGTGCCGTCGCCGTTGTTCATGA
>DASRYI010000051.1:0-5292 GCA_035687255.1 Candidatus Krumholzibacteriia bacterium | reverse complement strand
CTCACGTGGGATTCGGACCGGCGCACGGGATTGCCGGGACGGGAAGCCTGGTATGGTTTGCGCGACTCGGACTGCCCGCGTTGCTGGTGTACCTGCGGCTGTGGTTCTTCCCGTGGCCCTTGAACCCGTACTACACCAGTCATGATCTTGCGATCGGTTCGCTCGCGATCGGGGGAGTGCTTGCCAGCGCGTTGCTGCTGTTTCTGGGCGCGCGCTCGGGCCGGACGCGTGCCGCACTGGGGGCGTTCGCGTTTGCGCTCCTGTTTCTGGCGCCGGTGCTGCACCTCGCACCGCTGGGAGGTGCGGTGGCCGCGGAGCGCTTCTTCTATCTCCCTTCGGCCGGGCTCGCACTGCTCACCGGGCTGGCGCTCGAGAGTTTCGAATTGTACCGCTCGGCGCGCATTGCCAGCCGGCTGGCTGTAGTGGCGGCCATGGCGGCGTGCATCCCCGCAACCGTGAACGGCGTGAAGCCGTGGGCGAGCGACGCCACTCTGTTTGCGCACATGGTGGAGGTGTCGCCCGACGCCGCCACCGCACATCGCGGCCTGGCCGACGTCTTGCTCAAAGCGGGCAACCCGGCGGGGGCCATCCGCGAGGCACGTGAGGCGACCCGGCTCGATCCCGGATTTGCGGATGCATACGAGCTGCTCGGTGTGGCGAGCGCGAAGGCAAAGGACTACGACACCGCACGCGAGTCGTTCCTGACGGTGGCCCGTCTGGATCCCGACCGTGCCAGCGCGTACGTCAACCTGGGTGTGCTCGCGGTGGAAACGAATGACCTCGAGGCCGCGGAGAAATACTTCACCCGGGCGGTCGAAATCGATCCCGCCAATCCCGACTTCCATTTCAAGCTGGGTACCGTATTCGTGATGAAGGGGGACGCCGACGGCGCGCTGCGGGAGGTCGCGAACCTGGAAACGCTCGATCACGCGAAGGCGGAGAGCTTGCGACAGATGATGACGCCGCCGCCGGCCACGACGCCCTCACCGGGCCGGTGAACACAACCGTCTTTCGCGGGAGCGGATGGTGTCCAGAAAGAAACCTGTTTCCAGGAAAACGCAGGGACGCGCCGGCGCGGTGGTGTTGCTCGCTCTGGTGGTGTTGTCCGCGCTCCCTTTCCTGCAAACGCTTCACTTCCAGCTGGTGTGGGATGATCCGTTGCTTCTCGGTGAAGTCGGACGCGTCGCCGGCCCCGGAGGTGTGCCGGCGTTGTTCGCGAGCGATTTTCGTCTCGCTTCGGATCGGCCGCTCGGCTATTACCGCCCGCTGACAACCACATCTCTGTGGCTGCAGATACGCGACGTATGGCGGACGCACGGCGCGGACGTGCCACCCGCAACTGCGCGTGCGCTTCACGCACTCAATCTCGTCCTGCACATGCTGTGCACCGTGCTGGTGTGGTTGATCATCCGCCGGTGGGTACACGACCCGTGGGTGGCCGGACTGGGAGCGGCGTTGTTCGCGGTGCATCCCGTGCATGTCGAACCGGTGGCGTTTGTCTCGGCGCGCACCGATCTGCTGGCCGCGGTGTTCGTGCTGGGCTCACTGGTGTGCTGGATGGATGCGGGAAGCAGCGTGGGGCGACGGCGTGTGGTTGCGATTGCCGCCGGGCTGGTCCTGGCGCTGGCAGGTCCGCTCGCCAAGGAGCAGGCGCTGCTGTTGCCCGTGGTGTTGCTGGCGTGGTCGTTCCTGCTTCCGGAGGGTAAGCAGGCGGGCACGCGACGAACGCGCCTGGTGCTGTCGGCGCTCTGGGTGTTGCCGGTGGCGATCGCACTCGCCCTGCGTGCGCGCGTGATGAGTTCACAGCCGGAACCGGGATTCGGATTCGAGGCGGCGTCGTTTTTCCACACGGGCCTTCCCGCGCTGCTGCTGTACGTGAAGCTCTGGATACTTCCGTGGCCGCTCAACGGCTACTACACCGTGGATGCGCTGGCAGTCCGCCTGCCCGTGGTGATGGGTTTCGCGGCGATCATCTTGCTTATCGTGGTTGCCGTCCGGGGCGGACGTTCACGTGAGACGATGGCCTCGTTGTGCGTGTTTCTGGTCTTTCTCCTTCCGGTTCTGCGCCTGCTTCCGCTGGGAGGAGCGGTGGCCGCGGAGCGTTTTCTATACCTGCCGTCGGCGGGGCTTGCGCTTATCACGTCGCTGGCGCTGGTGACATTCGAGCGTTCACGGTCGTCGCGCATCACGAGCCGTGGCGTAATTGGCGCCGCCATCGTGGTGTGCATGCTGCTCTCGGTGCGGGGTGTGCGGCCGTGGGCGAGCGATGCATCGCTGTACGCACACATGGTCCGGGTTTCGCCGCGCGCGGCGCCCGCGCATCGCGGACTGGCGCAGGTGTACACCGTTGCGAAGCGGTATCCCGAGGCGGCGCGTGAATGCCGCCAGGCAATTCAACTGGACCCCGGATTCGCCGACGCCTACGAACTGCTGGGTGTGGTGAGCGCGCGGCAGGCCGATTACGCCACCGCCCACCAGGCCTTCGACGCGGCGCTGCGTCTCGCTCCCAACCGCGCGACCATTCATTCCAACCTCGGTGTGCTGGCCGCCAACGAAGGCAAGCTGGATGAGGCGGTGCGGTGCTTCCGGCGCGCGGCGGAGCTCGCTCCCGGGTTTGCCGATGCTCATTACAAGCTGGGTTTCGCGCTGCTGGTGAGCGGCGACGTCGAGGGCGCCCGCAAAGAGGCGGCGATTCTGGACCGGCTGGATCCGTCCCAGGCAAACGCGCTGCGACAGCGGATCGCGCAGCAGGCCGCCTCCGGGCAGCCGGAGGGTGCGCCGCGGCCCTGATCCCGTTGAGGAACTGCGCGCATAGCACCGGGTTCTCGAAAATGCCAACGGGCCCATTGACACTCGGCCGCCCGGGGTTTACCGTCTTGTAAACCCCTGGAGCGAACGCCACGACACCGGGACGACGCTTCGCGTTCCACGGCCGCAGATCCTCTTCAGGCTTCCCGTATCCCGGCTCCGCTCAGAGCGCGGAGCAAATTGCATTTCACTTTCTTTGACGTCGACGCGCGCCGCCGCTTCGGACGTGTTCTTCCCCTCGTTGCGCGCGCGATCACAAGGAGCGCTGCATGAGCCGCAAATCCCGAACAGCGGCGGTGGGCGCGTTACTGGCTGTCACGCTGGTCGCCCCGGTCGCCCACGCCGATTGGAATGTTGGTTACGCCTACAAGATGCATTTCCCCCAGTTGCCCGATACGATCGGTTACGACGTGAACTTCACGGCGCCATGGAGCGTTGCCGATGACTGGAGGTGCAGCGACACCGGCCCCGTGTCGGACATTCACTTCTGGTTCTCGTCACGCGGCGATTCGCTGAATCTCCAGTTGCCGCTGACCGTTCAGATGACCAACATCCGCGTGAGCATTTACTCGGATGTGCCCCAGAGCCCCAACGATCCCTTCAGCCATCCCGGAACTCTACTGTGGCAGCGGGATTTTGCCCCGGATCAGGTGAAGATTCGTCAGACCGGAAAAGGGTCGCAGTACTGGTACGATCCCGCCAACGGTGCGGTTGTCCAGAACGACCACCACAAGATCTATCAGTGCAACATCACGAAGATCACAGACCCGTTCTACCAGAAGCGAGGACACATCTACTGGCTGGTTGTCTCCATCAGCACTCCGGCGCCGGAGTATCAGTTAGGATGGAAATCGTCGGATCAGAGCCAGTACCCGCCGGGGTACACCGGGCTGTCGTTTCTGGATGACGCGGTGTGGTCGCCGCCGGCCGGAGGCTGGCACGACATCCACTATCCCACGGGCCCGCAGCAGGGCAAGAGCATGGATATGGCGTTCGTGATCACCGGTTTCCGCAAGGTGTTCAACCACAAGATGCACTTCCCGCAGTATCCGGACCCGACGGGCGCCGACGTGAACTTCACCTACCCGCAGGTCGCGGCGGATGACTGGACGTGTTCGGAGACGGGGCCGGTGGAGGACGTTCACTTCTGGTTCTCCGCCCAGGACGACTGGATCAACCCGCAGCTTCCGTTGATCCAGCAGATCTACGGGATCCACCTGAGCATCCACGCAGACATTCCCGCGGGACCGGGCAATCCCTACAGCAAGCCGGGTCCGTCGCTGTGGGAGCTGAATCTTGCGTCGGATGATCCCCATGTTCAGTTCAGCAAGTGCTACACCGAGGGTCAGGACTGGATGGATCCGGCGCAAAACGGCTATCTGATCAAAGATCACCGCATCTTTTACCGGTGCGATATCGACAGCCTCCCGGGTGCGGTCTTCACGCAGCAGAAGGGAACCATCTACTGGCTGGATGTTTCGCTCACCGCGCAGTTGCCGGTGGGATGGAAGACGGCGGATGTCGATCTGTACCCGGCGCCGTACACGGGCATGCACTACCTGGACGACGCCGTCTGGGCACAGAATCTCACCGTGCCGCCGATTCCCTGGCTCGACTTGATCTGGCCCGCGGTGGCACCGCGCGCCGGAGAGAGCATCGACCTCTCGTTCGTGATCACGCGCAAACCGGATCCGACGGGTGCGGGTGAAGCTCCGAAGCAGTACAACCTGGAGCAGAACTACCCCAACCCGTTCAACCCGTCGACCACCATCCGCTACTCGTTGCCGGAAGCGGCCAACGTGGAGCTGGCCATCTTCGGCGTGGACGGCGCGCTGGTGCGCGTGCTCGACACGGGCATGAAACCGGCGGGCGTGTTCGAAGCGCACTGGGACGGCAGGGACCGTCGCGGCCATGCCGTGGCGAGCGGCGTGTACTTCTACCGGTTGCGGGCCGGCACGTTCACCGAAACCCGGAAGATGGTGCTCATGAAGTAACCAAACCGCAAGGGTCGGTTCGGTGGAGAGGGGCGGTCGCCAAGCGGAGGCGGCCGCCCTTTCTCTTGGGTGGCGTGTTGCGCGCGTTCTATAATGACGGCGATCGCGACGACATGCGCATTCTCTTCGTCAATTCCATCCGCATGTGGGGAGGTGCCGAAGTCTGGCTCATGGACATCATGGCCGGGCTGGCGCGTCGCGGGCATGATGTCGCGCTTGTGTGCCGCCCCGATACCGTCCTCGAAAAGAACGCGCGCGCGCACGGTTTCGATGTGGTGGCCATGCGCATGCACAGCGACTTCGACCCGCGCGTGATTGCGGCCATGGTGCGTCTGTTGCGCCGGCGTCGGATCGATGTCGTGTGCACCAACATGGACAAGGAACTGCGCTTCTCGGGCGTGGCCGCGCGGCTGGCGGGTGGTGTGGCGGTGATTCCGTCGCGCGAGGTGGACTATCCGCTCAAGAACAGGCTGCGCTACCGCTTCACCTA
>DASRYI010000050.1:0-17465 GCA_035687255.1 Candidatus Krumholzibacteriia bacterium | reverse complement strand
CCGGCGCCGGCCTTGGGCTTGGGCGCCACACTGGTGGCTTCGGGCCACTGCGCGTCGTCCGCACTGGTCGAGTCCGGCTGCGTCCACGCGGGCTTCTCCTCGGGCGTCGAGGGCTTGCTGACCACCGCAACCTGCTCGCCGGCGTCGGCATCCGCCGCGGGAGCGGCGGACGTCGCGGGTGCAGCAGACGTCGCGGAAGTGGCAGCGGTCACAGGCGCGGCGGTTTCGGTCGCCGTGTTCTGCGCGGGCGCAGGCTTGGCCGTCGACTCGGCCGGCGCTGCCACCGGAGTCGCTGGCGGATTGTCGCCGCCCATGCTGGCGCCCATCATCACATTGGCGTTGGTGAACGCCGCTTCGATGGACGTGCCCCGGCGCGTGACCTTGTACTGCACGCCTGCGGCCAGCTCGAACACCACGCGCGTCACCGCATCCGGTTCCGTCTGGAACTGGCTGGTACGCACGGCGGTGACAAAGCTGCCATCGGGCTTGAGCATCTCGGGCCGGATGGCGTTCTGCACGCCGACCAGGTCGATCACCAGGCGCGAGGGATTGTCGAGTTTGTATTCCTGATACTGGACCTGTCCGGTCGGGTTGATCGTGTACGTGGTCGCGATCGGCGACTGTGCGATGTCGATCGAATCGAGCTTCGTCACGTCACCAACGGCAAGCGCCGCCATCACGATCAGACCCACAACCAGGGTCGTGACGATTGTGAGCTTGGTTTTCATTGCCACTCCTTCTTACCGTCCAACGAGGTGAAGTCTGACAGTCGTCGTCTGACCGAAGTTGGTGACCCGGGCCACCAGTTCGTCCTCTCCGATCGAAACCACGGTTCCGTTGTGCACGCGATCGCCAACGCGCAGGATGTAGCTGTAACCGCTGGCATCCTCGAGAAGCGCGAAACGGTCGACTTCGCCGCGCACCACACCGACCAGCTGGACCGCATTCAGGTTTACCAGGTCCATCTTGTCGTTCCGATTGAACGCGCCATCCACCAGCGACCGGAACGGATCACGGCGATTGAACGCGTCGTAGTAGTAGAGATTTTCCCGCAGCACCACTTTGCCACCCGGCGCCATGGTGGCGGCGGGAGCGTCGTTATCGGCGGCCGCAGCCGGCGTCGCCTGCGGACTCGGCGCGGTGCTGGTGGTATCGGCCGGCGCATCGGCGCGCGCGGCGGAAATGGCCGCGAAAGCGCACACCAGGCACACCAGAAGACTAGTTCTGCGCATGCTGTTCTGCATTGTTGGCGCCCCCCTTCTTGGCGGTGCTCTTGCGCGCCGTTTTGGCGCCGTTCATGGTGTCTTTCCCATTCTTGCCGGCGGTCGCCTGCTGGGCCTCAACCGTTTCCCCGGGCACGCTCTTGATCAGCGTGTACGCCGTGAGCGTGAAGTGCGCCTCCACGGTGTTGTTGGAACGCGCCACGGCATCTTCGTTGTCCGCCGTATCCTTCTTCTTCTTGCTCGTGGATGTCTTCTTCTTGGCGCCCTTCTTTTCATTGGGCTGCACCATCGAGAGGTCGCTCACGTTCACGATGCGCTCGAGATTGGCGAGACGCCCGATGAACGAGCCGACCTGATGGTAGTTGCCGCGCACCGACACGTTGATCGGATGATCCGTGTAGTAGTCGTGCGGCGCCGGCGCCCCGGGCTCGAAGAGCGCAAACTCGACGCCCGACCGGCTGCCCGCGGTGGTCACCTGGCGCAGCAGATCCGGCATCTCGCTCTCTTCCGGCAGAAGTTCCTGGGCCGAGAGCCACTGGTCATGCAGGCGCTCGTATTCGGCCTCGAGACGCGCGAGGTCGCCCACGACCTTGCGCGCTTTCTCCACTTCAGCCGAGAGCTTTTCATGCTCGGCCTTGAGCTCTTCGATCTTCGCCTTGCGCACCGGATAGTTGAACGGAAAGAGCGAAGTGCCGAAGTAGATGTATCCCCCCACGACGAGTGCCAGGCACCCCGCGAGGATCTTCTGTGTCTTGGGTTCTCTCAGGTTCATGGTTGCCCTTCCCTCTGAAGGCCTGGGTCTTCCGCCGCCTGCTTAATTCACCAGCTTCGCGCTGAGTTCGAACTTCACAACGCGAACGTCGTCGATGTCGCCTTCCTGCGCCTTCTTCAACGCGACGTCATTGAACCGGCCCGACTTGTCGAGGCTGGTCATGAAGTCCGCGATGATGAAGTTGGAGAAGGTGACTCCCTTGATGGACACCGACGCGCCGCCGGTCTCGTCCACTTCCTCGATCCAGCAGTTGTCCGGCACCTCGACCGCCAGGTCGTTCATCATGCGCACGTGCAGATAACGATCCTTGTCGAGAGACGCGATGATACCGAGGCGCTTGTTGACCTCTTCGCGCTCCGCGGTCAGCTTGCGAATCTTCGCCAGCTGCGGCGCCAGACGGGCCGACTCCTCTTTGAGAGCCTGGATCTTCGTCTCGTAGTCCGCGATCTTCCGGCTCTGCAGCACCCACACGCCCGCGACGGCGCCCGCGTAGATCATCACGATCAGTGACACCCACAGCACGGCGCCGCCCGAGATGGTCGGAAGGCTGATCTTCCGCTTGCTCGAGCGTTCCTCGGACGGAAGAAGATTGATCTTGATCATCTACTTCGCCTCCCTTCGCAGCGCGAGGCCGAGCGCCACGGTGAGCAGCGGGCCGACTTTGTCGACGTCGTCGCCCGAGCCCTCAAAAAGCCCTTCGGCGCGGTCGACCTGTGACACGGCCTTGTTCACGGTGAAATCGATGGCATGCTTCTCGGAAAGGATGTCGCGCAGGAACGGCACGCACGCGCCACCACCCGAAAGCACGGCGTGGTCGATGCGTTCCGCGTCGCCCGCCGTCTTCAGGAAGGCGATCGACCGCTCGATACCCATCGAGATGTCGGACGCGGCGCTGGCGATCGTGGCGCGAAACTTGTCCGGATCCTCGATCTCGGCGGCGCCCGAGAGCATGTTCTCCGCTTCTTCGAAGGTGACACCGAGGTCGCGCTGCACGGCTTCGGTGAAGACGTTGCTGCCGACGCTCAGGTCACGCGTGAAGTACGGGATGTTGTTCTGGATGATGTTGATGTTGGTCACATCGGAGCCGATGTTGATCAGTCCGACGACACGGCCGGCGGTGTTATCCCCGCTGGCCTCCACCGCGTTCTGGATCGCGAACGAATCCACGTCGATGACGACCGGATTCAGTCCCGCTTCGCGCACCAGCGCGGCGTGGGCATTGACCATTTCCTTCTTGGCCGCGACCAGCAGAATTTCCATCTGGTTGGCGCCGACGTCATCGTTGAGCACCTGGAAGTCGAGACACACGTCGTCGATATCGAACGGGACGTGCTGCTCGGCCTCCCAGAAGATGGCTTCCTTGGCGTCGTCCGGATTCATCTTGTCCATGACGACCTTCTTCACGATGACCGCGCGGCCGGATACGGCGGTGACGACTTCCTTCGTCGCCACGCCGGCTTTTTCCATGGCTTCCTGGATGCCCTGCACGACCAGGCTCTGGTCCATGACCTCGCCTTCGACGATCGCTTCGGGTGGAAGCTTGACGATGCCATACCTCGTCAGCATCGGAGAATCCTTGGAGTGATCGACTTCCACGACCTTGATGAGACTGGAACCGATGTCCAGTCCAACCGATGTCTTGCTCTTGCGAGAGAACATCTTCATCTCTTCACCAGCCTTGCTATTCCGCTTCTGACGAGTGACAGACGCACGGTCCTGATGAACCGCTAAGTGACAAAAATTCCTATAAATAGACCTTGCCGCGGGCGGCCAATTCGCAACAAGCATGCCAGCGAAGTAGCCCGCCGCGGCGCATGCATCCCGGTTTTAACTGTCTCTATCCGAAGGAGTTATTGTGTGACGGCGGGTGTCGCTGCGCGGCGTGAAAGGCGCTCCTGGGCCGTGCCGTGCAAACTGCGGGGATATGATTGCATTACTTGGGAAGCCAGAGTGTGCCGAGATAGAGCGCCATCAGACGCTCGCCCGCAAACCACATCAAAATTGCCGCCGGTGCGAGAAACGACCCGAAGGCCACCGCGGTTTTTCCGCTGGTTCCCGACCGGCGCAGCAGGAACAGACCGTACACACTCCCGGCAAAAGCTGCCATGAAGAGCACGGCAAACACCATCTGCCAGCCCAGAAACGCGCCGATCATCGCCATCAGCTTCACGTCGCCGCCCCCCATCCCATCCACCTTGCGCGCCGCCTTGTAGAGCAGGGCGATGGCGAGAATCAACCCCGCGCCCACCACCGACCCCACGATCGACTGCACCAGGGAAATGGGGAGACAGACGGCCGCGCCGATCCATCCCAGCACGGTTCCACCCAGCGACAGCGGATCGGGAATGATCTGATGTTCCCAGTCAATGAACGTGATCGCAATCATGATGACGATAAACGCAAACACCCACAGCGTCGTGAGGGTGGGACCACCCGCGTACATGGCGCCGGCCGCCGAGATGCCCGTCAGCAGTTCCACCACCGGATAGCGCAGTGGAATCCGGGCGCTGCACGCGCGGCACTTTCCGCGCAGCAGAACCCACGACAGCAGCGGAATGTTGTTGTACCAGCGAATCGTCTGCTTGCAGTGCGGGCACATGGAGCGTCCGCCGACGAACGACATTTCGCGCGGGAGCCGGTAGATGACGACATTGAGAAAGCTTCCGATCAAGAGCCCGAAAACGCCGGCCGCAATCGTGTACACGAGATCAGATGTCATCGTGACTCTCCTTTCGCCCGGGCGGCGCACTGTTCCCCGCCCCGGGCGTCACGCGAGGCTCCAGGGCGCGCTGTGCGGCCTCCTGCCGTCTGAGCTTGTCCAGATAGTGATGCGCCAGCTCGCGCATGTACGGCTGATCGGCGGTCCGCTCGACCTCTTCCCACATGCGTATCGAGGTCTCCAGGTGACCGGCCTTCGCGTACACGAACGCCGCAAAACGCGCCGCCGAATCGCGTCCGCCGGGCAGGCGGCTGGCCAGATCAAAGTACTTGGCGGCGGAAGAATCGTCGCGCGCCACGGTGTAATACAGGAAGCCGATTTCAAAGGGCAGGTCCCAGGATTCCGGATTGTTGCGCATGCCGCGTTTGAGCAGGTGGATTCCACGATCCAGATCGCCAAGATCCTGAGCCATCACCACCGCGCCGAACACGTACGGAAACACAAAGTGCGGATCGAGTTCGTTCACGATGTCGATCAGCCCGCCGAAGTAGGCCAGATCGTGCTGGCTCTTGGCGTAGCCGCCATAGTACTGCACCGCCTGGAACCACACCATATCCGCAGCCAGCTGCTCATATCCCAGCGACGCCTGCTCGACGAATTTCCCCGAGGGAAGGTAGAGATTGGTGTGCAGGTAGGGGCGCGTGACGTAGGTCTGCACGCGCACGGTGGCGACCACCAGCGCGCCCAGAAGCAACACCCCGCCGATGTGCGCGATGCGGAGCTTCATCCTCAGCTCACTTCCCGCGCGCGGAAGATCAAGGTGGCCGCGTACAGGAGAACCCCGACGTACATGAGCGTATACAGGCTCACGGCCGCCAGCATGCCCTGCGGAATGCTCAGCCCGTGCACCGCTTCGGAGCGAAGGCTCAAGAGGCCGAGGTTGGGCAGCGCGTAGTAGATGCCGGTCACGATGCCGTGCGTGAACCCGGTGCTGAAACGCCGCGCGAATTCCAGCAGATCGGCGCTGAAATGGCCGGCCACCACACACGCGATGGTGAAGAACGATCCCAGCACCGGCGAGGTGAAGCAGGAGAACAGCGTCAGCAGTGCCGTGACCATTCCCGCTTCCAGAATGGTGACGTACACCGCCCACAGCATGGTGCTGGTCACCTTTGCGCCGCACATCAGCACCACCAGCATGTGCAGGCCCGACATGAGGACGATGACCAGCGCCGCCGTCGCCAGCGTTCCCAGGTACTTGCCCAGAATGAACTCCACGCGCGTGATGGGCTTGGCCAGCAGCGCGCGCAGGATGCCGCGCTCCTTTTCCATGTGGAAGGAACTGGCGCCGAGCAGGACGATCACCACCACCGCGAAGATGGATACGGCGGCCAGTCCGATGTCCACCACGATCTTCTGTTGCGCGCCCACCGCCAGCGGCGAAAGCACGTACGAGGAAACCATCAACAGGCCCGCAAACACGAATACCACCAGCAGAATCTTCTCCTGCAGGTGGGTGCGGATGGTGTGCAGCGCCAGGGTGTAGATTGCGGGCATCGTCAACGCCTCAGCAGTTCGGGTTCGGGGTGGGCCGGAGCCGGCACGGGGGTGTTCCGGCGCGTCCCCACCACGTCGATGAATACATCCTCGAGTCCGCTGCGCAGCGGCTTCACTTCGAGCACGCGCCCCTCGGCGTGATACACGGCGTCGATCAGCGATTTCAGGCGCTGGTCGCCGGCACAGCGCACAATGCACGAATCCTCGGTAAGGTGCAGACGGCGCTCACCGAACTCGCGCTCCACCATGTGCAGCGCGCCGGCACCGGCAATGGTCACTTCCACGTCGCCGGTGTTCTGGAGACGAGACTCGTTCAGATCGAGGACATGTGCAATCACCCCGTCCGACAGAATGCCCACCCGGTCGCATACCGCCTCGACATCGGGCACGATGTGCGAGCTCATCATGATGGTCTTGCCCTGTTCCTTCAGAGACAGCAGCAGTTCGCGCAACTGGCGCCGGCCGATGGGGTCGAGCCCGCTGTACGGTTCGTCGAGGATGAGCAGTTCGGGATCGTTCATGAGTGCAATGGCGAGCCCCAGACGCTGCTTCATTCCCTTGGAGAACTGCCGGGTGGGTTTCGCTCCGGCATGCGCGAGCCCCACGAGGTCGATGAGCCGCTCGGCGCGGTCGCGGCTGGTCCGCCGCGGCAGCTTGAAGAGGTCGCCGACCAGCGTCAGCGTTTCGCGTGCATGGAGGTGCGGGTACAGGCCGACCTCTTCGCCCAGGTAGCCGATGCGCGCGCGTGTGCGCAGGCCGGCTCCCGGTTCGCCGAAGGCCACGACATGCCCCTGGTCGGGCTTCGCCAGCCCCAGGATGATCTTCATGGTCGTGGACTTTCCCGCCCCGTTGTGCCCCAGAAAGCCGAAGAGCTCGCCGGGCTCGATGGCCAGGCTGACTCCCTTCAGCACCGGAGTTCGCACGCTGAAGAAGCCGCGGCGGAACGACTTGTGGATCGAATGCAGTTCGAGAATGGGCATGGTCAATATCCTGTCAGGAGTGTGGTCCCCGGCATCTGTTGCAGGGTTCGTACCCAATCCGTTGCGATATGCACCGGCCCCGGACCACCCGCCACAAACGAATCGGGGCGGGAACCTTTCGGATCCCGCCCCGGTGTTCGCGCTGTGGCGAGGGTCGGTTTACTGACCGCTCGTCAGCAGGATGATCTGGGTAAGGGCCTTGCCCATACCGTCGATCTGGTAACCATCCCACGTGCCGTCGCCATCGGAGTCGACGGGAACGTAGCCCGTATCACCGGCGGCCGCTGCGGCGCCGTCGATCGGCTGGTCGGCGTTCTTCGTGAACGGGTTGGTGAGGAACGTGGCCTGCGGAAGCAGACCAATGATCGTCTCGCCGCCCGGCGTGGTGTCACCGTTGACGTCGCCCGCGTACACGCCGTCGTTCTGGACCGAGAAGTCCTCGGCGGCCAGCTGCACGGTGTGGCAGTTCGACTTGCAGGACGCTTCCTTGGCACGCGCCTGCATGTTGATGAAGTTCGGAATCGCGATTGCCGCGAGAATACCGATGATCACAACCACGATCATCAGCTCGATGAGAGTGAAACCCTTGCTACGCATTGCAACCTCCTATTTAGCTGTTGCGCTAGAGGATGTTTTCCATCCGGACCGTCTTCGATCCTGGCCCTGCGTGTGGCAATCACCGTGCCAACGCCCGATTTAACCCCTCCCATGTGCCCCATCATTCCCTGCCGTGGCGGCCCGTCGCCGCCCATTTCCCGGCCTGCGCGTCCCGCACACGAAGGGCACAAACCCACCCGGCGACGCGCAAAGTGCACTTCGCTGCAGTTTGCCGAGTGCCCTAGTCGCTATCGACCAGCACCTCGGCCGGATTCGAGTCCAGCTTGTCGAGGCCGTAGCGCTGGATTTTCCGGTACAGCGTGGATGCGTTGATGCCCAGAATCTGGCTGGCCTTCTTCTTCTGCCAGTGCGTATCCGTGAGCACCTTGATGAGGTATTCGCGTTCCAGCTCGTCCAGCGTCACCTGGGCGCGGTCGGTGATGAGGTGGTTGGCGCCACTCTCACGCTGCCGGATCTTCTCGGGCAGCGACTCCACGGTGATCTGGGACGTCTCTTCGAGAATGGTGGCGCGCTCCACCACGTTCTCCAGTTCGCGCACGTTGCCCGGCCAGTCGTAGTTCACGAGCAGCTCCATGGCATCGCGCGTAATCCCCTTCTGGCGCTCCGAGGGCAGGTCGTCGTTGTACTTCTTGAGGAAGTGCTGCACCAGCAGGGGCACGTCGTCGCGGCGGCGGCGCAGCGGCGGCAGATGCACGGGAATCACATTGAGGCGGTAGTACAGGTCGGCGCGGAAACGCTCCTGCTTGATCGCCTTCTCGAGGTCGGCGTTGGTCGCCGCCACCAGACGCACGTCCACCTTGATGGGATTGGTGCCGCCCACGGGGATGACCTCGCGCTCCTGCAGCACACGCAGCAGTTTCACCTGAATGGTAGGCGAGGTTTCGCCGATTTCATCCAGGAAGAAGGTGCCTCCCTGCGCCACTTTGAAGAGGCCTTCCTTGTCCTTGATCGCACCCGTGAAGGAACCCTTCACGTGACCGAACAACTCGCTCTCCAGCAGGCTCTCGGGCAGGGCGCCGCAATTGATGCTGACGAACGGCCCGCCGGCACGCGACGACCGGAAGTGGATGGCGCGCGCGATGAGCTCTTTGCCGGTTCCGCTCTCACCGTAGATGAGAATGGTGCTGTCGGTATCCGCCACCTTGTCCACCAGATGGTAGATTTTCTGCATCTCCTCGCTCTTTCCGACGATCGTCTTCAGATCACCGGTCTTCTTGAGCTGTTTCTTGAGGAGCACGTTCTCGGTGCGCACACGCTTCATGTCCAGCGCGTTGCGGACCACCATCTTGATCTCGTCGTTCTTGGCGTGCTTGATCAGGTAGTGGAATGCACCCTGATTGACCGCCTCGATGGCCGTCTTCTGCGACGCGTAGGCCGTCATGATCACCACCGGCATGGTGGGATCCACGCTCTTGATCTCGCGCAGGACCTCCATTCCGTCCATGCCGGCCATCTTGATGTCGGTGAGCACGACGTCGTACTTCGACGACGACACTTCCTCCACCGCCTTCTTGCCATTGCTCACGGTGGTGATGTCATAGCCTTCCTTTCGCAGCATGATGGAAAGGAACTGACACATGCTCTTTTCGTCGTCGACGACCAGAATCCGTTCTCCAGCCATTGGAATAGTCCCTTCTTCTGGAAATTCGTTTTTTGCTTACTCACTCACGAGAACGGCGTCTACGGCGGCCGTTTTCTCGCGTGCCGGCGCCCCCACCGGCAGCACAATGGTGAATACCGCTCCCCGGTCGGCGTTTCGACATTCGATCGATCCGCCGTGCGCACCCACGATCTTGTTGGCCATGGCGAGACCGAGTCCCGTGCCACCGTCCTTGGTGGTGAAGAACGGTTCGAACATCCGTTCCATCCCATCGGGTTCGATCCCGGGCCCGCTGTCCTTGAACGACACCCGCACCTGGTCGCCCGCGCGATCGATGGCGATCTCCAGCGTCCCGCCGTCGTTCATGGCCTCGCATGCATTGACCGCCAGATTCATGAACACCTGGCGCATCTGTTCGTCATCCATCCATACGTCCGGCACCGTGGACGCACACTGGATGCGAATGTCCACGCCCGCGCTCTTCTCGGCGTTCTGCCGCACCAGCGTCACCACTTCTTCGATGCAGCGCCCCAGCCGCGACGGAATCCGCCGCGGGGTGCGCAGGCGCGCGAACTCGAGGAAGTCGGAGATGATGCGGTCCAGCCGGTCCGACTCGCGCATGATCAGTTCCATCAGCCGGCGATTCTCGCCGTCCAGCGCCAGCTCGTGGTAGAGCATCTCGATCGAGCCGCTGATCGATGCCAGCGGGTTGCGCAGTTCGTGCGCAATGCCGGCCGAAAGCTCACCCACCGCCGCCAGCCGGTCCGCCTTGCGCACCCGCTCGCGCATCTCGTGCACCTCGGTCAGATCCTGGAACACAGCAATCACGCCGCGCCGGCGCTGGGTGCCGTCGGTCAGCGGTGAAATGCTGATTCCCAGCGGCCGGTATGCACCCGCGCGCGTGTGCGCGGATATTTCCTGGCGGCGGCGGGGACGCTCGATGGCCAGCGATTCCACCAGCTCGTGCGCCAGATCGTGCGCCCGGCGACCCAGCGCGATGTCGATGCGCTGCGCCAGCACTTCATCACGGCGCAGCTCCAGAATCTCCTCGGCGGCGGCGTTCATGGTGATCACCCGGCAATCGACGTCGACCACCAGCACGCCGCTGCTCATGTTCTGCAGAATGTAGTCCGTGTCGATGCGCAGCTGTTCCAGCGCCGACTCGGCGTGCTGCAGAGCCCTTCCCTTCAGCTTGATACGGTCGGCCAGATAACCGCCCACCGTGCCGACCAGGAGAAAGATGGACGCGTGCATGTACGCGTCGATCAGCCCGTTGACATGTCCCGGCGGCAGCACGCCCTTGCCGGGCGGCGCCATCACGCCCCACGACTCCATCACCTGAAACGCCACGAAACACACGGACGACAGCACCGCGGTCACCAGACCGCCGGGCATTTCCAGCAGAAACGCCGCCGCCGCGATGGTGAGGCAGAAGACGGTGGTAAATTGCCCGGAGACGCCGCCGCTGTAATAGAGGATGCCGGCTTCGAATCCGATGTCGGCCACCATCACCACCCACGCCACCCGTCGCCGTGAGACCCCCAGGCGCATCAGCGCCAGCGCCGCCGCGCCCACCAGCACGCTCAACCCGAGCAGCAGATACAGCGGCTCCGCGTTGAACGCCTCTTCCGTGAGAGCCACGATCGTGACGCCTGCCCCGACCACGAGGCAGGCGACGATCGTGCGCAGGAGGAGGAACCGGTCCAGCGCGCGACGTGGATCCTTCGCCACCGCGACAGATCGCACCGCGCCGGCCATGGCGTCTAGCCGTTACCCACGACGGTCACGAGCTTGAACATCGGCAGATACATGGCGATGAGCATGCCGCCCACCACGACGCCCATGATCACGATCATGACCGGTTCAATGATGGCGGTCAGCGAATCCACCGCCGTGTCCACTTCGCTGTCGTAGAAGCTCGCAATCTTGTCGAGCATTTCGTCGAGGGCGCCCGTCTGTTCGCCCACCGCGATCATCTGCGTCACCATGGGCGGAAACACGCCGCACGCCTTGAGCGGTTCGGAGATGGTGTTACCCTGGCTGATGCTTTCGCGCGTCGCCAGCACCGCGTTCTCGACCACCCGGTTACCCGCCGTGCGCGCGGTGATTTCCAGACCCTGCAGAATGGGCACACCGCTGGAGATCAGGGTGCCCAGCGTGCGCGTGAAGCGCGCCACCGAGCCCTTGCGCACCACCGTGCCCAGCACGGGAATCTTGAGCATGAACTTGTCGACGGCGAGGCGGCCGGCGTCGGTCTTGTAGTAGCGCTGGAAGCCCACCACGGCGCCGGCGATACCGGCGCCCAGAGCCCACCAGAACCCGCGCAGGAAATCCGAGATGCCGATCACGATCCGGGTCGGCAGCGGAAGCTCGCCGCCGAAGTCCGTGAACATCTTGGCAAAGGTCGGAATGATGAAGATGAGCATGAACGCGGTTGCGCCCGTGGCCACACACGCCACCACAGCGGGGTAGGTGAGCGCGCTCTTCACCTTGCGCTGCAACTGGTCGAGTTTCTCCAGGAAGATAGCCAGGCGGTTCAGAATGACGTCCAGAATACCGCCGGCTTCACCGGCCTCGACCATGTTGACGAAGAGATTGTTGAAGATCTTGGGATGCCGTCCCATGGCCTCGCCCAGCGTGGAACCGCCCTCTACGTCGGTCATGATGCGCGCGATGGACGTGCGGAAGAACTCCTTCTCCGTCTGCTGCGACAGAATGTCGAGGCACTGGACCATCGGGAGACCGGCGTTGATCATGGTGGCGAACTGGCGCGTAAATACGCTGATGTCCTTCACCGACACGCGGGTCTTGCCGGGCATCTTGAGCGCCACCTTGGAGCTCTTCTCGCGCACCGACGTGATGATGATCTTCCGCTTGCGCAGATACGAGACGAGCTCGTCCTTGTTCTCCGTCTGATACTCGCCGGAGAGAAGCTCGCCGCTCGGACTGCGGCCTTTCCAGAGATACGTGTTCGCCATGGTCTAGTCCTTCCTCTCTGCGCTAGCGCATCGAACCCACGGGCTGCCCCAGCATGTTGGACAGCTCGTTCGGGTCACTGCTGCGGCGCATGGCTTCCTCGAGGGCGATGTCCTTGTTCATCACCGCGTTGAACAGCGCCTGGTTCATGGTCTGCATGCCGTGCTTCTGGCCGGCCTGCATCAGGCCGTAGATCTGGTGCACTTTGTCGTCGCGGATCACCGCGCGGATGGCGGGCGTGCACACCATCACTTCCGAAAGCAGAATGCGCCCCTTGCCCCGCGCACGCGGTGCAAGCTGCTGACACATCACGCCCTCGAGCACGAACGCCAGCTGCGCGCGCACCTGGTTCTGCTGGGAGGGCGGGAAAGAGTCCACGATGCGGTTGATGGACTCGAACGTGGAATTGGTATGCAGCGTCGCCAGCGTCAGGTGTCCCGTCTCCGCGATGGTGAGCGCGGCCGCCATGGTTTCCTGGTCGCGCATTTCGCCGATCAGGATGACGTCCGGGTCCTGGCGAAGCACGTGCTTGAGCGCCGCGCCGAAACTGTCGGTATCCGATTTCACTTCGCGCTGGTTGACGATGCACTTCTTGTGCTGGTGGATGTACTCCACCGGGTCCTCGATGGTCACGATGTGCCGGCGGCGTTCGCTGTTGATCTTGTCGATGATGCTGGCCAGCGTGGTGGACTTGCCCGACCCGGTGGGACCGGTGACGAGAATCAGCCCCTGCTGTTTCTTCGACAGGCCTTCCAGCACGAGGGGACAGCCGAGGTCGCGAAAGGAGCGAATTTCAAAGGGAATCTGGCGGATGGCGAGCCCCACGCAGCCGCGCTGCAGGTAGGCGTTGCCGCGGAACCGGCTCATGCCCTTCACGCCGAACGAGAAGTCCAGCTCGCGCGTGTTCTCAAAGCGCTTCTGCTGCTCTTCGTTGAGCACGCTGTAGGCCAGCGCCTGGGTCTGCTCGGGCGAAAGCGCCGCGCGCTCGGTGGCGATCACCTCGCCGTCCACGCGGATCATGGGCGGCAATCCCGCGGTCAGGTGGAGGTCGGATGCCCCCTTCTCGATCATTTCCTGCAAGAGATCACGAAGATTGATCATGCTCATCGTTTCGACTCCTCGTCGCCGTGTCCTAGTGTTTGGCCGTCTCGCGCAGCACTTCTTCGAGTGAAGTGCGGCCGTCCTTGAACTTCCAGATGCCGTCGTTGCGCAGCGTCAGCATGCCTTCCTTCTCGGCCTGCGTCTTGATTTCGTGGTTGGATGCGCGGTCCACAATCATCTCGCGCAGCGATGGGCTGATCTCCATGACTTCGTAGAGGCCCACGCGTCCCTTGTATCCGGTGTCGTTGCACGCCGGGCAGCCCTTGGGCTCGAAGAGGCGCAGCTCGTCCGGACTTTCCAGAATGCCGAGTTCCTTCAGGACCTCGGGATGAATGCTCGTCGGCGTCTTGCACTTGTCGCACAGCCGCCGCACGAGGCGCTGCGCGATGATCAGGAGCACCGAGCTCGAAACCAGGAAGGGTTCGATGCCCATATCCACCAGTCGGTTGATGGAGCTGGCGGCATCGTTGGTGTGCAGCGTGCTCAGCACCAGGTGACCGGTGAGCGCGGCCTTGGTGGCGATCGACGCCGTATCCAGGTCTCGAATCTCACCCACCATGATGATGTTGGGGTCCTGCCGGAGGAACGACTTGAGCGCGGCGGAGAACGTGAGGCCGATATCGTCGTGCACGTTCACCTGGTTGATGCCGGTGAGGTTGTACTCGACCGGATCCTCGGCCGTCATGATGTTGGAATGCACCTTGTTGATCTTCTGGAGCGCGCTGTAAAGCGTGGTCGACTTACCCGACCCGGTGGGACCGGTGACCAGCACCATGCCGTACGGGCTCTCGATGGCGTTGAGGAAACGCGCCAGCGCGGTGGGATGGAAACCGAGCTTCTGCAGATCGATCTGCAGGTTGCTCTGGTCCAGAATACGCATCACGACCTTCTCGCCGAAAATGGTGGGCAGCGTGCTCACGCGCAGATCGATCGACTTTCCGTGCATGCGGATCTTGATGCGCCCGTCCTGGGGAACGCGCTTCTCCGCGATATCCAGTTCCGCCATGATCTTCAGACGCGACGTGATGGCGTTCTTCATCTTGAACGGCGGCGACATCATCTCGTGCAGCATGCCGTCGATGCGGAAGCGCACGCGCAGGGACTTTTCGTACGGCTCGATGTGAATATCGCTGGCGCCGCGCGCCACGGCGTCCGAGATCAGGCTGTTCACCAGTTTGACGACCGGCGCGTCGGCGGCCGCGGCCGCAGCGGCGGCCTCGGCGTCGTCCTGCTGATCCTCGAGAATCTCGAAGTCCTCCTCGATCTCGCCCATGATGGTCGCCAGCGAGTCGGCGGAGTCATACATGCGGTCGATGCAGCGCTTGATCGCGGTTTCCGTGGCCACCACGGGGCGCACGTCGAAACCGGTGATGAACTTGATGTCGTCGATGGCGAAGATGTTGTCAGGATTCGCCATCGCGACGGTCAGGATGCGGCCCTCGCGTTTGAGCGGAACCACCTGGAATTTGGTGGCGACGTCGGACGGAATCAGGTCCACGGCGCTGGGTTCGACGGCCACCACGTCGAGATCCACGGCCGGCACGTTGTAAACCTGTCCCATGAACTCGGCAAACGCCATCTCCGAGATGGCGCCGGTCTTCACCAGGTTGTAGCTGAGCGTACCGCCCTGCGACTGCTGCGACTCCAGAGCAAGCGCAAGCTGGTCCTGACTGATCAGGGACGACTCGAGGAGCTTCTGGGCAATTCGGTCTCTCAAAGGCGCTGCCCTCCGGCCGTGCATGGAATGCAGGTGAAAAGTGGAAAAACGGTGAAATATCGATCAGCGCGCGCGTCAGTCCGCAATTCCTGTGCCACGGAATTGCATTGCGCACGCGGCGCGTGCAGCACCCCGGCGAACCACGGTCAGGGCACAACGCGCAAGCGGCAGAAACGATCCGGCACGATCCGCCGCCCGCTCCGCGCAAGATCGTGGATGGACGCGTGCAATTTGCCCGCCGTAACCGGCAGGATGGAAGGTGCAACTATTTCCCGGCGGACGCGTCGCGCCAGCGCGCCACGGTGCCGTCGCCGATTCCCTTCACGCGCCGGAGGTCGCTCCAGGAGTGAAACGCACCGCGCGCGCGGCGTGCCTGCTCGATGCGCCGCGCCAGCGTTGGACCCACGCCGGGAAGCAGTTGCAGTGAGTCGGACGGAGCCCGGGAGAGGAAGGCCAGCGGGTGTCGCGTGAAGTCGGAGGGGGGCGCCTTGCGCCGGGAGTGCGGGGGCGGCCCCGCGGGTGAAACCACGGGAGCACCACCGCGCACAGGGGATGAAGTTGCCGGGAGAAAATTCTGCGGAGGCGTCGTGTGCGGTGGGGCCATGTGCTCGCGCGTCGACGCCGGTGACCACGGATCGACCAGTCGCCACACGACAATCATCCCCAGCACCACCCACGCCCCCACCACGCGCCGCACCGCCACCTCACCTAGTCAAACAATGTCCACTCGATTCCGTACGCCAGCGTGCGCGGCGTCATCAGGTAGCCCCATACCGTCTGGTAGCGCTCGTCGAGCACGTTGAGCCACTTCACGTACACGTGGGCGTCAATCAGCCGCCCCAGCAGCATGACGTTCACCACCTGGTAGGAAGAGAGCGGCTCGCCGTCGTAATCGAGACGGTTGTCCACGAATGCATACTCGCCGCCCAGATAGAGCGCGCTGGTCTTCTCGAACAGCTGCATCCCGCACAGCAGCGACGCGTTCACCTGCACACGCGGGACCGACCGGAACGCGCCGGTACGGTCGCCCGAACTCAGCGTTCCGCCGGCGTCGCCGCGCAGCTCCACCGACCCCAGCATGGCGCCCAGGTGGAGACGCTCGTCCAGAAACGTCATGGACGGCGTGCCATCCATGTTGGCGGGACGCCGCGCCAGCGAATCCCCCGCCACCGGTGCATACGCGACGTAGTCGCGCGACTGAATCCACGCCCCGCGTACGCGGTTGGTAAACGCGCCGGCGTGCAACGTCCAGTCCGCGTCGGCTTCCCACGACGTTTCCGGATCGAGATCCGGATTTCCCGACAGCATCAGGCCGTAATGATCGTGGAGGGGAAGATAGCGTTCGCCGATCGTCGGCATCCGGAACGACCGCTGTGCCGAGAGCGAGAGGTCTCCGCCCGGCAGCGCGCGCCGCGCGCCGCCGCCGGCACCCCAGGCGCGCGAATCCTCGTCTCCGGCCACAATGCCGTGCGCAAACCACGTGATGGTTCCCGCCACGGCTTCCGTACTCACCCCGGCGTTGACCTCGGTGGCACGGGTGTGGATGTCACCCCTGCCCACGTTCTGGATGGCGTTGGTGTGCTCCCCCAGTGCGAACACGTGGAGTGCGTTGCCGCCGCGGCGCGGGTTCCATGACACCACACCGCCCACGGTTTCGTTCTCCGTCGAGGAATCGGGACGCGACGCGTTGTAGCCGCGCCCGTACACGGTCAGGTGGCTCTGATTCACGCCCGCCGTCGCCCACACCAGGTGGCCGCGGCGGATGGCCTCGCTGCTCACGTTCTGCAGGTCGCCGATGGAACTGCTGTCGAAACGGCGCACGCCGATGGTGTATCCCGCGTCGTCCGGCAGATCACCGCGCAGCGAAATCGACACGTTGCGCGAACGGGCGCGCCCCTTGGGGGCGTCGGGACCGAAGATGAAATCGTAGGCATCGAAGTCGTACCCGTCGTCGAGCACTTCGTCGTAGGTAACGTCCAGACCGACGCTCCCCGCCTGCGACCCGAAACGAACGCGGCGCTGGCGCACCTGGTTGCTTCCCTTGGACAGATCGATGACGGTGTTGGGGCGTGCGCGCGGCGCCACCAGTTCGTGCATGGACAACGCGCCCTCGATACCGGGGGCGTAGACCTGGTCGACCGGTGCATCCAGGCTGAGCGTGTAGAGCCCGCTGGTGGCGACGTGCGCGAAGGGCGCGCGGCCATCCTGGGGATCGTTGAGCGGGATGCCGTTGACCAGCAGGCGCGACCGCCCGCGTCCGAT
>DASRYI010000049.1:0-2642 GCA_035687255.1 Candidatus Krumholzibacteriia bacterium | reverse complement strand
TGACGGGACCACGATACGCGCTCACCACTGTGGCCAGCAGATCATCGGCGCGGCCGTGCGCCAGTCCCGCCAGCGTATTCTGTGTGGCCGGGGCCACGACGATTACATCCGGCCACCTGGCGAGATCAATGTGTTCGATGGGAGAAACCGTTCCCGACGACTTGTCTTCACCCTCGAACATGCGCACGTGCACGGGATGTTCGGAGAGCGACTCGAACGTGAGCGGTGTGACGAACTCGGCGGCCGCGTCGGTCATGACAACCTTCACGTCGGCGCCGGCTTTCTTGAAGAGGCGCAGGAGAAAGACCGATTTGTAGGCGGCGATTCCGCCGGTGACCCCGAGGAGAATTTTCTTGCCGCGAAGGCTCATGGGGCTGGCGCGGGCGCGCGCTGTTCACGCGCGCCACGCCGGGGGATCAGGACTCCTGAAAGAAATCGCCGCTGCCGGTGGTTTCTTCCACGAACTGATACGTGATCTTGCCGTTGACGAGGCGCTTGACCGCGGTCGACGTGGGCTTGAAGTCCGGCTCCGGCTCGGCGCCGCGGATGACCAGCGAATTGAGACGACGGGCCTCGCGCGCCATCACGCGCACCGCTTCGTAGCGGTTGGGGATCTTCTCGGTGATCTTTTCGATGATGACGAGCTTCTCAATATTGATCGACATGTGTACTCCTGTGTTCACCCAAGCCGCCGGACAACGTCCGGACTGGTTCGTTCCCGGCGGCAGCGTTCCGCCACCATGATGGCGCGCAGCTCTTCGGCGGCGCGCTCCAGGTCGTCATTGACGACCAGGTAGTCGTAGCGGGCGCTGGCGCTGATCTCGGTGCGGGCATTGGCCAGCCGGACCGCGAGGTCCGTCGCCGGCACATCCCCCCGGCCGCGGAGCCTCTGCTCCAGCCGGGCCAGCGATGGCGGCAAGATAAACACCATGACGGCACCGGGAAACTCTCTTTTTACCCTATCTCCCCCCTGGATGTCAATGTTGAGGAGAACGTCAAGTCCTGCTGCGAGTTGCGCTTCCACGTAATCGCGGCGGCTTCCGTACAGGTAGCCGTGGACTTCGGCCCACTCGATCAGTTGCTCGGTCTTGAGGCGCTCGAAACGGGCCGGGTCGACGAAGAAGTAGTCGCGCCCTTCGGCTTCGCCCGGGCGCGGGGTGCGGGTGGTGGTGGAGATAGAGCGGCGGATGAGCGGGTCGACGGCCAGCAGGCGTTCCACCAGTGTGGTCTTGCCCGCTCCCGAGGGGCCCGAGACCACGATCGGAAAAGCGATCGAGTTTCGCGGCACGCGGTCTACTCCAGATTCTGAACCTGTTCGCGCAGTTTCTCGGTTTCTTCCTTCAACACCACGACGTGCTGGATGACCTCCGACCCCGACGCCTTGGCGCCGATGGTGGAGGCTTCCCGGTGCATTTCCTGCAGGATGTAAGTGAGCCGCTTCGAGACCTCGCCGCCGTCCTTGAGCGCACGATTGAACTGCGCCTCGTGACTGCGCAGGCGCGTGATCTCCTCGGTGAAGTCGGTCTTGTCGGAGAGCATCACGATCTCCGCCGCCAGGCGGTCTTCGCTCACCGGAACGTCGCCGGCCAGCTGGGCCACGCGCTTGCGCAGCGCCTCCACCTGCTTCTTCGCCACTTCGGGCGAGAGCTTTTCGATGGCGGTGACGGTGCGGTCGATGAGCTGCATGCGCTGCACCAGATCCTTCTCCAGCGCCTTGCCCTCTTCGATGCGCATCCGGGAGCACGCGTCGAGCGCCGCGTTGAGGCTCTTCTCCACCAGCGGCCACACCTCGTCCTCGCCGGGTTCCATCTCCCGGGCGGTCACGACCTCGGGCAACTGCATCAACGTGTCCAGGCTGAGCCGTTCGTCGAGTCCGTGTTTCTTGGCGAACGCGCGCAGCTGGGTGAGATAGGTCTCGAGCACGTGCTCGTTGATGGTGATCGCGCGCCCCGTCACCGGGGATTCAATATTGATGGTGATGCTGACGCGGCCGCGCGCCAGTTTGGCGCGCACCAGATCCTTGATGTCCGACTCCCGGTTCTGGATGGCGCGCGGCAGCTTGAAGGCCAGGTCCAGGAAGCGGTGATTGACGGAGCGGACCTCCACGGTGACCGTCGAGGTGGCGCTTGTCGCCTCGCCCGTTCCGAATCCCGTCATACTGATCAGCATCGCAATCCTCGCTTCCGTTGCTCGGTGACGGCCTATACTATAGGCCGCGCACACGGTCTGTCACCAGCGAATCCAAACCCCGATGAATGCTGCCCTGCTTGCACGTTTTGCCGAAGTGCTTCGCGCCTCGCTGCGCCACCACTTCTTCGATGAACCGCGCTGGTTCACGCCGGTGCTGTCCCTTCCCTTCGACCGGGGCCGCAGTCACCTCGTCATCGTCCTGGAGAACCCGGGGCCGTTTGCCTTTCTGCGTTCCCAGTCTCCCTTTGCGGGTGCCGACGCGCCGGCGCGATTCACCGTGCTCAACGGCGCGCAGGTGGAGGACATCTCCGTGGACGGCCGGACCCTGCACCTCGATGTGGTGACGCGTCGCGACCGGGAAGCGCTCCGCCTGCGCGTTGCGCTGTACGGCGCCAACGGCCATGCCGTGCTCGTGCGCGGCACGTCGGTTCTGGAGACGGTGGGGCGAGCGC
>DASRYI010000048.1:0-7658 GCA_035687255.1 Candidatus Krumholzibacteriia bacterium | reverse complement strand
GTACTTGACGGGCAGACGTGTGCCGGAGAAGCTTCACCGGGAAACTGGACTCAACATTCTCCGGAGGAAAGCTATGGCCAGTCCGCAACGAAAGCGGATCTCGTATGTCGTCCCGCTGTTCATCGCGTGTTTCCTCGTGATCCGTATTGCCAACCACATGCGCACCGTGGACCTTCTCACCGCACTGGGCTGCGGCGCGATCTTCGGGATCAGCCTCACCGGCCTGCTCCGGAGAGGGCGCGGCGACGGAACTCCCACATCCTGATCGACCCGGGAACGTGAAGCGCGCTTCCTTCATTCTCGTTGGTTTGTTGGTGCTGACCGTACTCATCCCGGTCAGTGGACTTGCGCGCCAGAAGACGGATCTCATCTTTCTCAGCAACGGCGACCGCGTCACTGGCGAAATCAAGCAGCTCGACCGCGGCATCCTGCAGGTCAAGACCGACAACATCGGCACGCTCAATATCGAGTGGGAGGACGTCGACTCGCTGAACAGCGTGTATCAGTTCCGGGTGGAGAGTGCGTTCGGCCAGAAGTACTTCGGTGCTCTGTTCCTCCACCGGGACGGAACGATGGAAGTGATCCAGAGCGGGCGCGCGGAAACGCTCCACTACCAGCTGGTCGTCGCCATCACACCCCTTGAAGCCTCGTTCTGGCAACGCCTCGACGGCTCCATCAGCATCGGTTTCAGCTACACCAAGGCCAACAGCCTGGCGCAGATGAACAGCGACCTCAACATTCGTTACCGCACACCGTTGAGGCAGCTGGTTCTCGATGCCAGCAACATTGCGACGTCACAGTCCAATGAAGCCACGCAGAAGCGTGAGGACATCAGCCTGACCTACAACCGGCTGTTTCCCGGACGATGGTTCTTAACGACCGGGGCGGGCGCACAGGGAAACGACGAGCTGGGCCTTGACCTGCGACTCAACTACTCGGCGGGTGCCGGCCTCAACCTGATCCGGAGCAATCACAACGAAATGGTTTCCGCCGCCGGTCTCAGCGTGAACCGCGAATGGTCCAAGAACAACAACGGGGGATACAACCTGGAAGCGTTTCTCTCGCTCGAGCACTCGGTATTCCGCTACGACTACCCCAAGACGGACATCACGGCGCAGGTCACCGTGTATCCCAACCTCACCACGTGGGGCCGCGTACGCTCGGAAATCGACATCAGCTTCAGCCGGGAGATCGTGAAGGACCTCACCCTCGTGTTCACTTTCTACGACTCCTTTGACAATCAGCCGCTCGGCGCCAACGCCGAAAAGAATGACTACGGCCTGGTCACCAGCCTGGGCTGGACGTTCTAGCGCACTATGTCATTTCGGACGTTTATGTTAGCTGGTTAGGCCGCGAATACCTGATTCAGACTATTGTTTCTTCTTCTCAGCGGCACTAGACTGCAACCGTCTCCGTTGAGACACGTCGGACGATGTGCCGACTCTCGACAGGATCACCTCAGTTGGACGCGTGAAAGGAAGGCCTCCATGAAGATCGCGGTGTTATCCCTTCTCCTCGTGTGCGGCGCGGCCGGGTTCGCCGCCGCAGGCGATTCCACATTCGAAGTCTACGGACATGTGATGCTGGACGCCGGCTACAACTTCAAACAGATTGCGCCCGACTGGTATGACGTCATGCGCCCCACCAAGCTTCCGGTGGTGAACAAGGAATTCGGCTCCGACGGCAACACATACTGGAGCGTCCGCCAGACGCGTTTCGGAGTGCGCACCAGCACTCCCACCGAGCTCGGCAATCTGACCACGCTGTTCGAGTGGGAGCTGTTCGGCACCGGCGTGGATGCGGGACAGACGACGCTGCGACTGCGCCACGCATATGGACAGCTGGGCAAGTTCGGCGCCGGACAAACGTGGAGCCCGTTCATGGACATCGATGTCTTCCCCAACACACTCGAGTACTGGGGACCGTGCGGCATGGTCTTCTTCCGCAACATTCAGCTGCGGTTCATGCCGATCCAGGGTGACACGCGTTTCACGATTGCGCTCGAGCGTCCCGGCGCCAGCGGTGACGGTGGCGCGTACGCCGATCGCGTCGAGCTGCAGGACATCCAGCCGCGCTTCCCGGTTCCCGACCTTTCGGCGGAATATCGCATGGGCCGCGAATGGGGCTATGTCGAACTCGCAGGTATTCTGCGCCGCATCCAGTGGGACGACGCCGGCACCGACTCCGTCGACGTGTCGGGTAACGTGACCGGCTGGGGTCTGAATCTGACCTCGAACATCAAGATGGGGGGCAACGACACCGCGCGCCTGGAAGTTGTGTATGGCGAGGGTATCGAAAACTACATGAACGATGCCCCCGAAGACGTCGCCATCGACAAGGTGAACCCCAGCTCGACGGCACCGATTTCGGCAAAGGCGCTGCCGGTGACCGGCGTGGTTGCGTTTCTCGACCACACCTGGAACGAGCGGTACTCGACATCACTCGGCTATTCCATGGTCAACATCGACAACACCGGAGCGCAGCTGCCCGCCGCGTTCCATCGCGGTCAGTACGCCATCGTCAATCTGCTCTACTACCCGGTGCCCAACGTCACGTGCGGCATCGAAGCCCAGTACGGAAAGCGCGAGAACTTCAAGGAAGATCCGGCGGCCGGGAACTTCAAGGAATCGGATGATTTCAAGATCCAGGTGTCGTTCAAATACAACTTCTCGCAGAGCATGTAACGGAGGAAACCCATGAACAGGATCAAGATGATTGTCGCCGCCCTGGTGGTGCTTGCCACCGTTGCCGCGACCGGCGCCCAGGCCAAGGACAAGGCGCCGAATCCGTATCAGACCGCGGTTGACGCGGCGTACGCAAAATACAAGGACACGCATGAAGGCAAGAACGCGGACTACATCCCCGCGCTCGCCAAGGTGGACCCGAATGTGTTCGGTATCGCCGTGGTGACCGGCGACGGCAAGGTGTACACGGCCGGCGACCTCACCACCGAGGTGTCGATTCAGTCCATCTCCAAAGTATTCACGATGGCGCTCGTGATGCAGGATCAGGGCCCGGATGCCATTCTCAATACCATCGGTGTGGACGCCACCGGCATGCGCTTCAACTCGATCGTGTCGATCGAGATGGCGTACAAGCTGGCGGGTGGCCCGGAGATGAACGCGCTCGTCAACCCGGGTGCAATTACCGCGACCAGCATGGTAAAGGGCGCGTCGCGCGACGAGATCTGGAACAAGATCCTCGCCAACTATGGCGACTGTGCGGGGCGTCCGCTCAGCGTACTCAAGGACGTGTACGACTCCGAAGCGGCCACCAACCAGCGCAACCAGGCCATCGGCATGCTGATGTACGCCTACGAGTACATCAAGTCGGAGCCGTTGCAGGCGGTCGACATCTATACCGAGCAGTGCTCTGTGGGCGTCACCGCACAGGATCTGGCCATGATGGCGGCAACGCTGGCGTTCGGCGGCCAGAACCCGGTGACGAAGAAGCAGGTCTATGACACGAAGATCATTCCGAAAGTGCTCGCGGTGATGGCGACGGCCGGTCTCTACGACGATTCCGGCAAGTGGCTCTACGCCACCGGTCTTCCCGCCAAGAGCGGTGTGGGCGGCGGTATCATCGCCGTCGCGCCCGGCAAGTTCGGCATCGCGGTGGTCTCGCCCCCGCTGGATGACGCCGGCAACAGCATCAAGGCGCAGAAGGCGATCACCGACATCTCCAACGCGCTGGGTGGCAACCCCTACGCGGCGGCGGTGCCGATGGCGACCAAGAAGAAGTAGCTGATCCACGGGAGGTCAGCCGGCTGATCCGGCTGACCTCTTTTTTTTCACTGTTCTCACCGCAACCAAAGCACCACACGAGGAGCTCGGGCATGAAAGCGTTTCGCTACGTGTATCTTGTTGCACTCATCGCTGCATTGTTTCTTGTGAGCGCCCCGCGGGGGGTGTACGCCCAGGACGAGGCGTCCATCCCCGACACCACCAAAGCGGTGGCAGGCAGCACCGCTCCCGGCGAACCCGCCAGCTATCCCAACCAGATTGCGGGCGAGCTCACGCCGAGCAAGGGCTTTGACATCATCAAGACGCATCGCGGAAGCCTGAATGTCAGCGTGTATGGATTGTTTCGCTTCATCGACCAGATGCCTTCGAACCAGACGTTCACAGACCATCTCGGCCGCCAACGCCCTGTCGCCACGCGCAACGATATCAACTGGCACCGCACCATGGTGTGGTTCAGCGGCTTCTTCTATCAGCCGCAGTTCCGGTACACGATTACGGTGTGGTCGCTGGCGAGCACCGAACAGACGCTGGCGTTCGGGTTACTGCGTTATCTTCCGTGCAGGCAGATATCCTTCAACGCCGGCATCGGACCGTCATTGACCGCGCGTTCCATGCAGGGCTCGTGGCCGTTCTGGGCCGGCAGCGACCGGCAGATGGGCGAGGAGTTCTATCGCGGCGGGTTCGCATCGTCGTTCTTCATAGCGGGTGAACCGGTCAACAAGCTCACCTACACGCTGGCGGTCAACCGCAGCCTGAGCCAGCTCGGTATTACTGCGGCCCAGGACAATCGCAACTACGCGTGGAGCGGGAGCCTGTGCTGGATGCCGACCACGGGCGAGTTCGGGCCGCGCGGCGGCTTCGGCGATCTCGAGGAGCACCAGCAGGTGGCGACCCGCTTCGGCATCTCTGCGTCTCACGCGCGCGAATCGCGTTACGCGGGAGTCGAGGATTCACCCCGCCATGCGCAGATCAAGCTTTCCGACGGCGTGAATCCATTTGAGACCGGCGCGCTCGCCGACACCGTGACCGTCAAGGATCTCGACTACGACGAGATGGCCGTGGACGCCGGCTTCAAGTACCGCGGCTTCTCCTTCCAGTTCGAATACGGGCTGCGCCAGCTTTCCAATTTCAACGCCACGGGTCCCCTGCCCGACGACAAGATCATCGACCATGGTTTCTATGCCGAGGCCATGCAGATGGTCGTCAAGCGCAAGCTCGGAATCTACGGCGTCGGCAGCTACATCTCCGACGAGTTCAATCGATTTCCGTGGGAGCTGGGCGGCGGCGCGAGCTTCTACCCGTACGGAAACCGCACACTGCGGTTGAACCTGCATCTGTTGCACGTCGAAGAGTGCCCGACGGGGTCCTCGTTCGGCTACTACACGGCGGGACAGACCGGCACGACGCTTTCGCTGGGCGCCGACATCCTGCTGTAGTTGGCGGACGCGCCGGGTGGAATCCTGCGCGCCGATCCATTAGAGTACTGGTCCGACGTGATGCCACTACGCCGCTCAAACGGAGGTAAGTCCGAATGAGATTGCTGTTTCTTTCACTCATGTTTGCCCTGACCGCAACGGGAATCGCCCGCGCGGACACCAGTCCCATCGTGAACCACGCGCCCGGAAGCGGATTCAAGCTCTATGACGGCGACAGTGGCGCAATCAACTTTCGTGTCTATACGTACATTCGCTATCTCAACCAGCGGGCGCTGGACGGTACCTACACCGACAGCTTTGGCACCGAAAAGAACGTCGATCTGCGCCAGGACATCCAGTTCAACAAGGTGACGTTGTACTGGTACGGGTGGTTTCTCGATCCCAAGTTTCGCTATCTGACCTACGTGTGGAGCGCCAACACCAGCCAGGGGCTGTCGGCACAGGTGGTGGTGGCGGGCAATCTGCGCTACGCGTTCAGCAAGTACATCACGCTCGGTGGCGGCATCAACGCGCTACCGGGTGTCCGCAGCACCAGTGGCAACTTCCCCAACTGGCTGGGCGTCGATCAACGATTGATTGCCGACGAGTACTTCCGGCCGTCATATACGAGCGGCATATGGATCGACGGCGAGCTGCGCGACAATCTCACCTACTCGCTCATGCTCGGTGACAACCTGAGCCAGCTGGGCGTCGACGCCGGCCAGCTCGACAACAAGCTGGATACGTGGTCGGGCGAGGTCGCGTGGACGCCGCGCGGGGATTACGGAAAGGGGTTCGGCGACTACGAGCACCATGACGACGCCGTCATGCGCGTGGGCGGCCACTTTACCTACAGCACCGAGAACCGCCAGAACCAGCCGGGAGAAGACGCGCCCGAGAACTCGCAGATCCGCATCTCGGACGGCAACATTGTGTTCACGCGCGGTCTGTTCGGACCGGGGATCAACATCATCGACATCGTCTACCACATGCTGTCGCTGGACGCGGGTATGAAGTACCGCGGCCTGTCGCTCGAAGGCGAATACTATCACCGCTGGGTGAACGGCATCCGCGGCGACAACGTCGACCAGCTGACGTTCGATCAGCTCACGGACGACGGCTTCCAGCTGCAGGCGTCGGCCATGGTGAAACCGGAAACCATGCAACTTTACGTATCGGGTTCGCACATATTCGGGGAGTACGGAAATCCGTCGGATGTGCGCGTGGGCGGAAACTGGTATCCGTGGCGCAACAAATCGGTGCGCTGGAACAACGAGTTCATCTGGCTGGACAAGTCGCCGGTCGGCGCATTGAGTCTGCCGTACGTTGTGGGCGGCAACGGACTTCTATTCCATTCAAATCTCGAGGTCAATTTCTAGGAGGACATGCAATGAGGACGCGCGCATGGATTCTGTTCATGGTGGTGGCCGCCGCATTGACCACCGCCGCTTTGGCCGCGCCGGCGAAAAAGGCGCCCCGCACCGATACGTTCTGTGATTCGCACTTCCATCTTACCAATTACATTCAGGAAGGGCTCACGCCGCAGCAGTTCCTGAAAATCATGGGCGACCGCGCGGTGCGATCGACGCTGTTCGGGATTCCGCTGCAGCAGGAATGGTCGTCCGCACTCACCGGCGCCTACGCGCCGACGTACTACCTTTCCACTGACGCACCGCTCTACTACTACTCGTTCACGGACGCCTACATCGCGATGGCCTACAAATCGCTCACGAAGGCCGAGCAGGCGCGCTTCGACCCCATGATCACCGGCTTCAATCCGGCCGACATGTATGCCGTCGATCACATCCGTCGCGTGTTGAAGACATTCCCCGGCGTGTTCGAGGGTCTCGGCGAGTTCACGATCCATAAGGAGTTCGTGTCTTCCAAGATCGCCGGCGGACCGGCGAGCCTGACGGACCCGGCGCTGGATCGCATCTTCGACTTCGCCGGCGAAGCCGGACTGGTGGTGCTGCTGCACAACGACGCCGACGTACCCTTCCCGCGGCCGGACCAGGAGCCCTACCAGCTCACCCAGATGGGCGAGCTGTTCCGCCGTCACCCCAGGACCACCATCATCTGGGCGCACTGCGGCCTGGGCCGGGTGGTACGTCCTGTGGATGAACAGCTGGCGATCATCGACCGGGCGCTGGCCGACCCGACGCTGTCACACGTCTGCATCGACATCTCGTGGGATGAAACGGCGAAGTACATCGTGGCCACACCCGAATCGATCGAAAAGACCGCGGCGTTGATCGAGCGCTATCCTGACCGGTTTCTCTTTGGAACCGACGAAGTGGCGCCTTCGAGCCAGGAGAAGTATCTGAAAGTCTTCAACATGTACGCTCCGTTGTTCGCCAGGCTCTCGCCCGAGACCAGCCGCAAACTGCGCCAGGGAAACTACGAGAGAATCTTCGACAAGGCGCGCAAGGACGTGCGTGCGTGGGAAAAGGCGAACTTGAAGTAGGCGCAGGATGCGCGGAGGACAAATCGTGAGAACCCA
>DASRYI010000047.1:0-26118 GCA_035687255.1 Candidatus Krumholzibacteriia bacterium | reverse complement strand
GTCCTCGATTTCGAACTTGGGGTTGTCCTTCTTCAGGTCGTCGGGCACCGGGATCTGGTCGAGGCGGGCGATGACGTACTCCCGGCCGGAGGGCACGTCGCGAATGACGAAGGCCGGATGCTTCTTGCCGTCCTGCCCGGTCACGTCATGAGAGAGACTGACACCTTTGCTGTCGCCCACCCAGGTGGGAGTGGGAAGCGGCGTGAGCAGCGGGGGCTTGCCCCAGATCTGCTCGATGGTCAGCGGGTCTGCGGCCAGGGCAGCGCCCGCCATGGCAACCAGCCCGGCGATAGCAATCCCCGCGGCCAGCCTCTGGAAGTGCGAGCCAAACATGCGTTTCCTCCTGCTTGGGTGGACAGGCGGCAGTCTATCACAACCGCTCGTTCGCTTGTGCCCGGGCGCTCCCAGGGCCACCGGGGCCCGGCGTTTCGCCTGCCGGGGTGTGGGTTGAAACCGGCCCCGATTGGGCCTATCATCCCCGGCGGGTGTGGTGAGGTCGCGACCCTCTAGATGTCCTTTATCCTCCAGTCTGGCCTATTTTCATCCCGGAAACCCGGCTGCGCTGTGGAACGATTGGGTCGTCATCTTCGTAGATAGCTCACACAACCCCACCCTTTATCACTTCCTGCAGGAGGTTCGGAGAGCATGTTTCGAAACATCGGGGTGTTCGCCCTGGCGGTATGCCTGTGCCTGACGACGGCTGCCGCCTTCGCGACCGACCTGACGCAGCCGGTAGTCAACCCGACTGTCGCGAGTGCCGACAGTTCGGCCAAGAAACCGGAAGCACAAAAGAAAATGAAGCCGCGTCCCTACGCGGAGGTTCTGCACTCCAAGGTGAAGAAAGAGAAGGCCCCGTCCGGGCCGGAACCCAAATACAAACCCTGGGACAAGGTCACCAAGGATTTCAAAAAGAATGAGGGGTTGCTGACCTTCTATACCAAGCAGGAAGACGTCCTGTTGGAAGTGCCCAAGAGCCAGCTCGACAAGCCCATGCTGGCCATCCTCAGCATCTCGCGCGGTATCGGAGCGGACTTCGTCTACGGGGGACTTCCCATCGATGACGTCATGTTCGACTTCCACCGCAGCGAAGATCACATCCAGCTGCGGCGGCTCTCGACGCTCTTCCGCGCCGACGGCAACCAGCCGCTCGAGAACGCCATCAACCTGACGTTCTGCGAATCGATCCTGGAGAGCTTCCCGATCAAGTCCGAGAAGGGCGACAAGGTGCTCATCGATGTGGGCGACTTCTTCCTTTCGGATGTCGCGGGCATGAGCATCTACCTGGGCCAGGCGCTGGGACAGCCCGTGCGTCTCGACAGCAAGAAGGGCTACCTCGCTTCGCTCAACAACTTCCCCACCAACACCGAAATCGATACGCGCCTCACGTACGCGTCGGGACGGCCGGAGACGCTGTTCCTGCCCAGCGTGCCCGATACGCGTGCCATCCAGGTGGGCGTGGCGTGGAGCATCCGCAAGCTTCCGGAAGATCCGATGATGCCGCGCATCGCGGATGACCGCGTGGGTTACTTCACCACCTCGTTCAAGGACTTCACCAAGGAGAAGGAAGAAACCTTCTTCACGCACTACGCGAACCGGTGGCGTCTCGAGAAGAAGGATCCCAGTGCGGCGCTCTCCGAGCCCAAGCAGCCGATCGTCTATTACATCGACAACACGGTGCCGGATGAGTACGTGCCCTACATGATCAAGGGTGTCGAGCGGTGGCAGAAGGCGTTCGAGGCCGCGGGCTTCAAGAACGCCATCATTGCCAAGCGCGCGCCCACCAAGGAAGAGGATCCCAACTACGATCCGACCGATGCGCGTTACAACACCATTCGCTGGAACACCAACGACCAGGTGCTGTACGGCGCCATCGGACCCTCGCGCGTCGACCCGCGCACGGGTGAGATCATCGACGCCGACATTCTCTTTGAGCACAACATCGTGGCGGGCTTCGGAAAGAGCTACCGTCGCATCACCGGTCCGCAGACCGCGCTGATGATGGTGGATCCCAACCTGAAGCAGCTGTGGATGACGCCGGAAGAGCAGGCGCAGGAAAAAGCGCTGATGTCGCTTCCGTTCTTCAAGACCCAGCCGTACGCGATGTGCCAGGTGGATGAGTGCTTCGAACTGGGTGCCCAGATCATGCGTCTTTCCATGCTGGCCAACGGTGCCGTGGAAGCCGGCGGCGAAGTGCCGCTGGAGTACATCGGCAATGCGCTGTCGTGGGTGACGTCACACGAAGTCGGCCACACGCTGGGCCTGCGCCATAACTTCAAGAGTTCGGGCGCGACTCCCTACGCGGAGCTCAACGACAAGGCCGAGATCGAGAAGATCGGCATGACCGGTTCCGTGATGGACTACCCCTCGCCCAACGTGGCGGAGGATCCGTCCAAGCAGGGCTACTACTACTCGCCGACGGTGGGCCAGGGTGACATCTGGGCCATCAAGTGGGGGTACATGCCGGTCGACGGCAAGACGGCGGTCGAACAGAAGAAGCACACCGACGAAATCGCCGCCGAGTGCACGCAGAAGGGCCACCTGTACGGTACCGACGAGGATACCTATCCATCCGGCGCCCTGGACCCGCGCTGCAACATCAATGATCTGTCCGACAATCCGATGGCGTGGGCCACGGAACGCGCGGCGATCTGCGAGGAGTTGCTCAAGGGCGGCAAGCTGGAGGATCGCGTGGTGCCCGAGGGCAGCGACTACGTGCCGCTGCGCTCCGCCGTGCAGACCATTTTCCTGCAGAAGTACATCTGCTCGAACATTGCCACCAAGAACATCGGCGGCATGTACACCGAGCGCGCGCACCGGGGCGGCGACAAACCGCCCTTCACGCCCGTGCCGGCGGCCGAGCAGCGCAAGGCGTTGAAGTTCGTCATCGACAACGCGCTGAGCTCGAATGCGTACGCGCTGTCGCCGACCATGCTCAACAAGATGCAGGATGACAAGATGAACAGCTGGGAGAACAACACGTTCGCCTTCGGCCGTCGCTTCGAGTTCCCGCTCTCGAACTGGGTGCAGGCCATGGAGACGGGCGTGCTCTTCAACATGATGAATCCCATGCTGCAGGCGCGCGTCGTCGAAGGGCAGTACCAGTCGGATGATGCCTTCAAGCTCTCCGAGCTGTACTCGGCTCTGACCAAGTCGATCTGGACGGACCGTATTGCTCCCAAGGGGCGCACGGCGACGTGGGATCGCAACCTCCAGCGCGTCTACACCGACATGCTGATCGATCAGATGGTTTCGCCGAACGGAATTACTCCCGAGGAGTCAATTGCTCTCTCGCGGCTGAACCTGACGAGGATCCGCGCGGCGGCGCAGTCGCAGCTGGCGGTCAAGGGTCTCGACGATGACACCAATGCACATCTCATGGAGACGATTGCGCGCATCGATCGTGCGCTCAACGCCAACCGGGTGACCGGCTTCTAGACCGGCCTCACCGCTGTAAACGAAAACTCCCCCGGTCGACGCAATCGGCCGGGGGAGTTTTTTTGTTCGGGGCGATGGTGGAATCAGTCGCGGTGATGACCGTTCCCGTTTTCGTGCCCATGCCCGTGCCCGTGCTTGGTGCGCAGTCCGGGCGGGACATCGCTGACGCGGGCAACGACCTTCCATTCGCCTTCGATACTCACGCTCCATTCCCAGCGATCAGAGATGAAGCGGAAGTACTGTCCGGCGGAGTAGTAGCAGTTGTCGTAACCCACCACCACGTACACGCCGAGATGACTGTCGTAATCGAGTTTGCCGCGCTCCTCGTGATTGCGGCGGTATCCGTTGGCCGGTGCGTGCGCCGGTGGCCCGTGCTCATCTTCGTGTACGACGACGGGCCCGGGTTCGTGGTCCTTGTAGACGACGGCTCGCGTGCACGCCGCTGACAGGCCGGCGGCGGCGAGTACCACCGCCAGGGCGAGAGTTTGGACTTTCATGCGGAAACCTCCCGTGAAACAGGGAGGAGTTGCAAACTACGGGCCGTGAAACGACGCGCAACCGGAGGGAAGCATCGGGGACGTGGCGGTGCCACAGCGCATTCGCAGGCTGCGGTGTGAGGCGTCAGTTGGAGGGTGGGCCGTAGCGGGTCAGGATGCCCCCGGAAAGCACGTTCCCTCCGCACGCGTAGAGGATGCCGTGGTGCGAGCACGCACCGAGATAGGTTCGCGAAAGTGGAGACGGGACCGTCGTCCAGTTGAACCCCGTCAGTTCGAGCACGGTGCCGTCGGTTCCCAGCGCCAGGAGATGGCCGTCGGGACCTGTCGCCAGCGCGTACAGAGAGCTGGTCACCCCCGTCTGCTCCTGTGCCCAGCTTGCCCCGGGGTCGCTGAGAAGCATGACGCAGGCGCCGCTTGCGCCCACGGCTACGGCGCGGAAATTCCCGGTCGGGTCCGCGGCCACGTCCCACAGCGACAGGCCGGAATGCGAATAGTCCGACACCCATCCCCTTCCGTCGAAGCGCAGAACGGTGCCCCCGTCACCCACCGCATAACCCTGATTGCCCACCATGCACACCGCATGCATGTCGTAGGTCACCTGGCTGAAGCCGTACCACGTCGAACCGATCCGTTCGCGTACGAATCCCCCCGCGCCCACAGCGAACGCATGCTCGTCATTGCCGTTGAGGTCGAAGTACTCCGTCACGTCGCTGTTTTCGGTGACCCAGTTTCCATGATCGAGGCGATAGATGCGATTGGTTCCCGCCGCAAACAGATCACCCGCCGGCGACTCCCACACCGCGTTCAACCGTTGCAGCGCACCGGCGTCGTCGGGCCGCCAGTGTCCCGGCCCGCCCATGAGCACCGTGCCGTCGTCGCCCACGGCCACCGCACCGAGCGTGGGTGAATATGTGATCGCGCGCAGCACCGACACCGCGCCACGATTTTCGGGCGACCATGCCAGTCCGTCGAAACGATAGATGGCACGAGTTCCGGCCGACCACAACTGGCCGTCAACCCGCTTCACGGTATACATCCAGGGCGCGCCATCCAGAGTTTCGGAGGACCAGGTTCCGTTGACGAGACGCAGCACGGAGCCGTTGGCTCCCACCGTCGCCGGCCCGCCCGGGGCGCTTACCGACTGCAACAGCTCCGTGGTGTTGCTGGCCATCGGCGACCATGCCGATCCGTCGTAGTGGAGAATGGTTCCAGACGCGCCGACCGCGTACACGTCGTTTCCGGCGGTGCCGCTGATCGACGCCAGCAATTCGCCGGTTCCGCTGTTCATCGGCGTCCACGCGGAACCGTCGTAGTGCAGAATGGTGCCGTCGACACCGACGATAAAGATGTCGTTGTCACTCGTTCCCCAGATGGAGAACAACGCGGCGCTCGTTCCGGAGCTCTCCAGGGACCACATCGTGCCGTCTCCACGGATGATGGCTCCGTCGACACCGCAGGCAACGAAGGTTCCCGAGGGGGAATACCAGAGACCGCGCAGGTCGGAGGTGGTTCCCGTGTCACGGATCACAAACGAGCCGTTCACCTGTTCGAGCGCGGTGCCGTGATTGCCAACCGCAATCAATTTGCCCGTCTCGCTTCCATCGATGGCAAAGAGGTCGTAGCCGAAGGGGTTCACGCGTTTGGCCCAGCGCTGTCCGTCCCACTGCCACACGTCGCCCTCAGGACCGACAGCGATGATGAGATCGGCGCGCGGCGCCCACATGGCGTAAAAGGTGGGCTCGGGGGGAAGGTCGGTGATCTCCGACCACACCGGGGGCGGCGTCTTGTTCTCCGGCCCGGGAGTGACCGAATTGTCCGAACCGCACGCGATGGATGCGGCGAGACACACCACAGTACCAGTGAGAATTGGGCGAAACGGTCGGAGTCGCATAATGGTCGGGGCACGGACAACGAGAGGCGGGACACTTCAATACTAGGGCAGGGGTGCGATTCGCACAAGGGCGTATCCGTCTGCCGCTTGCCTCTCACGGATAACGCAAGTCGACGAGGCGCTCGCTCGCTTCCCACAGGCGCTGCTGCGCGGCCGCGTCGTACGAGATCTGGTTGGTTCCATAGGGTCGGCAGTGCCGGAAGTATTTCCCGGAAACGGTGGCAACCTCGGGCGAAGTTGCCAGATACACCGGTGTTTCGGCGCCGTCGGAGGGTTGTTTGAAAAACTTCCCGGTGGATTGCCACAGAATGTGGATCACGGGCGACACGCCGCGCATGAGACCGGTGCGAATGACGCCCGGATGCAGGCAGTTGCACGTCACCGAGGTGCCTTCCAGACGCGCGGCCAGTGCATACGTGAACATGATGTTCATGAGCTTGGTGTTGGCGTACTGCTGATAGCCGTTGTAGCGCGACGTCATCTGCAGGTCGTCGAACTCAATCTGCCCGCGCGAGTGGGCGGTCGACGCCACGTTGATGATGCGAGCCGGCGCCCCCGCGCGCATCACATGCAGCAGCAATCCGGTCAGCAGGAAATACGCCAGGTGGTTCACGAAGAACTGCATCTCGAAACCGTCGCGCGTGGTGCGGCGCGTGCTCGTCATGACAGCGGCATTGTTCATGAGCACGTCGAGGCGCGGGTGTTTTGAACTGAATTCATCCGCCAGGGCGCGGATGGCGCTGGTCGTCGAGAGGTCGGCGACCAGGAGGTCGAGCGAGGCGGATGGATGTGCGCGGACGATCCGGTCGCGCGCCTTTTCGCCGCGCTTGCGCGTCCGGCTCACCATCACAACGTGAGCGCCCAGGGCCGCCAGTTGCGCGGCCGTGGCCTCACCGATTCCCGACGAGGCCCCGGTGACCAGCATGGTCTTTCCCTTCGCCGACATTTCCGCCATGCGGGCATGATACAGTAGCGCCGATGGCGGACGCGACCGGCAAACCCCGTTCGATCATCCATGTCGACATGGATGCCTTTTACGCCTCGGTCGAGGTGCTGGACAACCCGTCGCTGGCAGGGAAGGCCGTCATCGTGGGCGGGACGCCGGAAACACGGGGTGTGGTGGCGGCCGCCTCCTACGAAGCCCGGAAGTTCGGCGTGCATTCGGCCATGAGTTCATACCGGGCGCACAAGCTGTGTCCGCACGGCGTCTTCATTTTGCCGCGCATGTCGCGCTACGTCGAGGTATCGCGCGCGATTCGCGCCATTCTCGACAGCTACACCCCCCTGGTCGAGCCCATCTCCATCGACGAGGCGTTTCTCGACGTCACCGCGAGTGCGGCGTTGTTCGGCACCGGGCCGGAGATCGGGCGCGCGATCAAACAGCGAGTCCGCAACGAGGTCGGGCTGATCGCGTCGGTGGGTGTGGCGCCCAACAAGTTTCTCGCCAAGCTGGCCAGCGACCTGGAAAAACCCGACGGCTATGTGGTGATCACGCAGAACGAGGCGGAGGCAAAGCTGGCGCCGCTGCCGGTGTCACGCCTGTGGGGAGTGGGGAAGAAGACGGAGGACGTTCTGCTCAGGGCCGGCATTCACACCATCGGGGATGTGGTGCGCGCGGAGCATGCGAAACTGGAACGGCTCGTGGGTTCGTATGCCGCACACATGCAGGAACTGGCGCGCGGCCTCGACGACCGCGAAGTCATCGCCGACGCAGAGGCCAAGTCGATCGGTGCGGAGAACACGTTTGCGCGCGACATCGCGGATGCCGCGGAGCTGCGCGCCGAACTGGATATGTTGTCGGAGAGGGTGGCGGTGCGGGCGCGCGCCGAGGGCATGGTGGGGCACACCGTCAATCTCAAGGCGCGCTACGCAGATTTCAGCACGGTGACGCGGGCGATGACACTGGCGGGGCCGACCAACGAGTCCGTGATCATCCGGGACACGGCGCGTGAGCTGCTCGAAAGGCGACTCGACAGACAGGGCAGGGCGCTGCGGCTCCTTGGCGTATCCCTCTCCAACCTCTCCCACGCGGAAGAAATCTCCGGTGACCTCTTCGACACGCCGCGCGCCACGCGCAACCGCACGCTCGACACCGTCATGGACTCGCTGCGCGAACGCTTCGGCGCCACCGTGGTGCGCCGCGCCGGCAAGCGTCCGTCGCGGACCGACTAGCGCCACCGCCCGCCTACTGCGGGCACTGCACGAACGCATCTTTGGTCAGATTCATCACCCAGTGCAGGCCGCCGTTGCACTCCGGATCGTCGACTGTGATGGTCATGCTGTTGCCGTTCACGGTGCCGGATCCGTGGGCGATGCACGTGGCGCCGTCACCGCTGAATTCCACCGTCACATTGAGAAGCTGAGTGCCGGTGAGCGTGGCCGATATGGTGGCGCCGGGGAGGATGTGACATTCGGTGACGGTTCCACTGATGGCGTTCTGATTCTGCTCCAGATGAACGCGCACCGCCCACTCGAGCGGTGAGTTCCCCTCGAGCGTGCCCGACTCGGGGCCGGCCCAGTCGCCGCTCACGTCGGTACTGCCGGCCCCGTCACTGGCGAAACCCTGCACGTCGCTGCCGACCTTGGTTCCCGGCAGCACCAGCGACGCGGTGGCGAAGAATGAAACCCCACCCGCCTGGGTCGCCGTGATCACGGTGGTGTATTTTCCGTGCGAGTCGCTGAATCCCTGCGGACTCTGGATGTTCAGACCGACGCCCGTTACTTCCACGAAGAAGGGTGCGTCGATAGAACCGCTGGACCCGTTGAACTGAAGACCGAAATCGAGATCCAGCGAATGCGGAAACCCGACCTGCAGGTTGGCGGGAAGGCTTCCGCTGTCGACGATCACGTGCGCGCACAGATTGTTGAGAATGGTCTGCCGGTCCAGGTGATTGGCCACGGTGTCGATGCCGAGCAACTGGGCCTGCTTCTGCCAGAACAGGACGTTGCCCAGCGCGGTGATGCTCTCGTGCGCCTCGCACACAAAACTGTTGCTGGAGATGGCGTCGAGAATCGCCTGCGCGGCCGCCTCCAGGGCCTGGTTGATGTCGTCCACATACTCGGTCGGCGTATTGTGAATGCCGGCGAGAAAGTTCACGTCCACGACGCCGGTGGCATCGATCACGTCCAGGATGCTGCGCCAGCCGTTGTAGTCGGCGAGCGCCTGAATCAGTTCTGCATCCGTGCCTGCACCCTGAAGCTCGGGGAGCACCACCTGTGAAAAGACGTCGTGGCCGGTCTGGGTGGCCTGCGCGATATCTACCGTCGACCAGGGTACGGGAATCTCGAACAGGTCGTTGATGAAACTGGCCATCACATCGGAGGAGGGCGTCGCGAATGAAGAAAGATTTTCCTCGGTGCCGAATCCCGCGCCCGCGGCGCTGAAATGGGACACCATGACCTCCACTTCATCCCCGTTCGAGGCCGCGAACCCGAGTGCGCGTGCCGAGAAATCCCCGTTGGAGCTGAAGGCCTGAAGACGCTGTCCGTCGCCCGCGGTTTTCGTAGTCGTGATGTGCAGAATCGCCGGGTAGGCGAACTCGAGTCCCGACGGTTGCAGCACGACGGCACCCGCCAGGCCGCCATCCAGCCCGAGGTCGTCGATACTGGACACCGGCGTGACCGTGATTTTCGTTCCCGCGATCAATGCTCCCGCGGGGACTTCGAGCGTGTACTGGATGCCGTTGGATCCGGTGGTGGTAATCGAACCGCCGTCGGGCCCGATGGTCTTACTGGCAGACTTGTTTATGTCGGTGTGGATGGGTCCCTGCTGCGTGGGAGCTGGCGAGGTGCTGCTGTCGCCTCCGCAGGATGTCAGGAGCAGGGAGAGGGTCAGGCAAAGGTGAAAGCCCCAGAATTTGGTGCGCATCGCGGCCTCCGGTTCGGCCACGGCGGCACTGCCGGGCCCATGTATCCATGGTATGGACACGGGAGCCGGCCAAAAATCACAGGTTGTTCGCGAGCGCTAGCGGGAGTAGGCGACGGCCCCGCCGTAGCCGACGGCGAGCAGGTTGGACGTGCCGCTTCCGCAGATCCGGCCCATGGAGCCCAGGATGCACTCTTCGTTTGTCCAGCCCCTGCCGTCGAAGTGGACAAGCCTGCCGCTTCGGTTGAGTACGAACAGATTGGACGGTGACGTCCCCCAGATGCTCGAGGGATCCCCTGCATCAACGCCGTTGATGATGACGGGGCGCCAGGTCGCGCCGTTGTAGAACATGATCTGGTTGGATGCACTGGTAGCCGCATAGATGTGTTGCTCGTCCCATCCCCACAGGGAATACATCGCTTCGTCGGTGTTCGTGGACATCTTCTCCCAACCCTGCGACGTCTTCTTGACCGCCAGTCCGTTGAACCCGACCGCGACTACCGTTCCGCCCGCACCCCACACGTCGTAAAGCGCGAGTGCGCCAATCGGAAGCTCCGTCCTCGACCAGCGGAGCCCGTCAAACTCTACGATACCGTTGCCCACCGCGATCACGTGGCCGTTTGGCGCCTCCCACACGGCTTCCAATCGTGCATCGAGACCACCGTTGACCCACGACCACGCTCTTCCATCGTAATGGAGAATCATCTGGTAGCCGACGGCGTAGATGTCGTTGCGGTTCAGACCTGATACTCCGTCCGCGAGCGAGCGCGTGATGTACTCCTTGTTCAGATCGGTCCAGCTGCCCGCTTCGTAGCGGAATGCGCCTTCGCCAACGGCGTATATCGCGCCATCGATCTCGGCAACGTCAACCAGCGGTCCGCGCGCCGGATAGGGAGGAGACTGTTCGTCCCCGCCGCTGGCGGTTCCCCGCCACAGAAATCCGTCCCGTCCGAAGGCAATGATTTCGCCGCGCCCGACCCACAGGTCGCTGATGCTCTGCGGTGTGGTGAGAACGTCATGCCACGTGCCGTCATACATTCTGATTCGATTAACGTACGTATTGCAATCGCTGTACGATCCGAAAGAGTACAGTCGATCGCCATCGGCGCGAAGATCAGGTTCGTAATTGTATTCATCGCTGATACTGGTATGCGTATTACCGACGATTGAGAAAATCTGCGGATAATCGGTGGCAAACGCAGTGCCCGACTCGGTCATGGCGACCGAAGAGACATACGCGGTGCTATCCAGAGACGTTTCCGACCATGTGTTCCCGTCGTAGATGGCGATGTACCCCCGGTCACCACCCAGCACCACATGCCCGGCCTGATTGCCGGCGATACAATTCAAATACTTATCGTCGGATAGTGGCAGCTTCGTCCACGAGAGTCCGTCAAAGTGATACGCCTGGAAGGTGGTTGCGATATAGACGTCGTCGGGCGCCCGCGCCCATGACGCCCTGATATAGCCGGGAGGGAGGACGAACTGGAACCACCGGCCGTCCTTGAGTTCAAACATGGAGTAACCATCGTCCAGAATCACCTCGCCCGTCGGAAATCCGATCGCGTGGCGAAACTCATTCCTGAAAAGGGGGGGTAACACCACGGGTTGCCACGATGCGCCGTGATTTCGGAGCAACGCAACGCCGGCGAGGTACAGATCGTTGGGTCCTGCGCCGCACACCGCGTTGAAGTCCCGGTCCAGCGACTGCAGTGTGGCGTGCAGGGTGGGCGGTGTATACGGCCCCGCGGACGTGATGGAATCGTTGCTGCACGCGGCCAGAAACGCGCCGGCCAGGACACAGAGGAAACACCCGGACAGTTTCATGAGCATCCGCGCGGCCGGGCCGTGCCGCGCCGGATCAGTATAAGCGATTTTGCGAGGTGGGATGGAAGTTTGCCGTGACCGCCTCCGCTAGTTGGTATTCCCGGAAAGACCAGCGTTGCCGTTGGGTGCTGCCCCGAGGATCGGATGTACACCGCCGGAACCACCCATGCCGGGCGAGCCGATCGAGAACGTGCAATTGGTGAGTGTCGGTGTGGAACTGAACTTGTAGACGCCGTAGCTCGGTCCACCGGGTCCGCCGGCGCCCGCGCCGCTGGCTCCACCGTGTCCGCCGTTTCCGCCCGTGCCTCCCTGACCCACATCTACGGTGCACACGGCGCCACCGGGACCGCCTGCTCCTCCCGTTCCTCCCAGCGCGCCGTTGCCGCCGGGTCCGCCTGCGCCGCCGTTTCCGGACTGGAAGTAGCAGGTGTCGAACACGGGAAATGCATCGGCGAGCATGACGGCGATCGAACCGGAGCCGCCGATGCCGCCGCTCCCCGAGGTTCCGCCGGCTCCACCCTCACCGCCGCCACCGCCACCGTTTCCACCGCCGGTCCCGCACGCGTAGGTATACCGGCCTCCGCCGCCACCGCCGCCGGTGCCACCCGTCCCATCAACCCCGGCTCCTCCGGGACTGGTCGTTGCCGGAGTCCATTCATCGTTGAGCACACCGCCGGCCGACGTGACGGCAGTGCTGTTCTGTCCCACGGCCCCGTCATATCCCGCGCTGCCATTCCCGCCCGGTTGCCCGTGGGCGTTACAATCGAGTACGCCACTGATGGCGCCGGCACCACCGTAGCCGCCAAAGTTGATTGGGCAGTAGTCGAACTGTCCGGTTCCAAGGGAGCCCCCCGAGTCGCCGTTGGTGTTGCCCAGACCGCCGTTGCCACCGACCGAGCCATTTCTGCAAACGAGGATTTGTGTGTAGCCACCGCTGCCACCGGTTCCCGCCGGGCCGCTGCACGAACCGGCGCCGCCAGCCTGGCCGTTGACTCCGTTGGCGCCCGGTGTGCCGTTGGTGGCCGGTCCGCCCGCGGGCGCATTCGACGCCAGAAAGCGACATTGCTCGAAGCTCAGCATGCCGGGTGCGGCATTCTTCACATGCAGTGCGACCGAGTTTCCGCTGGACGGAGCGGACGTCGTGATCTCGATGCGGCGGATGAGTGTCACCGCGCTGATGTCGTGCGCCGTGGCGTGCGTCGTTCCCACCGTGAAGGTGCTGTAGCCGCTGCCCTCGCCCCATCCCGGCAACACACGGCCGCCCAGCACACGGATTCCATTCTGGAAGTCCGGCACGGCGTTGTACGAGCCCTCCTCCACGAGGATGGCGTTGCGGGGACCCACGGCGAGCGCATAGGCGTCCGAAATCTTCAACACCGGGGCGCCGATGGTGCCGTTGTTTCCGTCCGCACCCGTGGTATGGGAAACGTAGACGGGTGACGCAATCGATAGCGCAATCGCGGCCAGTCCTACGCTGCCACTGTTGTCCGTGACGCGCAGCTTGGCCGTGTACGACCCCGGGTTTACGTACGTGTGGCTGGTGTTGGGTGTTGTCGGGCTCGAGTAGTCGAAGGTCCCGTCGTTTTCAAAATCCCACTCGTACTTCACGATGGTTCCGTCGATGTCTGTCCCACTGGCCACAAAGTCCACGGGGAACGTGGAGAGCAACGGCGTGGCGGACACGATGGTCGCGGTGGGCGCGATGTTCGAATTGATCTTGAGAAGCATGGCCGGAAGCGCAACCACTTCCCCCGCCGTCGTCAGCGTGCCGGGTTTGGTGTCATCGACGTAACCGGCATGAGTGGCACGTACCGTGTACGACCCCACGGGAACATCGCTGATGCTGTACGCCCCCGCCGGTGTTGTCATCGCGACATACGAGGTGCCGTCGACATACACAGCCGTGCCGGAATGCGTGGTGCCGCTTTCCAGCGTCGCGACGCCCGAGAAGGTGCCGGTGGGCGTCAGGTTGACGTCGACAATGACGGTGTCAGCGAGCTGGGGCCCGTCGGGTACGGCCACCGACCGACCTGCGCCGAGATGGTCGTCGGCAATCACATTCAGGAAATACTCCCCGGGTGAGACGCCATCGAAGGCGAAACGCCCCGTGTTGTCAGTGGTGGTGACCCGCCTCGAAGCGGCCTGTGGCGCCGGCGCATCCTTCGTGGAAGATGCGGTGGCGAGTGCATCGAGCACGCTTTGCGCTACACCGTTGGTCGTGGGCTCGATCATGACGACGGCGTCGGCGATGTTCTGGTGTTGCCCGTCGCGCACCACGCCCGCGACCACCGACGATTTCACCCGGGGGGCATCCGGAATCGGGGCGTAGTGATCCCCGTCACTGCCGCATGCGATGGCAAGCAGCGACGCGGAAAGCAAGATTGAGCGGGATACACGACGGGACAGGAAACCGAGGGTGCGGCCGGAGTCCATGCTGACGCTCCTGGGGGTGACGATGAAGTGCGCCAATGTCCGCGCAGCACGGTACTCTGTTATGCGCGACGTACGACAACAAGTTTACCGGATACGATGTGTACCTTGCAACTGCGCTGTTCCGGGGGCGGTTGCAACCGGCCTGCTATGGTCTGGTTTCCAACCGACAACCGGTGAACTGTCAGGAGGGGTCGTCGAACTGGCGGGTGGCCTGGTCGAGCTCGTCGGTGGCTTTTTCGAGTTCGGTGTAGGCCCAGTCGATGCGCGGACCCACCTCTCTGGATTTCTTCGAGAGCCTGGCGATGGCCGCGGCGTCACCCTGTGCGGATGCTTCGGCGAGATTTTCGAACGTCACGTCGCGTTCGCGTTCGAGGGAAACGATGAGCGCTTCGAGACTGGCGACGCGTTTCTCCAGCGGCTTGAGGGTGCGGGCGCGATCCTGCACGGCCTTTGCGCGCGCCTGCCTCTCCATCTTCTTATCCGTAGCTTTTTCTGCACGGGTCCGTGCGGGTCCTGACGCTGATCCACCCCCGCCGGTTTCCGACCGGCGGGGGGCCCCCGGCTCAGCGCCACCCGCCCGCACACGGTCTTCCAGTGCATTCCCGCTCGTGGCCACCCGCGCGGAGTCGTTCGCGAGACGGCCTCCACCGCTTCGTCCCTCGGCCTCGTCGTCGCTCTCCCAGCCCACGGTGTCGAGGAAGTCCTGGTAGCTGCCGTCGAACACGCGCGCCTGACCGCGGTCGAAGACCACGAAGCGCGTGGCCAGCGTGTGCAGGAACATCTCATCGTGCGTCACGATCACCACGGCGCCTTCGAAGGCGTCGATGGCCGCCAGCAACGAGTCCGACGAATCCATGTCGAGGTGGTTGGTGGGTTCGTCGAGGAGCAGCAGGTTCACCGGCGTCACGATCAGTTTGCCCAGCATGACGCGCGACTTCTCTCCTCCGGAAAGCACCGAGATCTTCTTCAGGCCGGCGTCGCCTTCGAACATCATGACACCCGCGATGTCGCGCGCGGTTTGCGGCAGGCATGTGCGGCTGGCGGACTGGATTTCCTGCACGACCGTGCTCCTGTCGTGCAGCGTGTGCACGTTCGTCTGGGCGAAGTAGCCGGCCACAGCGCGCGGGTGATTGGTCACCGCACCGGTGCGTGGCGGCAATTGGCCTGCCAGCACCCGCAACAGTGTCGACTTGCCGCGCCCGTTGGGGCCGATGATGCAGATGCGGTCGTGGTCGTGCACTTCGAGATGCAGATCAGAGAAAAGATTGGACCCTTTGTCGTAGCCGAACGACAGATCTTCGATGCGCATCATCACCTTGGCGGGAAAGGGCTCGCTGCGAAACGCGAAATCGAGCGTCTGGATGCGGGCCAGTTTGTCGAGACGTTCGTGTTTGGCCAGCATCTTGATGCGCGACTGTACGCGCGTGGCCAGCGAGTTCTTGGCGCGAAAGCGCTCGATGAAGCGCTCGATCTCCTTGCGCTTGCGCTCGTCGTTGGCGCGTGTCTTCTCGTAAACCTCTTCCTCCATCAGAATCTGGTCGTAGATTTTGCTCGTGTCACCCTGGATCTTCTTGGCTTTGTAGCGGTGGATGGCCACCGTGTGCGTCACCACCCGGTCCATGAACGCACGGTCGTGGGTGATGAGGATGAGCTCCGTCTTCCACTGATTGAGGAAACGTTCCAGCCACCGGATCGACACCACATCGAGATAGTTGGTGGGCTCGTCGAGCAACAGCAGATCGGGCTCGGACACCAGCACCCTGGCCAGGTTGAGACGCACCTGAAAGCCGCCCGAGAACAGCTCGGGCGCGCGCGTCATGTCGTCCTTGTTGAAACCGAGGCCGAAGAGAATTGCTTCTGCGCGCCACGTCTGGTCGCGTTCGTTCTCGGGGAGCCCCAGCGACACTTCCTCGAGCACGGTGGATTGCGTGAAGTGGATGTGCTGGTCAAGGTGCCCGATGCGGTAGCGCCTGGGAATGATGATGTCACCGGAATCGGGATGCACTTCGTCGAGGATCATGCGGAACACGGTGGTCTTGCCGTGACCGTTCCGTCCCACGAGACCCACACGTTCGCGCCGGTTGAGCGCAAACGTGAGATCCTCGAAGAGAACCTGTGCGCCGAAACTCTTGGTGACCTTGTTGAACTGGATCATGGGTGCTGGCGCTCGCGTACCATGAAGCAGGCGGAGGCGTTGATGCCTTCAACGGCCGCAGCGACGCGGTAGCCCTGATACTTGAGACCGTTGACCATATCACGATCGTCGCCGGGAACCAGATGTCCGAACACGAACCAGAGCGAATCGGGACGGGCTTCCAACGTGTTGAACACGCTCGCAATCTTCTCGTTGCTGTCGAAGCGGCGCAACCAGCGTCCGTAGTAGATGTTGTCGTCGCGGCAGAACGCGGGCGGGTTGGTATCGTGCCAGCACGCAAGTTGCCACGTGGAGGGAAGTCCCTGTCGTGGCGCCACCGAGCGCGTGTAGTACGCGAACGCCGGTGCGGCGCCGTAGTAGACGTACGTGGGTTGTGACGGTTGGCGGTGAGCCATCCAGAAGTTCGCCACCATGCGCACGTCTTCGGTCTCCGGCCACGCGCCCGTGGGGTCGGGGTATACACGATCGCGCAGTGTGCGGTTGGGGAGCGAGTATGCGCTCACGGCGACCAGCAGCAGCAACGCGGCAAGCGTTGCCGGGCGGGTGCGCTTTCCGCCTGCCGTCGCACCCGCCGCGATCACACATATAATGAGGGGCGTCAGGATCATTCCCCAGCGATACCCCAGAGGAAACAACCCGGCCGCATTGGCCGCCGCGTAGGACGCGAGTGCCACAATGAACCACACAAACAGGCGACGCGCACGCGGCGCGGCGAAGATCATCAGCAGTACGACGGGAACGATGACGACCACCGGCGGAACGTGGGTGTGCGGCCATCCCGTGAACTGAAATCCGAGCAGCTCACAGGCGCGTTCCCATTTGAGACGCAGCAGTCCGACGAAGCCCGAGTACGTGTTCATCTCCGGTGTGCTCACGCTGCCGGCTTCCACCACGCGCGCGACCTGCGTGGGCAGGTATGAAATCAGAATCGGCAGAATACCGATGATGTAGAGAAGCAGTGCCGTGCCCGTTGCGCGCCGCACGCGCATGTCGCGCCGCAGAACGCCCTCGGCGATCACACACAGAAACGCCGCCGCAATTGGAAACACCGTGGCGTAGTACAGATACGATGCCAGCAATGCGGTTGCCGTCCATCCCAGCACCCATCGCCATGTGCCTTCACGCATCATGCGCAGGAGGCACACCAGGTTCCACGCCACGGCCGCGGGAACGAAGGCGTACTGTCCCGCTTCCTGTGCGTAGCGGACATCCGCGGGGAGCAACGCCAGCAACAGGCCCGCGCACACCGCCGCGGTGCCCCCGCTGAACAGATTGGCCAGCACCATCACACCCGCCACACCGGCAACGCTGGCGAGCACCGACAGCAGGCGCAACCAGGCCTCTCCGCTGCCCGCCTGCATCCAGGTGTGAAGCAGGAGTGCGTACAGCGGCGGATCGCCGGTGCCGGTACGCGCGCTTGCGATGACGTGGGAATAGGGAGCAGTCGCAACCCAGTACTCGGTGGCTTCGTCGAACCACAGCGAGCGGGCCCGCAGGTCCCACAGCCGCACGGCCAGCGCGAGCAGCAGCACGGCCAACGCCAGCAGGCGGAATCGATTCAGTCGTGGCGTCATCGCTTGTGTCAGTGGCGCGGCTGCGTCTGCACGCGGCGCACCACGGCTGTCACCAGGTTGCGCGGAGACAGCCGCACCAGCAGAATGATGAGGTTGTTGAGCACGCCGGGCACCACCACCGCCCGCCCGCGTTTCATTCCCTGATATCCCGCGCGCACCACGGCTTCGGGACTCACACGCATCAACAGGCGCAGCCCGCGAATATTGCCCACGTTGGCGCGCGCCTGAAATCCGGTGGGTGTCGGACCGGGACACAGCGCGGTTACATGCACACCGGTGCCCTTGAGCTCGCTGTTGATCGCTTCCGAAAACGAAAGTACGAAGGCCTTGCTGGCGTAGTACACCGACTGCATGGGTCCGGGTTGAAAGGCCGCCGTTGAGGCGACATTCACAATGCGTCCCTGTTTCATCGACACCATGTCGCGCACAAACAGCTTGGTGAGATGCATGAGCGCCACAATGTTCACCTGAACCATGTCGAGTTCGGTCTGAAGCTTCGACTCATTGAACTTGCCGTACATCCCAAAGCCGGCGTTGTTGACAAGCACGTCGACGCGCAGGTGCATACCGCGCACGTGCTCGTAGAGCGCCGCGGGTGTGCGCGGATCCGCGAGATCGGCGACCAGTAGGTGCGCGCTGACACCGTGCAGGTTCTCGACTTCCTTCTTCAACACTGCCAGGCGGTCACCGTCCCGCGCCGTGAGCACCAGGTCGTAGCCTTCGGACGCAAGCAGGCGCGCGAACTCCGCGCCGAGTCCCATGGACGCGCCGGTCACCAGGGCGACGGGACGCTGGCTCATTCCTCGTTACCTGCGGGATCAGGCCGGGTATCGACGTGCGTGTGTTTCATGATGGGATTCCGGAAGCTTCGCGTTTGGCGGGCGGAACCGGAACGCTATACAATACGTCTGGGCGCGCTCTGCTGACAAGCGTGCGCGCATCCTATGACCACCCGTCCACCGCGCCTTTCTCTCACTCCGGCCACTTTCCGCGACACCGAGGCGGAGCGCGGCCGGCTGCGCGTACCCGTCGTCCACGGCGCGCCCGACGGCCCCGGGATGGAGTTGCGGTTCGTGCGGCTCAAGAGCCTCGCGTCCCGTCCCGGAGCGCCGCTGGTGTTCCTGACCGGCGGCCCGGGACTCTCGGGCATCCGTTCTGCGCAGGGCCGGCTCTTTCCCATGTTCGACGCCGCGCGACAACACGCGGACGTGATCCTGCTGGATCAACGCGCGTGTGTGGCGGACGAACTCGTGCCGCGACCGGACCACGGGGTGCTTTCCTCCGGCCGCGCGCTGACACGCGACGACTACGTGAGCGTGATCAAGAACAGCGTGTGCGACGGAGTCCAGGCGCTGCGCGCCGCGGGCATTCCCGTCGACGCGTTGAACACCGAAGAGAGCGCGGACGATGTGGCCATGCTGGTGCGCCAGCTGTACGGCGAAAACGCCCGCATGGCTCTGTTTGGATGGAGCTACGGCAGCCATCTGGCCATGTCGATCATCCGGCGCCACCCGTCGCTGGTAGAAGCGGCGGTGCTGGCCGCACCCGAGGGACCCGACCACACCTTCAAACGGCCGTTGCGCGTTCAGGAACACCTCGAGCGGCTCGCACAGCGATCATCATGCGATGTGACGGGAATGATCGACCGGGCGCTGCATCGCCTCCAACGCGAACCGGCGCGAGTGACCGTGCGCTGGGAGGAAGGAATGGAGGCGGTGGAGTTGGTGCTCGGCCGTTTTGAGCTGGAATGGATTCTGTCCGAGGGCGTGCCGGATACGCGCGTGATGAAGGCGCTGCCGGCATCGCTGTCGCGGATGGAGCGCGGGGATTTTCAGGTGGTCGGTGATGATCGTCTGTTGCGCGGCGCGTGGAGGGCGCTGCGTGAAGAGCTGCTATCCAGTGTGGTTCGATATGCCATGGATTGCGCATCCGGCGCCACCGCGGCGCGACGCCGGCTCATTGATGCCGAAGCGAAAGCAACGCTGCTCGGCAACACCATCGACTTTCCCTGTCCCGATGTCTGCGATGCACTGGGCTGTCCCGATCTCGGCGACGAATTCCGCGGCCCGTTACACGGCGACATGCCGGTGCTGTTCATCACGGGAACGCTGGACTGCCGCACACCCGCCGAAAACGTGGCCGAACTCGCCCCCGGGTTTCCCAGCCACCGGCACCTGGTGGTGGAAGACGCCGGCCACAGTGATCTCTTGCTGCCCGGCGCCGTCCACGAGCAGGTCGCCCATTTCCTGGCCACAACCGAACTGCTCCTGCTCCGTGTGCGCGCGGAGACGCCTCTGGTCTTCGACCCGCCCGCCCGCATGTAAATTGGGTTCCAAACAGTACTCCGCCGGGGTGTATAATTCCGCCATCCCGCCCCATTCCTGCTGGAGGTGCGAGTATGACCACTCTCACGAAGCTCTCGGTTGCGACAATGTCCCTGCTGGTGTTCGGGCTGGCGTGCAGCAAGGATTCAGTCCCGCTTACAAGTCCGCAAACGCTCTCGAGTCAGAGCGTGCTCACATCGAACGACGACGCACTTCTGCTGATGAACTTCAACAACGACCTGATCGACGAGAGCAAGTATCACCGCCCGGTGTCGTTTGTAGGTACCGAGGAATACCGAAAAGGATGCGATGACAACGCCATCATGTTTGAAGGCAACGAGTACGCACAGGTTCCCGCGTCTACGAGCCTGCAACCGGACAATGTCACCGTAGAAGTATGGATGAGTCCGAAGCATGCGCTCGCGAGTGACGGTAGTTTCTATCCACTGGTCGTCAAGTACGCCGGTAACTTCTGGAACACTGTCGACGGATACGACATGTGGTACCAGGATTCAGGTGGCGGCGGACGCGTCGGCTTTGGAATCGGCACCAAAGGAGGAACGCTGCGCCTGCACGCGTCGCTGACCACGGTTTTGGAACCCAGCAAGCTGTACCACATCGTGGGTACCTACGACGGGCAGTACGCGCGGCTGTATCTGAATGGTGACGAAGTGGCGGCGACGCCGTATGCAGATGGCCTGGCGTATCTCGGCGCCGGTATTCGCATCGGGGGTGGCGTCTATCACTCCTACTACGGAGGATACCAGTACTACCGCGGATTGATCGACGAGGTCGCCATTTTCCCGCGGGCTCTGAGTGCGGACGAGGTGCGGTCTCGTTACCACACGTGCGAACTGTTCGTGCTGAATCAATCGGGGTCGAGTGACAAGGATCGGGACGTTCCCACCGAACCCTGAGCGGAGTGGCGATGGGCCGGGGAGGGCACCGGGCCCGACAGGTGTGACTAGATGGTGTGCGTCAGCCAGTGCACGATGTTGAGTGCGAACTGCTGGTTGTCACAGCCGGGCGTGTTCATGCCGAAGTGGTCGTCCTTGTAGACCTGGGCGGTGAGCATCGCCGCTTCGCCGAGAACAACCACGCGTCCCTTGCCGTACGCGAACGCCAGTCCCTGCGCGTTGCCGGCCTTTTCTTCCTGCATGTTGCCGCCCTCATGTTTGTGGTTGGGAATGTATTCGACCGCACTGTCGGGAAGCGCCAGCAGAATGGTGGCGTCGGCGGGGCCATCCAGCGACTGTCCCGTGAAAGTGAACACGCGTTCAATGCGTGAGGTGGAATCACTGCCCGCCGTGATCGGATCTTCGGGCAGACGGCCGTTGCTGCGCGAGAACAACATGGGATCCGATTTCTCGTTGGGGATCTCGGTGAAACCCTGGTGCATGTGCACACCGAATGCCGCGGCCAGCGGCGCGCTGGCGGCGCCGTAGGGCGCGTGATCCGCGATCAGCAGCAGCGACCCGCCCTGTTCCACCCACGCACGCACTGCCTCGATCTCCTTCGACGAAAAAGCGGGCCGGTCACGATGATCGTCTCCGAAGGGGAGGTTGATTCCCACGATGGTGGGATGCCCGCCGCCCGACGCGTTCACGATGACAAGGACATCCGTGTTCTTCAGCGATCCGGCGGAAAACGAGCGATGCCCGCTCTTCACCTTGCATCCGTCCATGCGCAGCAGCGTCGCAAACGGATAATACTTGCCGCGCGCGGTGTGCGCGTTGTGATGCCCGCGATCGATGACGACGCGCGGATGGGTGTGGGTATAGGTGACGTGAGAGATGCGAATCGGCCAGCCGCGATCCTCGTGCTGTGAGTGCGAGTAGGCGTACGCCAGCAGCAGGGAAACCGGCACCAGCAGCATGAACCCGGTAAGGATGATGACTTTCTTGAGCAGTGTCATGGTGGGGAAGCGGGCGGCGCGAAAGCATCATGGAGAGCATGAGATGCTCCCGCGCGCGCCCGCCGTGTGGAGTTACTGGCGACCCGCCTGCTCGCGCTCGGCGCGCTGGCGTGATTCGTACTCACGCTTGTCAATTGATCCCGCGATCAGCAGGCCGATGCCGATGAACAGGGGAATCAGTCCCCAGACACCCGAGTCGATTCCGTCGGCCACCGACATGGCGATGGTGAGGGCGAAACCGATGCCGGTCATCACCAGCCCGTTGGCGCGACGGCTGGAATAGCGGGGCTTTTCGGCTTCCGGAGCCGGCGACGCGGGAATGATGCCCTTTTCCATGGCGACCAGGCGTTCGCGATGTTCCTGCTCCTTCTTGCGGCCGTTTACGACGATGGCGGTGATCGCGATCAACACGCCACCGCACACGGCAAGAATGGGAATGGACAGGGCGACGGTATCGGCGTCAATGAAGCTGAAGTACGGCATGACTCGGTTTCCTTTCGCGGCTGGCTTTTCGCTGCTGGTATCCTGTGTCCGGCGGGTTCCGCCCGACTCACCCCCTTTGACCGGGGCCCGGGCCGGGTGGTTTCAAGAATCTTTCGGTGGGCGACCCGGGCTCCCCGGCGTGCTCGCTCCGGCGTCCGGGTACAGGCGTGCGAGCGGGTGGCACCGGACGGGGACCCCGGCAACGAGCGGAGCGAAGTTGTTCCGGGGTGGCCGGTGACAGGCCCCGCGAGCATGCGGCAAAATAGATGAAACCCCCGCCCGGGCCGGGCGGTCGAAAGAGTATGGAGACAGGCGCGGATGCCCCAATCCCATGATTCCGAGCTCGTCGCGCGGGCGCAAGCTAACGATGAGAGGGCCTTCCGCGAACTGATCGAGCGCTACCACGCCATGGCCTACGCGGCGGTACGCGCGGTGCTGGGAGACCGGGACGAAGTGCAGGACGTGATGCAGATGGTCTACTTGAAAGCCTACCAGGGACTCGCCGGCTTTCGCGGTGACGCGAAATTTTCCACCTGGCTCTACCAGATTGCACGGCGCGAAGCCCTGGATGTATCTTCAAAGCGTCGCGTTGAGACCGTGGATGTTGAAGCCCTTGAACTCGCCGGTCCCGCGCACAACGGCGCCGATGTCGCCGCGCACGAGCGCAGCGAGCGCGAATGGGTCGGCGCCGCACTCGCGGAACTCGATGAGGCGTATCGCACCGCCATCGAACTGCGCTACATGGCGGAGAAGTCGTACGAAGAAATCGCCGAGGTCATGGGGGTTCCGGTGGGTACCGTGAAGACCTACGTGCACCGCGGCAAGGCGGAGATGAAACGGATTCTGTCCCGGCCCGCGTGGCGTGCCGGTGCCGCCAACGAGCGCAAGTCATGAACGATCGTCATCACACCGATTGCGAACGCTTTGAAGCAATGATCGCCGCGTGGTTCGACGCGGACGGGCTGTCCGGCGTCGAGCGCGACCAACTGACGGCGCACATGGCGTCGTGCGCGTCGTGCCGTGAGTCTTTCGAGCTTTCGACCCGCATGGAAGACGCGCTGGTGTCGCGACGCGCGCAGGTTCCGGCCGCGGCCGGTTTTCTTCCTGACTTCGAGGCGCTGCGCGGGCGCCAGGCCGTTGTTGCGGCGGCCCGCTCGTACTTTGCCCATCCGCGCCTGGTGGCCGTGTTCCGCACCATGATGAGCCCGGCCGGGGTGGCCATCATTCTCGTGATCTGGAGCGCGCTCTTCGCGCTTCGCTTCCGCAGCACCATCGCGGACGTGTTCGCGTATGTGTCGTCGGGGCGATTTGAAGCGCTGACGCGTGACATCTCGGAATTCCTGCTCCACCTCTCGGGCGGCGACGCCTACACGTTGACCGCCATCTACGTGGCGCTCACCATGATCGTGCTCGCATCGACGGGCGTCATTACACTTCGCTACATCCGCCAGTCGTGATCCTTCGTCGCGCCACTCTCGTCGCCGCGCTGTGCCTGATGTGCGCATCGCGGGCCGGGGCCCAGCACGACATGCAAGCCATGCATTCCATGCGCGCTCCCGTGCGCGATCCCTATGCACGCCGGTTGTTCAATTCCGATATGCGCCGCATGACCGGCATGGTGCCCGTCGACCCGATGGGAAGTATGCGCATGCCCGGGTGGGGCTTCATGTCAATGGGCGTGGTGCGCTTTGGCTACAACCACCAGGGCGGAGGGCGCGGCGATCAGGGCTTCGAGTCCACCAACTGGTTCATGGAAATGGCGCATCACGATCTCGGTCCGGGGCGCGTGAGTTTCATGCTGATGAATTCGCTCGAGCCCGCCACGTTCGACGATCCGGGCTCACCGCAGCTGTTCCAGACCGGCGAAACGTTTGATGGCGCACCGCTGGTCGACTACCAGCATCCCCACGATTTCTTCATGAACATTTCCGCCACCTATCGCGCGTCGATTGCGCCGCGCGCCGGCGTGTGGTTGCAGTACGCGCCGGTGGGGGAGCCCGCGCTGGGACCGACCACGTTCATGCACCGGGCCTCAGCCGGCGACAACCCGGCCGCGCCCCTGGGACACCACTGGCAGGATGCAACCCACATCAGCGACAACGTTGCCAGTGTCGGGGCGGGATGGAACTGGCTGTCGGTGGACGGGTCCGCGTTCCACGGACGCGAGTCCGACGAGCAGCGCTGGGACATTGACTGGGGGGCGATGGATTCCTACTCGGGACGCGTGAGTGTTGCGTTGCCGCGCGGATGGTCCGCGCAGGCGTCGTACGGCGACCTGCACGATGTTCACGCCGACGAGCCCGGCGACGTCAAGCGCACCACCGCGTCGCTCCACTACGGCGCGACCGGCGACGGACCCATGGCCGTCACGCTGGTGTGGGGGCGCAACGACGAGGAGCAGGGTATCAGCAATTCATTTCTCGCCGAATACGCGCATCAGCTGGCACGGCAGCACGCTGTCTTCTCGCGCTTCGAATGGGTGGAGAAAGACCAGGAGCTGCTGCTGACGCGCACACAACCGCAGGGACCGGGTCCGCATCCAACGGCGAATGTCACCGCGCTCACCATGGGGTACTTTCACTCCGGAACCATGTTCGGGGGACTGGGAATGGGCGGGGATCTCACCTTCTACGTCGTGCCGGCGAGCCTGCAACCGGCGTACGGCGACACGCCGGTTTCTCTGCACGTTTTCATGCGCCTGCGCTGGAATACCGGCGCGGACGGCATGCACATGTAGTCAGGCTTCTTTCTTCCAGGTTCGCAGATAGTCCGGAAGGGGAATGTCGTCGAGCAGCTTTTCGTGCGCGACCGGCGGCAGCGTTTCTTTGCTGAACGGAATCACGCCCGCCCAGAAGCGCGTCGCCAGGTCGCCCTCGTCGTCGTTGGGACCGCCGGTGCGAATCTTGGCCGAGGCTTCGTCGATGGGCATCTCCAGGATCCAGGTCGCCTTGAGTTCCTGCTCGGTGGGCTGGCGGCAATCGTCCCAGCGCCCGGGGATGAGTCCGTCGGTGAAGCGGCGCAGCGCGTCCCACTTGGCGGACGCCTCGCGGACGACGCGCGCTCGGCCCAGCGCCACCACCGAGCGGTAGTTGAGCGAACTGTTGAACGCCGATCGCGCCACCACCAGGCCGTCCGCAATCGTCACCGTGAAGCAGATGTCGATGCCCTCGCCGAGCGTGGTCAGCAGACGGCCGGCCGACGAGCCATGGATCAACAGGCGGTCGCCGTCGCGCACGTACAGCATCGGAATCACCAGCGGCTGTCCATCGGCGGCGACAAAACCGACGTGCGCAATCATGCCGGCGTCGAGAATGGAGTCGATAACGGCGCGGCCGTACTGGCCACGATTCGGTTCGCGCCGGACGCGCGTGCGGTCGCTGCGAGGGGTATCGTCCATGTTCACTCGATCAGTTTGGGGCAATCATTGGCCACCGGACATTCCACACAGTTGGGATTGCGCGCGGTGCAGCAGCGGCGGCCGTGCCACGGAATCAGGTGCGAAAAATTGATCCACTCGCTGTCCGGGAGAATGGCCATCACATCGCGCTCCACTTTTTCGGCGTCGGTTTCCACCGTGAGGCCCATGCGCTTCGCGATGCGCAGCATGTGCGTGTCCACCACAATACCCGGCACCTTGTAGACATTGCCCAGAATGACATTGGCGGTTTTTCGTCCCACTCCGGGAAGCGATACCAGTTCGTCCATGGTGCGCGGCATCT
>DASRYI010000046.1:0-3636 GCA_035687255.1 Candidatus Krumholzibacteriia bacterium | reverse complement strand
GGGCTGTACAACTGGTGCACCATGGACTTGTTGATGGCCTTGATCACGCCGGGCACGGAGACCGCGTATCCCAGGCGCAGACCCGCGAACATGTACACTTTGGAAAAGGTGTATACGGAGACGCTGCGTTCCAGCGTGTCGTGAAAACCCGCCGGCGAAACGCATTCACGTCCGTCGAACACCATGCCGTCGTAGGCCTCGTCGCTGATGAGCCAGAGATGGTGCGCGCGCGCAAAACCCGCCACGGCGGCCAGCTGCTCGCGCGAGAGCACCATGCCGCTGGGGTTGTTGGGACTATTGAGGTAGAGCGCCACCGTCGCCGGCGTGAGCATTCTCTCCAGCATGTTTTCGATCCCGGCAGCGCTGTCCTCCACCTCGGTGTAAAACGGCACCTCGATCACGCCACCTCCCGCCGCGCGCACCATTCCGCGGATGAACGGCCAGTACGGTGCCAGCAGCATCACGTCATCGCCGGGATCGACCAGAGTCTGCACCGTTGCCGAAAGCGCATTGGTGGCGCCGCACGTCACCAGTATGTTGTCGCGCGCCAGCCCGAGGTTGTGGTCCACATTCAGACGTTCGGCCAGTGCGTCCCGCAACGCGGGAACCCCGAACGTATCGCAGTAACGGTTCACGCCGGGACGGGCGCGAACGAAGGTCTCATCGATGGGAAGCGGATACGGCGGTTGCGCGTAGGAATCGCCGATGTGCAGCGCCACCAGATTTGCACCCTGCGCGGCCATGCGCGGGCGGAACTTTTCGTACACAGAACCGGTGATACGCGCGTTGCGTGCGGCGAGATCGGGATAGCGTGGCATGGCGCGTCAGTTTAGTGGCGGAACGGCCCGGCCTGCAAGCGCGCCACCACGACCGCCTCCCGCTTTCTTGTGTTAACCCGCTCACTGACTATATAATGACGGCCGCGCATCCCGGCGAGTGCGGGTGCGTGGGTAGACGACACGCTCGAACCGACGGGAGTTCCCGCCATGATGGGTTTCTTTGTACGCGGATTGTTGACGGCGCTCGGCCTGTGGGTGGCTTCGGCCCTGCTCAAAGGAGTTCATTCGACCGGCATACTCGCTCTGATCGGCGCCGGCCTGCTGCTGGGTATCGTCAACGCCATCATTCGTCCTCTGCTCGTCATCCTCACACTGCCCGTCACCATTCTGACGCTGGGGTTGTTTCTGCTGGTCGTCAACGGACTGATGGTGATGCTGGTGAGCAAGATGATGCACGGTTTCGCCGTGGATAACATCGGCTGGGCCATGCTTACCGCCATCATTGTGACCATCGTGGGTTGGGCCGGCAACGCGTTCATCGGTTCGCATGGCCGCTTCGAGCGCTACACCATCCGCCAGAAGTAGCCGTGCTTCCGTGACGCACGAACAACGACCCACGTATCGATTCACGGACCGCGTCGACCATTACGTCCGCTATCGTCCCACCTACCCGCCCGCACTGCTGGCGTGGTTGCGCGCGAGCATCGGCTTTGCGCCCGAGTGGCGCGTGGCCGACGTGGGAAGCGGTACCGGCATTTTCACCCGGCTGCTTCTTGATCATGGCAACGTGGTGCACGCGATCGAACCCAACGACGGCATGCGCGCCGCGGCCGAAGCGGCGCTCGGGAGCAATTCCAATTTCGTGAGCATCAACGCCACCGCGGAGGCCACCACCCTCCCCGATCACAGCGTCGACCTGGTCGCGACCGCGCAGGCCTTTCACTGGTTCGACCCCGACCCCACGCGGCGCGAGTTCAACCGCATTCTCAAACCCGGCGGCTGGGTGCTGATCGTATTCAACACGCGGCGCGACCGGGAGAGCGCCTTCATGCAGGCCTACGAAGATTTCCTGCACGAGAACGCCGTCGACTATCCACACGTTGACCATCGTCGTGTCGATGAAGAACGCCTGCGTGCATTCTTTGGAGACTATCGGGAATGGCGCGGGCAACATACCCGCGTGCACGATCTGCAGGGCGTGATGGGGCTGTCGTCGTCATCGTCGTACACGCCCGCACCCGATCATCCCCGCCACGCGGCCTTTTATGATTCCCTGCGCCGGTTGTTCGCCGAGCACCAGAAGGATGGCCACGTGGAGTTTCTCTATCAGACCGAGGCGTATCTGGGACGGCCGCGCGCGTGACCGCCGCGGCCTACGGGGCATAGGGACGCTGGAACAACGCGTCCCACGCGCCCAGCGCTTCCTTGGGCTGCAGCGTCGAATCCACCAGACCGAGGTGCGCGAACAACTCCAGGCCGGGCGGTGGAGACGGAATCGACGAGAGATCCAGATCCGCGAACGTGAGCTGGAACACCGCAATCGCACCCACGGTATTGAGCAGCTTCGCCTGGCGCTGGATGTAACGCTTCTGCTCGTTCTCCGAAGATACCAGCGTATCCAGCGTGGCGCTGGACCATCCGCCTTCCGTGACCATGGCCGGCAGGGCGTGTCCCTGCAGCAGGCGTGAGTAGTAATCGAGGGGAATGTCCTCCGGCACCGAAAAGCCCGCCAGGTACGGATACGACGAGAGCCCGACTTCCTGCATGAAGGGAAAGTCGGCGAAGTCCTGTTCGACGCCGGCGTACACGTCGTTGGAAAAACGCCCCCACGCGTAGTCCACCTGCTCGCTCACGCTCAACTTCACACTCGCATCCACCGCGCGCACGTCCGCGGCGGCGTCATTGGCCGCCTGCTTGATGGCCGCGTAGAGCGGCGCCGGCGACAGACCCCGAATCAGGTTGGTCTCCAGCGCCACGCCCAGATGTTCGGGGCGTACGATGCTGTCGATGGCCACCGCGTAGCGGCGGAAGAGATGCTGAATGTAGGGTTCGGTGATACTGCGGCCCGCATTCACGAGCGGCGTCGATTCGCCGCCCCGATTGAGTCCGTTGCCGGGATCGAGATAGATCCAGAGTTTGTGGCCCTTGTAGCGGTAGTAGTTGGCCAGCGGCACCTGGTCGCGAACTACCAGCGTCTCGGGCGGCACCCCCGCGAGCAGTGAATCCCACGGCAGCTCGAAACTCATGATGGCGGCGTCGGCGCGTTGCGACCACATGTCGATGGACGCAATCGCTACCGCCAGATCGTTGCTGGGCGGGATGCCGGAAAAGCCCATGCGGTAGGTGCGCGTGGCGGCGGGGGCCGGCGCGGGAGCGGTACCGTTGTCGGAGCAGGCCAGCAGGCCCAGCACGATCGCGAAGGCAAGCGCGACCAGGACGCGTCGTTTGATCGGAAATCTCTGCATCGCCTTTCGGGGAGCAAGGACCGCACCATGGCGTCCCATCTCCACTTGTTCCGGGTCCGGCACGGGTGTATCCTTCACGCGTATGTCATTTCGCGACTTGAACCTTCCGCAGCCCATCATGCAGGCGCTGGATGATGCCGGGTACGTTACACCGACGGACATTCAGGCCCAGGCCATTCCGCCCGCACTCGAGGGACGTGACGTGCTGGGCCGCGCCAAGACCGGCACCGGCAAGACGGCCGCATTCGCGCTCCCCATTCTGGTGCGCCTGAATGCGCTACCCTCGTGGGATCCCGCCGCCGCCGCCGTCGAGCCCGAAGATAACGCGGACGACGAAGAGCCTTCTACACCACCGGACGAATCGTTTGCGGCGCGCTCGCGCCGGCGCCGGC
>DASRYI010000045.1:0-1970 GCA_035687255.1 Candidatus Krumholzibacteriia bacterium | reverse complement strand
ATGAACCGTGTGTCTTCGCGGCGTGGATCGAAGTCGATGGAAAAGTCGCGGCCCCGTCCCGACACCAGGCGCACCGCGCGTACAGTGGTGAACCCGGCGGCGTCGAGTTCGTCGCGCAGTCCGAGATCGTGGAGCAGGCCAATGGTCCCGGGAGGAATGCCATCTCCGCAGGGTTTGTCACGCGGGAACTCCGCGCGGTCCAGCATCAGAACATCCCGCCCGCGGCGAGCCAGCGCCGCGGCAGCCGCACTGCCGGCGGGGCCGGCGCCGACCACGATGACATCGTGCACACTCACGCGACAGTCCTCCAATTTGACCGCGTGTCCGACAGTCGCCTACACTCGCCCGATGGTAACCCAATCCTCCGCGCCGGGCCATATTGCAAGGGGAAAGTCCGCCGGGGCCACGGATCTAATCATTGAGCGCCGGCATCGCATGGTGCAGCGCTTTGTGAGCGGGCGAACGGGAACGCTGCTTGATTTCGGGTGCGGGACCGGGACGCAGACCCTTCTGTTTGCGGGGGAGTTCGACCGCATCGTCGGCGTCGACGTGGATGCGCCGTCGATCGGCAAGTTCCGCGATGCCATCGCCCGGCTGGGACTTTCCGGCCGGGTCGAGGCGATCGAATACGATGGGCGCACGATTCCGCTCGCGGACGCGACCGCCGATTTCGCCATCTCGTTCGAGGTGCTCGAGCACGTGCTCGACGAGCGCCGTGCGCTGGAGGAGCTGCATCGCGTCCTGCGGCCCGGCGCGCGCCTGGCGATGTCCGTACCCAACCGCTGGTGGGTGTTCGAGACTCACGGGGCCGCCCTCCCGCTCCTCAAGTGGAATCGCGTCCCCTTCTTCAGCTGGCTGCCCAAGCCGTTGCACGACCGCTGGGCCCGGGCGCGCATCTATTCGCGGCGCGAGATTGTGCGCAAGCTGCGCAGCGCCGGGTTTGAGACCGACGCGTCCATGTACATTACCGCGCCCATGGACGTGGTCAGCAATCCACGAATTCAAAGCGTGTTGCGCACTCTGATCTTTCGCGGGGATCGCACGGCCATACCTTTTCTGTCCACGGCGGTTCTGGTGATCGCCAGCAGGAAATAGCCGCGGAAGGGGTGGAATCAGGTGGTGTAAGCGGACTTCGTGTTGCGGCAAGAGTGCCCGGACCCGCTTCTAGGGCGTCTTGTTGAGACGTTCCCACAACGTGGGCAGTCCGGGGAAATCCGGGTGGCGCTCATGCAAACGTTCCAGAACGGCGCGGGCCTCGGCAGTCTTTCCCTCGTCCGCGAGCTGGTCGCCCAGCGAATAGCGCGCATACTCGAAGTCCGGATAGAGGTCGAGCGATTTGCGATAGGCCGCGCGCGCCTGGTCGGGGTCTCCCAGCGCGTGCATGGCCGCACCCAGCAGGTACCAGCTGGCCGGGTTGTCGGGACACGCTGAAAGCGACCGCTTGAGCGCGTCGCGTGCTCCCGCAAAATCTCCGTTCTTCATGCGCGATACCGCCTCGCGGTTGAGTGCGGCCACCGGTTCGGTGACCAGCAGCGTCAGCCCCGGGGTCCATGGATACACGCTCAGGATCTCCGGGTTGGGATCGGCCACCCACACCGGCGACTGGTTGGCGACCTCCATGTTCGCCCAACGCATCCAGCTGTCGAGCATGGCGATGTAGGTAACATGCTCGCGCGCCAGCAATCGATTGAGAAAATCGACGTAGTCGGGCTTGTTGAGGTGAGGGACCACCTCAGGCTGAATCAATCCGACCGTATCAATGACCCGTCGCTCGGAGTAGAACGCGATCGCGCCCACATCGTGAGTGGCAATCACCGCGTCCGCCGGCGTGTTGTCGTGCAACCACCGGCCGCAGCGCTCATGACGCTGATAGTGATAGAAGCAGAAGTACCGGAACTCCTCGGCCGCGGCGGGAACGTGGACCAGCTGCGCGCCCACCAGCACCAGCAGCAACACGCCGTGCCACACGC
>DASRYI010000044.1:0-17259 GCA_035687255.1 Candidatus Krumholzibacteriia bacterium | reverse complement strand
GGACTTTGGTCTGAGCGCCGGCGAGGTCAAGGATCTCGCGTGCGCCGGTGACAAGGACACGCTGGCCGAAGAGAACGAGATGGGTTGCCCGCTCTCGGGTGGTAACACCACGGGGCGCGGTCCTCAGAAGTAAACGACCTGATAGTCTCAGGTGCGCAGGGCCCGGGAGGTTTCTCCCGGGCCCTTTCTTTTGGGGGATGGCGTCCGGACGCCCACAACCGCTTTTCGAGGTGGAAACCGCGCCCCGGACCCGTTAAGCTCGACGTTGATCAATTCGCGACTCGATCGGCGGAGCCGTGAGTTTCCAGCCCCCGCCGCGATTCTTTAGCAGTTCAGCCAATTTCAGGGAGAGACACCATGCGTTCATCGCTTCGCCTCATGGCGCTGGGTCTGGCCGTACTTGCCGCCGGTTGTACCAACGGTGACAAGCCCACGATGGACACCAGCACGCTTCCCATTGCCGGACCGAACGCCACCATCTCCGCCCAGGCGGGCGGGTGCGAGACCACCATCGGCGACCGGGTCTGGTATGACACCAACTGCAACGGTATTCAGGACAAGGATGAGACCGGTGGCCCCGAGGGCATCAAGGTCACGCTCATCGATTGCAACAGCAACCAGAAGTACGGCACCGTGACCGACGCGAACGGCAACTACAGCTTCACGGGTGTTCCGGCCGGTTCGTACCAGATCTGCATCGAGATTCCGGGTGGCTTTGGCGCCACGCTGGAAGATGTGGGCAACAACGACGGCATCGACAGCGACATCAACGGCGACGGTTGCACGGGTTGCCGCACCTACGAGTGCGACAAGCCGGACCTCACCCGGGATGCCGGTCTGTGCGAGAAGAAGGGCGAGCCCGTCGGCTGCCGCTTCACGGGCGGCGGTAACGCCGAGTACGACGGCGACGTGTACAGCTTCGGTGGCCAGGCGGGCGCCAACACGGCGCTGCAGCCGCAGCCGGCCGGTGAGTGGGAGCACGTCCAGCACAGCGGTCCCGACGGCAGCTTCGCCTTCCACGGTGGCACGCACAGCGCACCGGACGGCACCGAGATCGATCGTATCGAATGCTCGGATCCGGGCTTCTGCAATCCTGCGCGTCACGCGCCGGCGCACCAGCTCGACTTCTGGGGTGTGGGCATGTTCCACGCGGCCAAGAATCTGACCGGCGCCCTGGCCCAGTATGTGACCGTGGGTGAGTCGCTGCACGCGTTCGAAGTCAACATCGACGACGCCGGCGAACCGGGCAAGGAAACCGACGCCAACTGTCCGGAAGACGGCTTCGGTCTGCATGGCAGCCAGGAGTTCGTGCATTGTGATTGCGGTGACTTCTATCGCATCACCATTCACGAGACCACGGATGAAGGCAGCCCGGTGATCTACACCGTGCACGGTTATTTCAAGGGCAACTTCCAGATTCATCCGCTGACCGGTTACGACGGCGGCGAACAGCACTAGTCCGCTTCTTTCTTCGAGCGGTGCGAGAGGGGCGTCCGGTTCTCCGGACGCCCCTTCTTGTTTTCCCGCATGTGACGCACACGTGTACCAGCCGGGTTGACCTCATGGAACACGACGCATAGAATCGCCGAACACCCCCCCAAAGGACGGAGCGATGAAGCGTCACCTGCCTCTGTACACAATTGTGTTCGTGAGCGGCGCCGTGGTGCTTGCCATTGAGATACTGGGCACGCGCGTACTGGGCCCGTTCTATGGAGTCAATCTGTTCCTGTGGTCCGCGCTCATTACCGTGACGCTGGCCGCTCTGAGCCTCGGATATGTCGTGGGCGGCCGCTGGGCCGATCGCAACCCACGTTTCTCGGTGCTGGGTTCCACCCTGGCCATCGCCGGGCTGTGGCTGCTGGCCACCATCTGGCTCAAGCGTCCCGTGCTGCTGGCGATGATGCCGCTGGGTCTGCGGGGCGCCGTGCTTGCCTCGGCGTTCATCCTCTTCTTCGTGCCGTTGACGCTGCTCGGCATGACGAGTCCGTATGCGATTCGACTGCGTGCGCAGTCGCTGGGAGAAGTGGGGCGGACGTCGGGAGACATCTACGCCATTTCCACCATTGCCAGCGTGGTGGCCGCGCTGGCCACCGGCTTCTATCTCATTCCGCATCTGGGTGTGAACCGGCTGATCGCCGTGAGCGGCGCGGCGTTGATTGGCGCCGGGCTGCTGGCGTTTCGCTCGGGTGGGGGGCGCGCCACCGCCGCCGGTGCGGCCATGACGCTGCTGCCGTTTCTGCTGGGAGCGGTGGCGTCGGCGTCGCCGGTTGCGCGCGTGGGTGAACCGTCGGGGCTTGCATATCACGTGCAGAGCCCCTACGCGGATCTGCGCGTGGTGGACTGGGAGGATACGCGCTTGCTGCTGGTCGACGGCGGGACTCACACCATCGTGGACCGCGACACGTTCAATTCCACGTTTCCGTACGCCATGGTGATGGATATTCCCAAGTTCATGTTCGAAAAACCGGGCAACGCGGTGCTGGTGGGGCTGGGTGGCGGATCGGTGGCGCGCAACTACTACCGCGCGGGCTGGCACGTGGATACGGTGGAGATCGACCCGGCGATGCCGCGCATCGCCGAGGAGTATTTCTCGTGCGATGCCGAAAGCTCGGGCGTGCACATCATGGACGGTCGTCAGTACTTCCTGACCACCGACAAGACGTACGACCTGGTGCTCATGGATGCCTTCGGGTCCAGCTCCATTCCGTTTCATCTGGTCACGCGCGAAGCTTTCGGACTCATCAAGGCGCACATGAAGCCGGATGCGATTCTCGCCATGAACATCGAAGCGCGCACATGGCACGACATCCTGGTGCACTCCCTGGCCGCGACGTTGAAGCAGCATTTCGCGCACGTGCTGGCGCTGCCGATTGCGGAACCGAAGAATACGATGGGCAACCTGATCCTGCTGGCGTCGGATCGCGCGCTCGATCTCGACGAAGAGCGCCTGGGCGATCTCTACGGCCTGCTGCCGTTTCCGTACCGGCACGAAGTGGGCGTGCAGCAGCACCACGCCTGGGCCAACCGCTTCGAGCCCGAGATCGCGGGCATGCCCGTTCTCACCGACGACCGTAATCCCGTCGACGTGTGGGCCGACGCCATCAACTGGGAAGCCCGCGAGCTGATGCACAAGAACGACCCCTGGAAGCATCTCGAGTACTGATCGAACCCGTTTGCTCCCCGCAAGAAAAACACCCGCCGTGCCGCTGGGCACGACGGGTGTTCTCGTTTGCAGCTTTCTGCGAACGACTACTGGCCGACCATGGTCGCGCCGCCGAGATAGCTCAGCACGGCCCCGATCGGGTTTGCAATCGCGATGGCGCTGCGGATGCACTGGGAGCTACCCGCAAAGCACAGGCCCACCGCGCGCGGATTCGTGGTTGCGTCTTCCAGCAGCAGTGACCCGGAGTCGCCGCCATTCTGGAAACCACAACGCGAATTCGCGATGACGATCTGATTGGTGTACGACTGCGTGAACGACGTTCCACCCGCGCACTCGTTCTCATAGGTAATCGAGAACGCGCCGTTGATGGCGGACACGCTGCTGCGCGTCAGACCGGTCGTGCGACCCATCTTCTTCACAGCCAGCCCCACGCTCGCGTTCAGTGTGGACGAGCTGATGGTCCCGACGTTCAGGATCGCTCCCGACTCGTCGACCATGCCCGATACCACCTGCGCGATACCAACGTCCACGGCGTTGCCGCCCATCGGCAATGACCCGCCGTTGTTCACCAGTGTGCCGACGCTCTGTGCGTTGGCGACGTTGCAGTTCACGTCGATGAGGCCCGGCTGGATGGCCGGATCACCGGCGGTCGCTACACGTCCGTTGCCACCACTGACGATGTCGGAATACAGCACGTGGTAGTTGGTGAGGATGTACTTGGTACCACCCTTCTGCACCAGCGAACCCAGCGTGCCGCCGCAGCAGTAGCCGTTGGCCAGGTCGTACGCCCAGCCGCCGGACGTTCCCATCTTCACGGGAGGCGTCTGTTTGGCTGTGCCGCTATCGCCGCCGCCACCACCGCCGCCGTGTCCTTTGAACGGCTTGATGGCACCAGTGACCTGTTCAACCACAACGACACCCTCATACTCCTTCTTGAGCTGGCCGGGTGCCATCTGCTGCTTGGTGTAAATCGTGATCACCGGCATGCCCTTGTCGTCTGCCGAAACAGCCGTTCCCGCGACTCCGTCGATCGCCAGAATCTCGGGAATATGCCGGTCATGGATAGCGATTGCCTTGTCGAAATCGGCGCGGTGTGCGCTGACAGCGGTGAGAAGATCACTCTGCGTCGTGGGGGAAGCCACGTTGCTGGTATCGTTCTCGCACGCCCAGAGCATCGCGGTGAGCGACAGGGCAATCAGTAGGAGACCCGTACTACGCCAACGCAGTTTCAAGGTGAAACCTCCGTCGCGTTACTGGTGGAATTATAAGCGGAGACTCTCCCCGCCTCCGGGCTGAGGGAGGCTACTCCTTCGCAAATCTGAAAGTCAATCGGCGGACGTGAAAAGCCGCGGTCGAACCGGTCCTTGCTCCGGCTCGCCGCGGCTCACGGGGTGGTGGGTTCCCCAATCTTTCCAATGCAAAATATTGAACAGTATCTACTTCTGCGCCGTGGCCGGGTTATCAAAGCGATAACTGACCAGCGATACCGGTTCCACGTCGGCGGCCGGTTTGGAATCGTCCCCGTCGCCCATGAAGGCATCGCGCGCCGACTTGGCGCTCTTCACCACCACCACCTGGTCGCCCGCAATGTGAAAGTCGTCCTGCTTGAAATCGCCCGGCACGTCAAACGTGAGGGTGCGCACATAGCGTCCCTTTGCATCGAACACGTCGAAGGTCGCCATGATGCCGGCGGAGCCATCCAACGCGCCATGACTCGAGAGCACCCACAGCGTTCCGTCGGCGCGCGCGATCATGCGCATGATGTCGCGGTCGGTGGAGCTCGAGTTGATCTGGGGCTTCACGTTCTGGCCGTTGGCGCGGATCCGGATGTGCGGCTTTGCGGCTTCCATCTCCAGCATGCTGCGCGAGCGGTGCGAATAGTCGCGGTCGATTACGCGTTCGAGTTTGCCTTCCGGTGAGAACACCTTGATCTCATATGCGTCGAAATTCTCGCTGGTGTATACGCGCCCGTCGGGTCCGCCCGCCCATGCCAGGCTGCGCATCTCCTTTTCGTCGAAGTTCATCATGCTGGCGGGATCCTGCTGCACGGTGTTCTGGTAGAGTGTGGCGCGCGGCTTGCCGCTGGCATCGAACACCACCAGCGATTTCTGGTTGGAGAAGGCGCCCGGCTTCTGCGCAAACTCGCGAAGGCTGAGCACCAGCCCGTCGCCGGCACGGCCCCCGTCCATATAGGCAATCATTCCGCCGTCCGCGCCCTTCGGCCCCTGAAAGTCCACCGGCTTGCCGTCGGGCGTGAACACCACCAGCTTGCCCGGCATCTGCTGCAGAACGGCCACGTTGCCGTTGGGCATGAGGAACATGACGTTGGCGCGGCGGAATTCCCCCGGACCTTCGCCCTCGCGGCCGATGGTGCGCAGCAGGTGGCCGTCGGGGGCGAACACATTCACCTGCGAGAGCTGCTGGTCGAGCGCGTAGACGTTGCCCTTGTCGTCGACGTCCACATCACTGATCACACCGAACAGCGTGTCTTCATCGTCGTCGCCACCCGCGCTCCATACCTTGTGCGGCGTCACCCGGAACGAACCATCGGTGGGGATGCCCGGGTTCAAAACGTGGACGACGCCGTCTTTGGTTTCTTCCCGGCCCATCCACGAGCCCGCGAACGCGAGCGGGGCGGTGATCGCAAGCGTGAGGGCGCTGGCCGAGGCGAGTGACAACAGACGTGTGTTCGTCATAACGGGTCCTTTCAGGAGTGAGGGGTGACCAGCTTGATACGTTCCGGCCCGCCCCCGGGTTCCGTGCCGCCCTCGCCCCGGAGGTGGGGAAGTGCTACAGTAACAGTCGGATGAAGCCTGAACCGGTCCGTATTCAGCTCAAACAATGCCTGCTGCGCGAGTGGCGCCGGGGGGACGAACCCTCGCTCGTGCGCCATGCCAACAATCGCAACGTGTGGATCAACCTGCGCGATATGTTTCCTTTTCCCTATACGCCGGCCGATGCCCGCAGCTGGATCCGGCTGGCCACCACGCACGGACTCAACTATGTGTTCGCCATCGACGTGGATGGTTTTGCGGTGGGCGCCGTGGGGTTGAAGCCGGGGGACGACGTGCGTCGCTACAATGCGGAAATCGGCTACTGGCTGGGAGAAGAATACTGGAACCGCGGAATTATCACTGAAGCCGTCCTGGCGGTCACCGACTATGCCTTCAAAACGCTGGGCATGGTGCGCGTACACGCCGAGGTGTTCCACTGGAACGAGGCCTCGATGCGTGTGTTGGAGAAGGCGGGGTACACACGCGAAGGCGTGCTTCGCAAGGCCGCGTACAAGGACCGCCAGTGGGTGGACGAAGTGGTCTTTGCCGTCGTCCGCGAACCGGTCAACGCCAGGCAATCCGGGTGAACGGACCGATTGCCCCGTAAGGGGTTGGGGCAAATAGAATCCAGTCTTTCCACTATTCGATTGAACCCCACCGCCGGCATCCATGATAATGGGGCCGCTTCGCGTTCCTGCACGCCAGGCGCGACACGCACCAATCGAGGAGGCCGCCAATGACCGTCGAAACTCCGACCGTGGAACGTCACACCCCTGCTCATTCGCGCCCGCGCAAGCCGGTTCAGCACTTCAAGCGCCCCGTCGAACGCCCGTTTACGCGTGACCAGCGTCCTTATACGACGGTCCTCTTCGGCGGGCTCACGTGGAGCCACGAGCGCCTCATCAAGGGGGCGTGGGAAGGGCTCGGTTACAAGTGCGACGTCGTCCCCACGCCGGACGTGAAGGCGTTCCAGCTCGGCAAGGAGTACGGCAACAACGGGCAGTGCAATCCCACCTACTTCACGGTGGGGAATCTGGTGCAGTATCTCCACGGTCTCGAGAAGCAGGGGCTCTCGCGCCAGGAAATCTCCGACAACTACGTGTTCATCACCGCGGGCGCGTGCGGCCCGTGCCGCTTCGGCATGTACGAGGCCGAGTACCGGCTCGCGCTGCGCAACTCCGGCTTCGAGGATTTTCGCGTCATTCTCTTCCAGCAGTCCAAGGGGCTGTCCCAGGAAGACGTGAACGCCGGCCTCGAAATGAACCTCGACTTCTTCCTGGCCATGCTCAACTCCATGAACATGGGTGACATGCTGAACGAGATCGGCTATCTCGTCCGTCCCTACGAAACCGGGGCCGGCCGCATCAATGCGGTTCTCGACGGTGCGCGCGAATCGCTGGCCGGGGCGCTCAAACACCAGCCGCGCACGTCGATGGGTGACCGCGTGGAAAAGATTCTGCGCGGCGCCAGGCTGTACAACCAGACCGACTACACATTGAAGTTCGCGCGCCAGCTCACGACGTCGTATTACACGAACGCGCTGGAGAAGATCCGCGACCAGATTGCGGACATCGAGGTGGATCGCTTCCGCGTGAAGCCGGTGGTCAAGATCACGGGCGAGTTCTGGGCCCAGACCACCGACGGCGACGGCAATTACAACATGTTCCCATTTCTGGAGCGCGAAGGCGCCGAAGTGATCGTGGAGCCCATCGGCACCTGGATCATGTACATGATCCACCAGTTCAAACAGAAGCTGCGCGACCGCAAGGGCATCGAGGACGGCGGCATCATGCCGTCGTGGACACGCGAGCCGTGGCGCCGCGTCCGCGTGGAAGCGCGTTATCGCCGGCGTATCGCGCGCATGAACATCGCCGAGAAGATTTTCTTCCGCGAGTACTCCAAACTCCAGCACGCGCTGGGCGCTGGTGTGCTGCACGAGCTGGTGTGCCAGTACGAGCTCCAGCGCATGGGGCATCCCTACTACAACTCGCGCGCCGCCGGCGGCGAAGGCCACCTGGAAGTCGCCAAGAACATCTACTACTCATCCAAAGGCATCGCACACATGGTGGTGTCCCTGAAGCCCTTCGGGTGCATGCCCAGCACGCAATCCGACGGCGCGCAGGCCGCGGTCACCGAGCACTACAAGGACATGATCTACCTTCCCATCGAGACTTCCGGCGAGGGCGAGATCAACGCGCACTCGCGCGTGCAGATGGCGCTGGGCAACGCGCGCATCAAGGCCAAACAGGAGTTCGCCGACGCGCTGGCGCGGACCGGCCGCACACTTGACGAGCTCAAGGCCTACGCCGACGCGCACTCCGAAATGAAGAAGGCGCTCTACGTGGTTCCCAAGCGGGACGACGTGGTGGGCAAAGCCGCCAACTTCGTTCTGCACGTGGCCGAGCGCATGGAGAAGGAAGGCATTCCGCGGGCGACGACGTCAAAAGTGGCGTAGAATCCACCTTCGTTCGCGCGCGTGACGGCGCGGGCTGCGTAGGCTACACTGCGCCGTCATGAAGCGGCGCGTTCTCATTGTTGCCATCGTCGGGCTGTTCCTCGCGGTCCTCGGCTACGCGCTCTTCTGGCCGTGCTGGATCGATCCCATCGCCTGGACGCCCGATCCCGATCCCGGTCTCACCGGTGCCTACGCTCCCAACGATGTGCTCACCCACGTGGAACGCCTGTCCGAGGGCATCAACGGCCCCGAAGACGTCGAACTGGGACCCGACGGCTGGATGTACGCCACCCTGCGCGACGGCCGCATCATTCGTTTCAATCCTCAACATCCCGATTCATTCCAGGAATTCGCGCACACCCATGGGTTCCCGCTCGGTCTCGAGTTCGACGCCGCCGGGCAACTGATCGTTGCCGACGGTGATCGCGGTCTGCTCTCGATTTCTCCGCAGGGCGACGTCTCGGTTCTGCTCGACGGGATCGACGGGAAGCGGTTTCGGTTCGCCGACTATCTTGCGATTACCTACGACGGCACCATCTGGTTTTCCGACGCGTATGCGCAGGGGCCCGCCGACCTGCAGTTGCAGGCCTGGGAGGGAAGACCGACGGGGCGGCTGATTTCATTCAACCCCGTAAACGGACAGGCGAGCGTGCGACTCGACAGTCTCAATTATGCCAACGGTATATCGCTGGGCCCGAATGAGGAGTACGTACTGGTTACAGAGATGCTGGCGGCGCGGGTGATGCGGTACTGGATCGCCGGGCCGCGCGCGGGCTCGCACGATGTCTTCATTGGAGCCCTTCCGGGATATCCCGACAATCTGGCGTACGACGGCAACGGAATCTTCTGGATGGCGTTCGTGTCGCCGCGGACGCACGCGTTCGAGCGCTGGAGCCGGTATCCGCTGGTGAGGCAGTTCGTCGCCAAGGCACCGCTCTTCCAGGCACCCCACCCGGTGCCCTGCCTGCGCAACCACCGCTACATGGCGTGGGTTGTGGGCATCGATACCACCGGCGTCGTGCAGTACAACCTGCAGAGTCCGGTTGGTGACTATGGCGCGATCACGAGCGCTAACGCGTTTGGCGACTATCTGTATCTGGGAAGCATCCGGATGACGAATGTGGGGCGCATCGAACTGTCACGCGCCAGAGCACGGCCCCTGTACTGACCGGCGCCTACCCGCGCGCGCGACGTCCTTCGATCCAGCTGTAGAGTACCGGCAGGACGACGAGGGTGAGCAACGTCGATGAGATCAGCCCGCCGATCACGACGGTGGCCAGCGGTCGCTGCACTTCCGCGCCGGTTCCATGCGCGATCGCCATGGGCACGAAGCCGAGACTTGCCACCATCGCCGTCATGAGCACGGGGCGCAGGCGTGTGAGCGCGCCGTTGTAGGCGGCGTCGCGCGGCGACGCCCCGTCCTCGCGCAGATGGTTGAAGTGACTCACCATCACCACTCCGTTCAACACGGCCACGCCACTCAGTGCAATGAAACCCACACCCGCCGAAATGCTGAAGGGCAGACCGCGCGCGAAGAGTGCAAACACGCCGCCCGTCACCGCGAGGGGTACGCCGGTGAAGACCAGCAGTGCCTGCCGGAGGCTGCGGAACGCGCTGTAGAGCAGCATCAGGATGAGTCCGAGCGCCACCGGCACCACGATGGCCAGGCGGTTGCGCGCGGCGACGTAGGTTTCGAACTGTCCGCCGTAGCCGATGGAATATCCCGGCGGAAGCTTGACGTCCCGGCGGATGCGTTGCTGCACGTCGTTCACAAAGCCCGCGAGGTCGCGCCCGCGCACGTAGGTTTCCACCACGACATAACGGCTTCCCATGCGGCGCAGCAGCGTCGGCGGCATCTGCACAAAGGAGAGGTCGGCCACGTCGGCGAGTCGCAACCCCGTGGCCGCCGCGGGAACGGGAAGGTTGCGCAACACGCCGAGGTCGGCGCGCTCCGTGTCGGAAAGACGCAGGACGATGTCGAAGTGCCGGTCGCCTTCGATCCACTGTCCCAGGTCACGGCCGGCCAGCGCCACCGAAACCACGTCGTTCAGGTCCTGCACGGAGAGCCCGTAGCGCGCCAGCGCATCCCGCCTGGGCGTGATTTCGAGCACGGGCGCGGTCGAGCCCACGTCGTAACGTACGCCCTCGGAGCCGGGCGTGGCGTGCAGTATCCGCTGCACCTCTCCCGCCAACCGCCGCAGCACATCGTAGTTCTCGCCATAAACCATGACGCCGAGGTCGCCGCTGATGCCCGCCAGCAGATCGTCGAAGCGATCCTCGATGGGTTGCGTAAATCCATAGGTGCATCCAGCCACGCGGTCACCGAGCGAGTCGGCCATCGCGTCCGAGAGCGCCGACTGGTCATGCGCCGTCGTCCACTGCTTGCGCGGCTTCAGCATGACCAGGACATCGGTGTCGTTGGCCGGCATGGGATCGGTGGCGATGTCGCCCGAGCCCGCATGCGTGAAGATGGTGGTGACTTCGGGAAAACGAAGCAGGATGGGGATGACCTGCTTGTCGATCGCAAGGCTCTGGCTGATCGACGCGCTGGGGAGTTTGGTCACACGCACGTCGATGGAGCCTTCATCCAGCCGCGGCAGAAACACGGCGCCGAGGCGCGGAAACAGCAGCGCCGCCGCAATCAGGGGCACCAGCGCAATCAGCACCGTCGCACGGCGCCGGCGCATGGTCCAGCGCAGCGTGGGTTCGTAGACATGCGTTACCGCCCGCACAAAGCGGCTCTCGTGCACGCCGTCGCGCTCCCGGATTACAAACGACACCAGCACGGGAACCAGCGTGAGCGCGATCAGCAGCGAACCCACCAGCGCCATGATCACCGTGAGCGCCATGGGACGGAACATGCGCCCCTCGACGCCCTGCAGCGCGAGAATGGGGAGATACACCATGATGATGATCGCCACCGCGAAGGTAACGGGGCGGCCCATCTCTGTGCACGCCGCGTGAATGAGCGAGTGCCGTTCCCCGGAAGTGAGGCGGCGTCCCAGCGTTTCACGCTCGTGCCCGAGCCGGCGCACCACGTTTTCGGTAACCACCACGGCGCCGTCCACGATCAATCCAAAGTCAATGGCGCCAAGGCTCATCAGGTTGCCGCTGATGCCACCCCACACCATGCCAATCACGGCGAACATCATGGACAGCGGGATGGCCAGCGCCACGATGCTGGCGGCGCCGGGATTCCCGAGCGTCAGAAGCAGCACGGCGAACACCAGCAGACCGCCGTGCAACAGATTGGTGGCGACGGTGTGGATGGTTTCTTCGACCAGCGTCGTGCGTGTGTACACCGGCGTGATCTCGAGGCCGGCGGGAAGTGAACCGCGCACTTCCTCGATGCGCGCTTCCACGCGCTTGGCCACCGCACGGCTGTTTTCCCCCATCAGCATGAGCACGGAGCCCAGCACGGTTTCCTGGTCGTTGTGCATGGCGAAGCCGCCGCGCAACGCATGCCCGATGCCGACGTCGGCGACATCGCCGACCGTAATGGCGACGTTGCCGCGGGTCGCGATGACCGCCGCGGCCAGGTCCGCGGTCGACGTGGCGCGCCCCACGGTGCGCACGGCTACCTGCTCGCCGTTGCGTTCGATGTATCCGCCCCCGGTGTTGGCGTTCGACGCCTCGACCGCGTTCGCCAGGTCATCGAGGGTCAGGTGGTAGGCGCGCAGCCGGTCGAGATTGGGCGTGACCTGGATCTGTCGCTCGTATCCGCCGATGGTTGCCACTTCGGTGACACCGGGGACGCTTCGCAGCAACGGCTTGACGATCCACTCCTGGGCGACGCGCGCGTCGTCGAGCGTGAGACCGGAGCCGGGTTTCGGTTCGACGGTGTAGAAATAAACTTCGCCGAGTCCCGACGTGATCGGCCCGAGTTCGGGCTGGGCGATTCCCGGGGGAAGCGCGTCGCGTGCCGCCTGCAGGCGCTCCGACACCAGCTGCCGCGCCCAGTACACATCGGTGCCGTCCTTGAATTGCAGCGTGATCTGCGAAACGCCGTAGCGCGAGAGCGAGCGTGTGAACTCGAGTCGCGGCAGTCCACTCATGGCCACTTCGAGTGGATATGTGACCAGGCGTTCGACTTCCTCGGGCGCAAACGAGGTGACGGTGGTGTTGATGATCACCTGCACCGGCGAGATGTCGGGCACCGCGTCGATGGGAAGCCGCAACGCCGACCATATCCCCGCGGCGATGAGCAGCAGCCCGAGCAGGCAGACCAGCGCGCGCTGGTGCAGAGCGAATGCGATCAGGCGCTGAACCAGGGTTCAGTCCTCCTCGAGTTCGCTCTTCAGCAACTCACTCTTGAGAATGAAGCTGCCCGAGGTAACGACTCGTGCACCGGCCGCGAGTCCGTCGAGCACTTCGTGCTGAGTGCCGATCTCGCGTCCCAGGCGGACGATGGTGGCGTGATACGTTCCCGGCTTTTCCTCGACGAACACCACCGGCCGCTCACCGATGGTCTGCAACGCCCCGTCGGGAACGAACAGCCCTTTCGTCACGGCTGCGGTGCGCAGCGCGGCGTTGGCAAACATGCCCGCCTTGAGGATGTCGCGTGGATTCTCCACCACGATGCGCACCTCGACGGTGCGCGTCTGCTCGTTCACCGCGTCGCTCACACGCACGACCTTGCCCGCAAACGATTCATCCGGGTATGACAGCACCGTGATGCTTGCCGGCTGCCCCACGCGCACGGCGCCGATGTCGCTTTCGTTGACCGCCGCGATGCACCACAACGTGGTGGTTTCGGCGATCGTGTACAGGCTCTGCGTCCTGTCGAGCAGGTCGCCCACGGTGCCGTTGCGTTCCACCACGCGGCCCGCCACAGGCGCCTTCAGCTCCAACGGATGGAGAAGTTCCGGCGCATCGATCAGGGCCATGACGTCGCCCTTTTTCACCAACTGGCCGATATCGTAGTTCATTTGCACGATGCGTCCGTCGAGCGTGGACGTCACGCGCCCGGTGTGGTTCATATCGAAGCTGATGCGACCCGGCGCGACCAGCGGAATGGCTACGCTCTGCTCGGTGACATCCTGGACTTCGATTCCCGCGTGCTTGAGCGCTTCCGCTCCGAGTTCGACCATGTTCTTTTCGCCCGCCGCCGGTGCCGCTGCGGGCGCCTCTTCGCTTTGCTGCCGGTGGCAGCCAAGCGCCACGGTCAGCACCAGCGTGAGCAGTAGTGCGCGATGCGCGATCTGTTTCACTTCGTCGCCTCCGGCACGAGGGTTTCAAGGGGAACACCGGCCGCCGTCTCGAGTGCGGCACGGGCGTCGATCAGATTTTGCAGGGATTCAATATAATTGGTCTGCATTTCGTAGAACGTACGCTGCATCTCCACGTAGGCGAGAAGGGTCATGCGTCCTTCCGCATAGCCCCGGGCCGATTCGTCCATCGCGGTAACCAGCCGCGCCCGCAGGTCCGGGGTGATCAGCGACAGCGCCTCGCGGGCGGCTGCGGTCGATTCGTAGGCGGCGCCGGCATCGCGCAGAATTTCCTGTTTCAACTTGTCGTGCTCGGCCAGCGCGCGATCCTTTTCCGCGGTGGCAGCCGCGATCTCGCCGCTGCGGTGGTCCCACAGGGGCAGCGGAAACGCGATACTGAAGTCGTAGGTCTGCTCGTCCTTCAGGTATTCGATGCTGGGGCCGATGATGAAGTCGGGGAGTCTCTCCTTGCGCTCCGATTCGACGGCCAGGCCGGCGCGTTCAGCGGCCATCTGCTGCACGCGCAGGGCGGGGTTGGCGGCGACGATTCTCGCCATCAGCGTGTCCGCGGGCGGAAGGTCGAAATTGACCGACGCACTGTCGGCCAGTTCCAGCCCGGCGAGCGGGTCGCGACCCAGCAGCGTGTTGAGCGCGGCGCGCGCGGTGGCCGCCTGTGCCTGTCCGTCGCGCAGCGTCTTCTGCGCATTCACCACATCGACTTCGGCGCGCGTGGCCTCGATCTGCGAGCCCACGCCGGCACTGACTTTCTTGCGTGCGGCCTCCAGAAACTCACGCGACACCGCGACGCGGCGCTCGTACAGTTTCACCGCGCGGGTCGAGATGGAAAACGTGTCGTAGAGGTGCCGGACTTCCGTTGCCAGCTGGTTCTGAAAACCGGCCAGCGCAAGTTCCTGAATAGCCACGTTCTTGTCGGCCACCGCACGGCGCAGGTCGCGCTTGCCGGGAAACAGGATCTCCTGTTTGAGCTCGACGACGCCGTGGAATTCGTTGCCGCCGGGATTGATCACGCGCATGCCCGGCGCCAGACCCAGTTCGGGATTGTTCCATTTGGCGGCGGCAACCGCGTCCCCCCGCGCCGACGCGATCGCGGCGTTGAGCGCGCGGATTTCGGGACTGTGAGTGCGCGCCTCATCGACGGCCTGGGCACGCGACAGAGGGGTGGTCGCGGTTTCGCTGTGAGCAACAGCGACGAGTGCGGCGGCCGCAACCACAGCCGCATACAACGGAAGTCGTGAGAAACGTCGCGCGTGCAACGTGCGCATGGTGGTTCCGGACGGGCACATGCTCACGCCGCTCGCACGCTTCGGAACCAGTCTGCCAGCGTAAAGAGCGTCCACAGGCGGGCGGAGTGGTCTTCACCCTGCATGTGCGTTTGCAGCAGCGCTGAGGTCGCATCGGTGTTGATCCATGGCACGGTCTTGCCGGCGGAAGTGCCGAGCCTGTCCATGCAGATGTCCCGCAGCGGGCCGCGAAGCCAGTCAGCCATGGGGACACTGAGACCGTGCTTGGGGCGGTCGCTGAGCACGGGGCCCAGCATTTCTCCGAACGCTTCGCGAAGAATCCACTTGTTCCTTTCGCTCCGGTATTTGACGTCGTGCGGCATGCGCTGCGCACAGTCGATGACCCGCATGTCCAGGAAGGGCACGCGGGCCTCGACGCCGAACGCCATGGTGGCGCGATCGACCTTCGCGAGGAGGTTGTCGGGAAGCCAGCCGCTGATGTCGACAAGCGACGCGCGATTGAGGGGGTGCAGGGACGCGGTGCCCGCGGTGTATTGCCTTTCGAACGCCCCCGCCGATACCCGGTCGCGGTCGGGTTGCACCGCGAGATCAGCGAGATAGCGGTCGACTTCGCGGGCGGGCATGATGTGCGGCTGTCCGCTCCCGGGGGAGCGCGCGGACGCATGCTGACCGGTCAGTCGCAATCCATCGGCCACCATGCGCGCGGTCTGCCGGCCGGATTCCCGCGCCTGGGCGAACGGTCGCGCCCAGCGTCCGTAATAGTGATAGCCCGCAAACAACTCGTCCGCACCCTCCCCCGTTTGCACCACCTTGATCGATTCAGCGGCGAGGCGGCTCAGTGCGAGCGTGGGAAGAAAGGCGGGATCCGCGATCGGCTCCGTTGCCTTCTGCGCCAGCCCTGCAACCAGCTCGGCGACCATCGGTGGACTGAGGTGGCAGGTTTCCAGATGGGCGCCGAAACGGTTCGCGGCATGAACGGCGGCGCCGGTTTCGTCGTCCCGCGCGGTTTCGAATCCGATGGAATAGGCGCGGACCGGGCGATCGATCAGGCGGGATGCGACCCCCAGGACAATCGACGAGTCGATCCCCCCGGAGAGATAAACACCCACGTCGACGTCGCCGATCATATGCGTGGCGACGACGTCGCTGATGGTCTCCTTGAGCTCCTGGCACCACTGTTCCGCCGTCCGGTCGTGGTGGGGCGCAAACGCAGGGGACCAGTACCGCTTCAGCTCGACCGGGCCTTTGCGCGGTACCTGCATGTAATGGCCCGGCGGGAGCTTGCTCACCTGGGCCAGCACCGTGAGCGGTGCCGGCACGTATCTCAACTGCAGAAAGAGCCGGACACCATCGGGATCGGGCTGAACCGGGATGCGTCCCGATGCCAGCAGGGACGCGATCTCGGACGCAAAGAAGAGACTCCCGTTCTGTTCTGAGTAGTAGAGGGGTTTGATGCCGATGCGGTCGCGAGCAATGAAGGCGAGGTCGCGGCGCTGATCATAGAGTGCGAAGGCGAACATGCCGTCGATACGGCTTAACAGTCCCTCGATAGACCACTCCTCGTATCCGTGTACGAGCACTTCGGTGTCGCACCGGCTCTTGAAGACATGGCCGCGCTCGATCAGTTCGCTGCGCAGCTTCTCAAAACAGTAGATGGTGCCGTTCATGACGGCGTGGACCGTGCCGTCTTCATTGTGGACCGGTTGCTTTCCACCTTCGATATCGATGATCGACAATCGGCGGACACCCAGTGCGAGACGCGAGTCGGCAAACCGCCCCTCGGCGTCGGGGCCACGGTGCGCAATCCGCTTGAGCATTCGGGTGGTGCAGTCACCCGATGCGCCGTCCGGCTCATTTATAATACCAACGATGCCGCACATTACTGCGTGAAGACCGGAAAGTGTGTGTGTTGAAAAAAGCAATATGTCATGTTTACGCTGCTCATCCAGCGACCGCGGCCATGTTGCTTACACGGAAGGTGCAAGAATAGCTCCGGGGATACGCAAAAAGACACAAATAACATAACAACCGAAGATGAAAACAACGTGAGAGAAGGGGACCGGACGGCGTGCGTTCACGGCGTGCCGTACTGAACCCGGTTGAAGGCCGGATATCGCTGGGCTAGGATGAATTTCATGAGAGTCCTTGTCGTCGATGACTATGAGCCGTTGCGACGCTCGCTGGTGCGGGGCCTTCGCGAGAACGGCTACGCCGTGGATGAAGCGGGCGACGGAGAGCAAGGGCTGGCGCTGGCTGAGTCCTCTGTGTATGACGTCATCGTGCTCGACCTCATGCTGCCCGGCCGGGACGGTTTTGCAGTGTTGCGGGAGCTGCGCAACCAGGGCGTAACCACGCGCGTGCTGGTGCTGACGGCGAGGGAGACGGTCGGCGACCGCGT
>DASRYI010000043.1:0-5993 GCA_035687255.1 Candidatus Krumholzibacteriia bacterium | reverse complement strand
TGTTCATGGGCTGGAACAACGCAGACGGGCCCCGCCCCGCGTGGATCCCCGGCGAGGAGGAAATCGCCGGCACCAACATCGCACGCGCCTGCAAGCGACTGTGGCAGCCCTCGTATTCGCACCTCTTCCACTGGGCGGTGGAACACCGCGAGGATTTCTGGCGCGATACGGTGGAGGCGCTGGGAATCCGCTTTCGCACGCCCGCCGAGCGTGTACTCACGATGACGGGCGGGGTGGAAAAAGCGCGCTGGTTTGACGGCGCCACACTCAACATCGCGGACAGTTGCTTTCTGGCGCCGGGCAACGCCACTGCCATCGTGTACCAGCGCGAGGGAGGCCCCATCGAGACGGTCTCGTACGCCGAACTCGACGCGCTTTCCAACCGCTTTGCCAACTCCCTGCTCGGCATCGGCGTGCACCCCGGTGACGCCGTGGCCATCGCCATGCCCATGACGGTCGAAGCGGTGGCCGCGTACATCGGGATCGTCAAGGCGGGGGGCGTGGTGGTGTCGATCGCCGATAGTTTTGCGCCGGAAGAAATCAGGACGCGGCTGCGCATCGCAGGGGCCGAAGTCGCGGTGACCCAGGACGTGGTCGTGCGCGCGGGCAAGACGCTGCCGATGTACAGCAAGCTGGTGGAGGCCGGTGCGCGCACGTGCATCGTATGCGCGCACGGCGAGTCGCCCGCTGTAAAGCTGCGCAAGGCCGACCACGACTGGAACAAGTTTCTGGTGCGCATGTCGAGCTACACCGCGCGCGCCGCAAAACCCGACGACACCACCAACATCCTGTTCTCGTCGGGAACCACGGGCGATCCCAAGGCGATTCCCTGGACGCACACCACGCCCATCAAGTGCGCGATGGACGGCCATTATCATCACGATATCCGGCCGGGTGAGGTGGTTGCATGGCCGACCAACATCGGGTGGATGATGGGACCGTGGTTGATCTACGCCAGTCTCATCAACCGCGCCACCATCGGCCTCTACTACGGAGCCCCCAACACTCCCCAGTTCTGCCGCTTCGTGCGCGACGCCAACGTGAAGATGCTGGGCGTGGTACCGAGTCTGGTGAAGGCATGGCGCGCGCACCGCATGACGCACGGCATCGACTGGTCGGGGCTGCGCACGTTTTCATCCACGGGTGAGGCATCGAATGCCGATGACTATCTGTGGCTGATGGCGCGTGCCGGCTATCGTCCGGTGGTCGAGTATTGCGGAGGCACCGAAATCGGCGGCGGCTACATCACCCAGTCGCTCACCCAGCCCGCCGCGCCGGCGGCATTCTCGACGCCCTCGCTGGGACTGGATGTGATCATTCTGGATGAATCCGGCAACGCGGCGAGCCAGGGGGAACTGTTCCTCATCCCCCCTTCAGTAGGACTTTCACAGACGCTGCTAAACCGCGATCATCACGAAGTTTATTACGAGGGCACCCCCCGGGGCGTGAAGCTCGAGGTGTTGCGCCGGCATGGCGACGCCTTCCAGTCATTGCCGGGCGGATACTTCCGCGCGCAGGGCCGGGCGGATGACACCATGAACCTGGGCGGGATCAAGGTGAGTTCGGCGGAGATCGAGCGTGTGGTCCTGGGCGTGGACGGAGTCTCCGACGTGGCGGCGATCGCGGTGGATCCACCGGACGGCGGGCCGTCCCTGCTGGTGCTCTACGTGGTGGCGCGTCCCGGCGCGGCGCTCAAACCGGACACGTGCAAGGACGCGGCGCAGAAAGCCATCACCACCCACCTCAATCCCCTCTTCCGCGTCCACGACGTGTGCCCGGTTGACACGCTACCCCGCACCGCATCCAACAAGGTGATGCGGCGCGTGCTGCGGTCACAGTACTCCGCCTAGATCACACGCCTACTTCAGCAGCACCAGTTTGCGTGTACGCGATTCCCCGTTGGCATTCAATCGCACGAAATACACACCCGAGCTGGCGACCCACCCGTGCGTGTCGCGGCCGTCCCAGCGCGCCGTGTGCGGGCCCTCCGTCTGGGTATCGCCGGCCAGTTCCCGGACTTCCCGCCCGCTGGCGTCGAAAATCGTGAGCTGCACGCGCGACCGGGCCGGCAGCAGATAGCGAATCTCGGTGGCAGGGTTGAACGGATTGGGATAGGGCGCCTCCAGCGTCAGGCTGGGCCGCGACAATGCGCCCACGCGCGTCGGCGGATCGGTCAGGGGGACTTCGCTCGCCGTGAATGCGAAATAGACCCACCAACCGGACACCCCATCGCTGATGTCCTTGTCACTGTGGCTCGCACAGCAGCCCGTACCACCGGGAAGCAGCGCAGAAAGTGCCTGTCCACCCACCAGCGGCATGGAAGACGCGAGAATAGTATTGTCGGCGTCCGACTCGCTGATGAACCCGCGGATGAGCCCGTTCACCAGACTGGTTGCCGGCGTTCCCGCATACGTCGCCGCGATGTACGTATTGCTCATGAAGATCGAGAAACCGTTCAAACTCAGCGTGACATCACCCAGCGGGGCCAGGAAGCACGGCGGTGCGGTGGGGGTAACACCGGGCGTGTATGAGGACGTCGTTCCCGCAAGCACGCCCAGACATGTCGCCGGCATATTCGCGTACGACGTCGCAATCGAGGAATAGGCCCAGCACGATGTGCTCGCCATGGGCGCCACGCAGCCGCCGGCGACAAAACCGAAGGATCCTCCGGGACCGAACTGGTCGAGCGGATCGAACACGAGGAGATAGTTGAGATCCAGCAGACCGTCGCCGTCGGTGTCGGTCTGAATACGCGTCTGCAGATCCCCGTTCATGGAGAAGCCCGACAACGCAGTATCGGTAATATCGCGGCACCCGACGAAATTGACGTAGAAATGAGGGTCCCGCCAATCAAGGTCGGTAATGCGAAACGCCGTCGTCGCACGAACAGAGACGGGAGGACATAGAAACGCGATGCAGACAAGGGTCAACGCGGCCTGGGGACGCATACGTGTTCCTCCATATGTGTGCTCCAATGGTAGCACGCGCGCCGCGCCGCAATCTATGCCATCGTTGTACTAGTGAAACGGCAGAACCTTCACCGTTTTGGTTTCCTTTTCGTCACCCATCTTCAGCGTCACCTTGTAGGTGCCCGCGGGGACGAACTGCTCCGGCCCCGGTTCCTCGTTCGGGCTGGGCGAGAAGCGATGCTTTTCGTCCGCGCGCAGGTCCCAGACCACGCGATTGATGCCCGGGTGCGAGGTCCCCTTCAATTCGCGCAGCACGAAGTCAGTCGAATCGGCCACGGAGATACTCACGGAATCGCCGGTATCGCGGGAGACCCAGTAGTTGATGTAGGCCCCCATGGGCGGATTCTTGGCGCGGAAGATCCCCTGCGCATTGCCATAGGCAAAGCCGGCGTAGATACGCGGACGCGCCGGCAGCATATCGAAAAGCGCCAGCGGTTTCGCCACCACGTCCGGAGTCATCTGCGCGAACATCGACACGTCGTCGAGAATCCAGATGCTCCGTCCATGCGTGGCAACCACGAGGTCGCGCTCACGCGGATGGACAACCATGTCGTGAACCGGCGCTGGCGGCAGCGTCTCGTCATTGAGACGCAGCCAGTGCACGCCCCGGTCGAAACTCACATAGGCGAAGAACTGGGTGCCGCAGTACAGCACGTCCCGGCTGGCGGGATCTTCGATCACAACCTGCACGGGTTCGCCCGCCGGGAGATCGCCGGTGATCGACGACCAGGTCTTGCCGAGATTCGTCGTCATGAGGGCGATCGGCGTCATGACATCGCTGCGATGGCCGTCGACCGCCATGTAGGCCGTGTTCGCATCGTGTCCCGATGCCGTGATATACGACACGTAGAGACCGCTCACCGCCCTGGGCGTGACGTCGCGCCACGCTCCGCCGTCGTTTTCCGTCACGTGCACCAGACCGTCGTCGGTGCCGGCCCACAGCAAGCCCGCCTTGAGCGGTGATTCCGCCAGGCTCACGACGGTACCGTAGGTCTCCGCCTCGGAACCGCCTGTCATGATCTTGTCGGGCTCGTGGCGCGAGAGATCGTCACTGATGGCAAACCATTTCTCACCGCGCTCGGTGAGCTTGAACACCTTGTTGCCGCCGTGGTAGAGCACGGTCGGGTCGTGTTTCGACACGAAGAATGGTGCGTTCCAGTTGAAACGGAGCCGTTCCTGCCCTTCCCGTTCCGAGGGGCGAAGCATGCGATTCACACTGTTGGCCAGATTCACGCACGCCATGAAGCCGCCCTGCGCCGTGGCATACATGATGTTCGGGTCGGTGGGATCGAACGCCACTCCGAAGCCATCGCTGCCATAGATCGTGTGCCAGTCGCTGTTGAGGATGCCGTCCTTGCTGTCATCCTCGGTCTGATGCAGCGTCTCCGAAGGACCCACCCACGACCCGTTGTCCTGCAGGCCACCCGCCACGCGATACGGATCGCTCATATCGACGGCCAGGCGGTAGAACTCTCCCACGGCCACGTTGTTGATGAAGCGCCAGTTTTCCGCCCGGTCACGTGATATGTACAGCCCGCCGTCGTTGCCCACCAGAATGGTGGATGGATCCTTCGGATCGATCGCGATGGCGTGAAAATCGACGTGTACGTCGACGCTGCCCGAGCGGCGAAACGTCTTGCCACCGTCGTCGGAAATGGCGAGGTCCCATCCCGGGACATACACGCGATTTGCATTCTCGGGATCGACCGCAATGCGGGAGAAATAGAACGGGCGCGGCGAGAGGTCGCTCATGCGCGTCCACGTATCACCGTGATCTTCGCTCTTGAACACGCCGCCGCTGGGCGAGCGGTCGTCGAATTCGTCGCGGCCGCTTCCACCGATGTCACTCCCGACCATGGCGTAGACAATCTTCGAATCCTTCGGGAAGATGGCAAAACCGATGCGCCCGGTGCGCGTGGGAATGCCTGACGTCAGCTTCTTCCACGTCCCACCCGCGTCGTCGGAGCGGAAGAGCCCGCCCTTTTCACTGTTGCCGCTGTAGCTCCATGCCGTCCGGCGCCGCGCGTACATGCCCGCGAACACGCGATCGGGGTTCTGCGGATCAATGACGACGTCACACGCTCCCGTATTGGCGTCGACCTTGAGTACCTGCTTCCAGGTTTTGCCACCGTCGCTGGTCTTGTAGACGCCGCGTTCGGGATTCGCGCCCCACAGGTGGCCGAGTGCGGCCACGTAGAGCACGTCCGGGTTGCGCGGATCGACGGCGATGCGCGGGATGTCTTCGGTGTCCGCGAGCCCCATGTACTCAAAGGTGGCGCCGGCGTCGGTAGAACGATAGACGCCGTGTCCCCACGACGAACTGTTGCGATTGTTTCCCTCACCCGTGCCCACCCACACGATTTTCGCGGCGCCCTTCTTCGCGCGCTCATCCGTGGGAGTCTTTTCGGTTTCGTGATCCCATCCCGGCCAGTCGGCGGGCGCATCGGCGACGGCAATTGCGCCGATGGAATGCTGCCCGGTCTTGTCGAACACCGGCGTGAAGGTGGTACCGAAGTTGTCGGTCTTCCACACGCCACCCGTTCCGTAACCGACGTAAAACGTCTTGGCGTTACCCGGCGCCAGCGCAATGGCGCCAATGCGCCCACCCATGTTGGCGGGCCCGATACTGCGCCATGCCAGCCCCTTGAGATCATTGGTCGTGATGACGCGCGCGGCGGGCTTGCTCTTCGTGGATTTTCCCGCGGCGGCCGTCGCTCCTTGCGGCATGAGAGCAAATGCAAGCGTCACGGCGGCAACGAACGTGCGGGAAATAGCGTGGCTCATTCGAGACTCCTTCTGTTCACACGGGTGAACCCGGATGATAGCAGAACCGGGTGTGAGCGCAAATCGGGCGCCGGTCCGCACGTTTCCTTGCGGCCGGCAGCAGGGACGTGGCTAGCGGAAGATGGGCAGACGGAGAAACAGCTGGACGACGAACGCATTGGCCAGATCGACGAAGAACGACCCGGCCAGCGTAATCAACAGGAAGGCTTTTGCCGACGGACCGTAGCGCTGCGCCACCTT
>DASRYI010000042.1:0-18677 GCA_035687255.1 Candidatus Krumholzibacteriia bacterium | reverse complement strand
ATACGCCATGACACGTGTGCGCTACGCGTTGGGACGACCCGCCTCGTCACTGCTCTCCGACTGGATGCGCCACCTGTGGTCGGCCGAACGCGCGCCGGCAACAGCGGAGCAGATAATTGCGTTCCTGCTTCCGTGGGGATTGTGCGCGGTGGCGTGGGGCCTCAACCGCAACACACGCACGTCGCGCGCGCGCGTACTCGCGGTCGCGGTGGTCACGGCACTGGCGGCGCTCGCCGGCTGGCTGGACCGCAGCCTGCTTCCGGTCGCGGCAACGGCGTTGATTGTCGTGGTTTCCGGGGCGGCCATCGCGGTGGACTGGCGGCGCTGGAAGCAATCGATGTGGGTGGCTACCGGATGCTACACCGCGCTCGCGGGCGTTGTGCTGGCTGACAGCCGGGGGGATATCGCGTTCCAGATCTCGGCGCGCGCGGATGTGGTGGAACGCGATCCTTCACGCTTTCCCTGGATCAGTTTTGAAAACATCAACCGCGAACTGGTGCGTTTCGTTTCCACCGGCACCCTGGTGCGCGAAAGCATTCTGGCGCCCGAGGATGTGTCCGGGTTGCTGCTCGCATTCACCGGGCGCACCATCGTGCAACTTCCCGGCACCACGTCGCGCGAACCCGCCCACCGGCACACCGATTTGATACGGGCGTTCTACGGCGATGAAGGATCGTTCTACGAATTGTGCCGCAGGGAAAAGGTCGACTACGTGGTGTACAGCATCGACGTGCTGCTCGACGACGGTCCGTACTCGCTGCAGTATCTGGCCGGCACGAACGCCATCGATCCTTCTTCGGTCGCAGTGCGCATGCATTTCGAACCCGAAACCCTGACCCACTTCACGCTGCTGTATGAGAACGATCATTACCGGCTCTTCAAGGTCACGGATACCATGCAACCCGTGTTTCTCACCGACCACCCCCTCTTTTTTCAGCGGGAATTGTTCGCACGCGACGGCCGTGACCTGTTGCACTTTCGAAACCACGTCATGTGGCTGATGCTCACCTACGCCAACGCGACGCGCGCGCGTCTGTCAGGTAACGGCGAGGAAGCCAGGAAACTGCTGGATACCTGTCTGCGCCAGGCGCCGCGCTTTACCCGGGCACGGCTGGCGATGGCCGACACTTACATGGACGCCGGGATGTACGAGAAGGCACGCGACGAGATCAATACAGTCATCCACTACGCACCCGACAATCCGTCGGCGCTGTATTCGGCAGCGTACGTGCAGGTGCAGTTGGGCCAGCCGGACGCCGCCGCGCCGTATCTCAAGCTGCTCACGCAAACCGGCAACCGGGAGCTGATCGAGAAGGCGAAGTCGCTGCAGTACTATATCGATCACAAGCTCCCTCTCAAGCCGGGCGCACCCGATTGACGCAAAAAGAAAACGGCCGCGGCGCACACGCGCCGCAGCCGTTTTGAATGGTGGGGGCTACTGGATTTGAACCAGTGACTCCTACCGTGTGAAGATAGTACTCTCCCGCTGAGTTAAGCCCCCGTTTGATAGTTGCGCACGATTGTCGCCGTTTCCCGATTCCGTTTCAAGCGGTTTTGCAGATCCGTGCCCAGCGCCTGCTGCTTCAGCATGGCTTCGATTCTCGGCTTGGCGTTTTCATAGACGGGTGGGCCCGGCGCTTTCTTGTCGACGCACTGCACCAGATGATATCCGAACTGCGTCTTGAACACCGGACTCACTTCGCCCTTCTTGAGCCCGAACGCCACATCCTCGAATTCCCGGACCATCTGACCGCGCGCAAAGAACCCGAGATCGCCGCCGCGCTCGGCCGAGCTGTCTTCGGAATACATTTTCGCCAGCGGCGCGAACTTTTCACCGTTGAGCACACGCTTGCGGATGCTTTCCAGAAGCTGCTTGCGCTGCTCCAGGTCCTTGTCGGTGTCCGCCGGACGGTTCTGGAGAATGATGTGCCGCACGCGCACGCTGTCCATGCCCGCGAACTGGTCCTTGTGTTCGTCGAAGTACGCGCGGCAGTCGGCATCCGAAATCGTAATGGAGGGCTGGATCTTCTCTCTCACGTACGAGCGGATGAGCAGATCGCGCTGGATGGCGCGCCGGAAGTCGACCGGCTTCAGCCCCTGCTGGCCCAGTTCGCCCGCCAGCTCTTTGCTGAAGTTGGCGGTGAACTGTTTCATCATCATGTCGACGATGGAATCAGGCGCCGTGGTTCCGGCCGCCCGGGCTTCCTTCACGAACACGAAGCGGTCGATCATCTGATCGAGCAGCTTGGTGTTGAACGACGGGCTGTGCAGCGAATCGGGGCCCACCATCGAAACATAGGCCAGAACCTGCAGGTCCTTGCCCCAGATGCTGTCGCCGTTGACCACCGCGATGAGTTCGCTCCCCACGATGGAATCGGGGAAGGCCGTGGCCTGGCTGACTTTGGTCTTCTTGCCACACGCAAGACCGAGCACCGCAGCGGCAGCAAGCACCAGCGCGGCGCGCACGACATATTTCATGAACAGACTTCCTTTTGGATTGCGGGTCCGCGATCATAGCAGAGGCGGGCCCGCCGCGCAACGGAGGTATCCGCGCACCTACCTGTGCCGGGTGACGCCGCGACGGGGGCAGTACGCGTGCAGGGGGCAGGCGGAGCAGCGCGGCGAAACCGGCATACAGACGCGCTGTCCGAAACTCACCATGGTGTCGTTGATTCCAATCCAGTGCCGCCGCGGAAGCACGATCATGAGCGCCCGTTCAGTTTGCTCGGGCGTACGCGTGTCCACCCAGCCCAGGCGGTTGGAGATGCGGTGGACATGTGTGTCGACGCATATGGCCTCCCGGGCATAGCCCAGCGACACGACCAGCGCCGCCGTCTTGCGCCCCACCCCTTTGAACGTCAGCAGTTCCTCGATGGTGTCCGGAACCCTGCCGCCAAATTCCTTCTCCAGACGCCGCGCCGTCTCACGCACGGTGCGGGCCTTGGTGCGATAGAACCCCACGGGATAGATGGCGCGCTCGATGGTCCGCGGCGTGAGCACCGCCAGCGCACCCGGCGTCTGTGCGAGCCTGAACAGGCGCTCCGACGCGGCCGACGTCACCTCGTCCTTGGTGCGCAGGCTCAGGATGGTCGAAATCAGGATGCGGAAGGGATCGCGGTCGCGATGGGCGATTTCCGTCACCGAAGCCGCCTTCCCGTCCGAGACGGCGTCACGCATGGCGGCAATGGCGCGCTCGCGCATTTTCGGCTCGGTGCGCCGGGTGGCGGTGTGTGGGGAACGGATGCGGTCCATGCGTTGACAGCGGGAAAAAGCAAGTGGGACAATACCTGAATCAACGAAAACACTACCATGACCGGCAAACCGCAATCCACCTCCCGTTCCCCGCGGCGCAAGACCGCCACCACCGCCGGCAGCGACTCGCTGGCGAAGGCCCGTGCACGCCTCGACCGCAAACGCGCCGAGCGCCGCCAGCAGAAGATGTGGGCGCACTACTGGCTGCTGTGTCCCAAGTGCGGTGGGGACATGTTCGTGCAGCGGACGCAGGACATCGTGTACGAGGTGTGCCGCGAGTGCCACGGAATCGCAATTGACGGCGACGAAGTGGCGCTCTTGCTCGAGCGGGGTGACGCGGACAACACTCTGCGCGCCATTCTCAAGCAATCCAAAAAGCCTGATACCACAGAGATTTAGACCTCTCACAGGTGCCCCCGGGAAGTGGCCGGGCACACCCGGCACGCACGGGCGTATAATCACCGTGCCTCGCCCCACCGCACTCGCATCCTGTCCCGCCGGAGGTCACGCATGAGTTCGGGGAACATTCACGCGGGCGTGCTGGCCCGCACTGCACCCTTTCACAAACTGGATCCGGCGCAGCTCGACGCGTTGGTGCGCACACTGCGCGTCAACATTTATCGTCGCCGTGAAATTGTGTTTGCCTCCCGGCGCGACGCGCAGGGAGTGTTCGTGTTGCTGGACGGCCGTGTGAAAGTGGCGCGCGTCGATCCGCGCACCGGCCGTGAATTGATTCTGTTCATCGTGGGACCGGGAGAGTTGTTCGGGACCGAGTCCGCAGGCTCACCGTTGTCGTCGAGTGCGGTGGCGCTGGACGAATCCATCGTAGGAAGCATGCCGGCCAGCGCCTTCGACCAGCTGGTCCGCATACCCGAGTTCGCCGCCGAGATGGTGCGCCTCACCGCCGACCGTCTGGCCAGTGTCAGTGCACGCCTCGACGAAATGGTGTTCCGTGACGTGTCGGCGCGGCTGGCACGCGTCCTCTTGCGCCTGGCGACGGAGTTCCCCGGCGACGGCCAGGGAGCAACCGCCATCAACGTTCGACTGACGCAACAGGACCTGGCCGATCTCATCGGATCCACGCGCGAAAGTGCCAGCGTGGCCGTCAACACGTTCAAGCGCCAGGGTCTGATCGCGATGCGCCGTCAGACCATCTTTATCCGCGACTCCGACCGGTTGCGCCGCCTCACGGGTTGAGGTTTTCGGGCGAGCCCACCGTCAGGCTGTCCGCCTGGATCTGGCGCTGCTGAATGTCCATCTTGCTGCCCACGGTGATGACCACGCGCCGATTCTGGGCGCGTCCCGCCCGCGTCGAGTTGTCCGCAACCGGTCTGAACTCCCCGTATCCAACCGCAGACAGGCGGTCCGGCTGGGGTCCGTACTTGTGTTCGATGTAGTGCAGGACCGCCAGCGCGCGCGCCGACGACAGATCCCAGTTGGACGCGAACACATGCCGGTAATCGGGACGAATCGGACGGTCGTCGGTGTGGCCTTCCACGAGAATGTGCCGGTCGGGATAGTTCTGCAGCACGCTCCAGACGCGGTCGATGGCTTCCTTTCCGTCGCGCGACAGGTCGGCGTTGGCGGACGGAAACGTCGCGGACCCGTTGAGGGTGATCTGCGTGAGACCATCCCGCTCCTGGATCAGCACGCGCTTCTGTTCCTGCAGATCCGCCAGCTGCGTGTTCAGGTCGTCCGTCATTTTCTTCTGGTCACCCAGCTGCTGCTGAAGCTGGTCGTTGCGGGCCTGCAGATCCGCGATCTGGGCGTCCTTCTGCTTCATGAGATCCTTGTTGGTGCACCCGGCCGCGGCCAGCGCGACCATCACCGCACATACGACGGTGGCACGATTCATGTCCGTCCTCCTTCTTGTCAGGATGATTTGCCGCTCTGTACCCGCGAAAAGTCTTCGCTGCGGACCACGTCGGTCATGCAGGAAGTATGAAAAGGAGCCGGGCGCCTGTCTGTAAGACGCCTCACACATGGGCGAGATCGCGCAGAATGATGTTGCTAACGGCTGCGGGTACCCGCGGTAATCACGAATTCCCCGGGAACGGCATAACCGCTTCCCTGGCGGTGCGACGCAATCGATTCCAGATACTCCGCGTACGCGCCGGCGCGCGTGGCTTCGTCGAAGCGCGAGTAGGCCATGGCCACCGGCCCGCCCGCGAACGCCGCGACGCACGCCTCTTCTCCATTGGAATAGAGCAATGAAGTTTCGATGCGCTCGCTGCGCACGTCGGTGAAACCGGCCGCCTCGAACAACGTCTTCTGCACGTCGCCGGTGCCGAGCTGGAAGAACATGGGGCACACGTCGGACGCCACGCGCCGTTCCACAATGGGAAATATCTCCGCCCATCCGCAGCGGTCACGACGTCCCCACACCGCCGACACCGCGCGGCCTCCCGGGCGTGTAACGCGGAACATTTCGCGGATCGATCCCGCAAAATCGGTGACGTACATCATTCCCAGCCCGCACAACACGGCGTCGAAGGATGCGTCGGGAAAATCCAGCTGCTCGGCGGTCATCCGCCGGAACTCGGCGTGGCCAACGCCGCGCTCTCCGGCCGCACGCACACACTGTTCGATCATGGCGTCGGAAATGTCCGTTCCCGTGACGCGACCGTCCGGGCCGATCGCCTGCGCGGCGCGAAACGTCACCAGCCCGGTGCCGCACGCGAGATCGAGCACGGCCTCGCCGGGGCGCAACGCCGCCATTTCCATCAACCGGTTCTGCGCGGGCTCGAGCTGCGCCTGCCAGCTCTGCTCGTAGGTGGACGCGGCCCGGTCCCATCCGTAGCGCTGAACGCGCTGCTGCAGTTTCGCGTCCATTGTTACGCCCCCTTGCGCGTCACGCTGAGCGTGCGCTTGAGGGTGTGCGCCCGGCGGAACACATCGCCCACCATGCTGGCACGGTCGGAGGTCTCAACCACGCGTTCGATGTCGGCCTGGGGCGCATCGCTCTGGATGCGGACGTGATAGCGAACTTCGGAGAATCCGGGGTCAACACCCGGCACGTCGTGTTGCCCGCGGGCGTCGAAATCGGCCTGAATCTCCACCTCGACATTGGACACGGGAACCCCCAGGTGGGCGGCCCAGATCACGTATCCCATGGCGAGGCACGTGCCCAGCGCCGAGCGCACGAGCAGCCCGGGATCCGGGCCCTGCGCGGTACCGCCCGACTTCTCGCTGAGGTCCGCCGACACTTTCCAGCGCCCCTCTTCGGCAACGGCGTGCGCGCCCTCGACCACGCGCACGACTGTCACCGCGGTCTTCTGGCCCACGGCCGGTCGCAGTTCCATGGCGCGTCCGTTGCGCTCGAACGCCGTCTTGATGCTTTCGCTGAGTTCAGAGTTGGGTTTCATGCGGCCCTGATGTGCGCTAGCGCGCGAGTTTCTCGCCCAGGAAGTACGCCCACAGGACAATTCCCAGCAGCGCCTTCTTCACCGTGAGATGGGCGAAACCAATGGTGAACAACCAGCCGATCAGCCAGACGGCCGCCGGCGTTCCCGAATCCGGTCCTCGGTAATTGGACATGGGGGCACCCTCCGGTTTTCGCGGTGACATCATGCTATCACCTTCCCAGCGGCGGATTGAAGCCCGACTTATCGCGAATCGACAAAGAACGGGCTCTCGCGCTGGTGCCGGTAGTCTTCCTCCGTGGCCACCTCGGAGTTAATCAGCTCGATAACAGCGGCGTAGCCCAGGCTCTTGGGATCGTGCCGCATGTATCCCGCGGCCACGCCGATCACCTTGAAGCCGCGCTTGAGCTGAAAGGACAGCGTGGCGTCGGACAGTTTTCCGGCCACCACATCGCGCACATAGGCTTCGGGGGACATGGTCGCACTGTAGCGATGATATCCCTGCAGGCGCGCGCCGGCACGGATGCGCAGCAGTTTCAGACGGCTCATCAGATCGTGGCGCGCCGCGTACAGCAGCTTGCCGATGCCTTCGCCCTGCCGGTCCGGGTCCACCATCACATCGGCGGCGTACAGCGTACGCCCGCGCACCGGGTCGTGATTGGTGAAGTATCCGTGGTCGGTGAAATCCCGCCAGTTGCTCTGGATGTCGTAGTCGTCCCAGAAGATGATGAGCGAGGCGGCGTAGCCCACCAGCTCGCCGGTGGACTCGTCGATGGCCGCCAGCTGCCCTTCGGCAAATTCACGCAGATGCGACATCAGTTGCTCGTCCGACCATGGCGGTCCCGAGGGATATATCTTCAGCGCGAGCCGGGCTACTCCTTCGAAATCGCCCGGTTCGAGTTCCCGAATCTTGATCATGTAATCTCCTAGGCGAGCGTCACCACTTCGACGTGCTTCTTGACCTCGGACGAGGCCACGCTGTCGTGCAACGGGAGGACGGTACCGGTTTCGCGCGATTCCAGCAGGGTGGTGAGGTTGAGCTCACCGATCACCATGGTTTCCTGGTTGGCGATTCCCTCGGCCAGGATGCCGTCCCGGGAGAACGGAAAATCGCTGGGCGTGAGAATCGACGCCAGACCGTAGTTCAATGACACCGCCGGAACCATGGGGAGTGAGCCCACGGTGGCAGAGTGAATCACATACATTTGATTTTCAATCGCGCGGGCGTGCGCACAGTAGCGCACACGCAGGAACCCCTGCCGGTCGTCCGTACAACTGGGCACCACCAGAATGGTGGCCCCTTCCCGGGCCGCCACACGTGCCAGCTCGGGAAATTCCACGTCGTAGCAAATGGCAATCGCCACGCGGCCAAACTCGGTTTCGATGATACGAAATTCGTTGCGCGGCTTGACGAACCACTCCTCCTTTTCGAAGCGTGTCATGTGGATCTTGCACTGCGACGAGTGTGCGCCGCTGGGACCAAAGAAGAAGCACTCGTTGTGCAGCTCGCTGTCGTCGCCGATGGTGGGGATGGTTCCCGCTGCAATGTGAATGTGGTGGCGCTTCGCCAGTGTCGACATCATCTCCACGTAGCGGTCCTTCTGGCGCGCCAGCGTGCGAATCTGATCGCGAATGGGCCGGCGTACGTCCTCGAGCGTAAGCAGCTGAACCGTATAGTACTCGGGGAAAACCAGCATCTGGGCCTTGTAGTCGGCCGCGGTGTCCACGAGTCCCTCCACCTGGTCACGAAACTGATCGAACGATGATATGGGCCGGATGAAGTATTGCAGAGTAGCAACTCGAATTCGATCCACGCTGATTCTCCTCAATGATCGTGGAGGCGTTCCCACGTGGGCCGGCCCGGCGGCGGCCATGGCTATTTTCTAACCCGATTGCCCCCGAAATGCACGGTAAAATTACCCGTCGCGTGCGTCCTGGCTTGCCGATTCGAGCAACCGTGTTATTCTGAGCCTTCCGCGTTCCCGCTGGAACGCCGATTATGAGCCTGGTTCTCAGCCGCCTGTCAATTCGGAGGTGACTTCCGTTGTTCACGTGTGACTCGCACCGGATTTCCCGTTGGATGCACGTTATGGTCGTGGCCGGGCTTCTCTTCCCCGCGGGGTTGGTCGCGGCCCAGTTGTCCGACACCACCGCTTCATCCAGCGGGCACGGCGAAACCGAGAGCACTCTCGAAAACACCCCGCGTGCGAGCGTCACGCACTTTCTGGACCTGTGTCGCACGGGCAACTACGCGGGGGCCGCGCGTTACCTCGACATTGCCCCCGCCGACACCGTGCGCGGCGCGGAACTGGCGCGGCACCTCAAGGCGGTCCTCGACCGCCACGCCTGGCTGGACCTCGACGCCATCTCATCCGCCCCGGAGGGCGACGAGAACGATGGGCTCGCCCGCGGAACCGATGAGATCGCGCAGATTGCGGGGCGCGGCGGCAACATGCAACCGGTGCGCCTGGTGCGTTCCAGCAGCGGGCGCTGGTTGTTTTCCCGCGCCACGGTGCGACGCATCGACGGTTGGTACGGCCTGCTGAAGTTTCACTGGCTGCTCGACCGTCTGCCGGCGCGACTGCTGCGTCCCGGTCCGGGCGAAGTGGTGTACTGGCAGTGGCTGGCGTTACCCGTCCTGCTGGTGCTGGGATGGCTCATGGGGCTGGTGTTCAACCGCGTTTCGCGCGCCATCCTCCGGCGCATCGTGCGCCGCACCCGCAATCAGTGGGACGACGCCATTCTGGAACGCATGAGCGGACCGCTCACCCTGTTGTGGGCCCTGATCGCGATCCATCTCATGCTGCCGTGGATGGGTTTCTACAAACCGGCCGCCGTTTTCGCGCACCGTGCCCTGCGCGCCGGCTACCTGCTCACATTCTTCTGGGCGCTGCTGCGTTCCATCGACGTTGCGCAACAGGTGGTCGCGCTGTCACCGTGGGCCGCCAGCCGCCCGGGAGTGCGCTCCCTCTTCCCGTTGATGGCGCGCGTGGGGAAGATTCTGGTGGTGGCCGCAGGCATCATCGCATTCCTCTCTGAACTCGGGTATTCGGTCAGCAGTGTCATTGCCGGACTCGGTATCGGCGGTCTGGCGCTCGCGCTGGCCGCCCAGAAGACCGTCGAAAATCTCTTCGGCGCGTTCTCCATCGGCGCCGACCAGCCGTTTCGCGAGGGTGATTTCGTCAAGATCGAGGATTTCGTGGGAACCGTGGAATCCATCGGTCTGCGCTCCACACGCGTGCGCACACTGGATCGCACCGTGATCAGTATTCCCAACGGAAAACTGGCCGACATGCGGCTCGAATCGCTCACCGAGCGCGACCGCATGCGCCTGGCGTGCGACATCGGCCTCGTCTACGAGACCACCGCCGCGCAGATGCGCGAGGTGCTGGAGGGATTCGAGAGAGTGTTGCGCTCGCATCCCAAGATCTGGCCCGACGCGCTGGTCGTGCGTTTCAAGGAGTTCGGCGCGTCCTCGCTGAACATTCAGATCATGGCGTGGTTCCAGACGCCGGAATTCAGCGAGTTCCAGCTGATCCGGCAGGAAATACTGCTGCAGTTCATGGATGTGGTCGAGAAAGCGGGAAGTTCGTTCGCATTCCCGACACAGACGGTGCACCTGATTCCGGAGAAAGCCGCAGAGTAGGAATCAGGCCGAAAAGATCCCGGCCAGGCGGTCGTGCCGGAACCGGAAGACGCGTTCCAGATCGGGCGCAACCAGAAATCGGTGAACCAGGGCGCCGCCCGGCACCGCATAATGCACGTGGTCCGACACGCGCGTTCCACCGGCCACGTCCTCGAACCGATGTTCGTGGATCCACACCCGGTAGGGCCCGCGTATCTGTTCGTCGACGAAGCGAAAAGGCGGCTCCCATGCCGTGATCTTGCTGGCCCAGCGCACGGGTATTCCGTGAATACGCAACGCATAGTCAATGCGCAGACCCGCGTGCATGACAATGGGCGCGGGCGTGAGGATTCGGAATTGCAACCACGGTGGTGTCATGGTTTCCAGATTCCCGGCGTCGGCGAAGAAGGCAAACACCACGTCGCGCGGACGGTGAATGATCTGGGAACGGTGAAGTTCGTATGTGTGCATCGGGCGGTATTCTAGCGTGAGACGCACAGTGGCGATAGCGCAAGTCTCGGTTGACGCCGGAAGGGGGATGACCATGCGTGGCAGATGCTGCGTCGTGCTGCTCTTGATCGCGACCCTGATGCCGGGAACCGTCTCCTACGCCCGTGACGTTACCGTCGGTATCGAGGGCGGAATCAATGTTGCCAACTTCACCGGCAACGACGTCTACAACAACTCCTCCAACACCGGACTGATTGCAGGCGTATTCGCGCGCTTCGCATGGAGTGACTACTGGTCCCTGCAACCGGAGGTGCTGTATTCGCAGCGCGGCGCGACGTACACCGACGCGGTGACCACCGAGCAGCAGACCGACTACATCGAGGTTCCGCTGCTGGTGCGCTTCGCCTGGGGAAGCGACAGCTTCTTCCACCCCGCGCTGTTTGTCGGCCCCGCGGTGGGGTTTCTGCTCAGGAACAGGATCGTCGACGGCGAAGAGATCGACCTGAAGGATCATTCGCGCAACGTCGACGTGGGCGTGGTCATCGGCGCCGGACTGGACTACGAACTGGGCTCGGGAGTCATCCTGCTGGACGCGCGTTGGGAGCTGGGGCTCATTTCGTGGAACCAGGACCTGAACGCGAAGAACAACACGCTGTCATTCATGGCCGGATACGGGTTCCCTCTGCACCGCCAGGAACCGGGAAACCTGCGGTGAAGCGCCGCGTTCCCGGTTGCATTCGGCACAGCAAAGGCGCATGATACCGGCCGCGGAATCAATCTCGATTCTGCATTCCGGCGTATGCCATCCTGAACCTTGTTCCCGCAGCGGCGAGTTTGCATCGCCGGCGCGGTGACTGCCGCGACCGCATCGGGATACTCACCGCTCCGGCGCCGGCATGGGTTCGCATCACACCAAGAGGTTGTCGACTCATGAAACGTTCCCTGCTTCTCGCATCTGTCATTGCCGCACTCCTGGTTGCGTCGTTGGCTGCGGCCAAAGACAAGCCGGCCGGTGACAAAACCGCGAAGGAAGAACCGAAGAATACCAACAGCCAGTACTTTACGCCCGAAACCGTGACCACCAACGGTACGGTGACGGTGGAAGGTACGCGCGTCGATTACAGGGCGGAGTGCGGAACCATTGTGGTGCACCCGAAGGGGTGGGACGACGCCGCGCCCAAACCCGACAAGGACAGCAAGGCCGACGCCGAGGACAGGAATCCTGACGCCGAAGCGTCGATGTTCTACGTGGCCTACTTCAAGAACGGCGCGGAGGCGACAAAGCGCCCCGTGATGTTTCTGTTCAACGGCGGTCCGGGTTCGGCGACGGTGTGGTTGCACATGGGTGCGTTCGGTCCGCGCCGCGTGATTACGGCGGATGACAGCCATACACCCGCGGCTCCCTACGACATCGTGAACAACGATTACAGTCTGCTGGACGTCGCCGACCTGGTGTTCATCGACGCTCCCGGAACCGGATTCAGCCGCATCGCCGGCAAGAACGCGGAGAAATCTTTCTACGGCGTCGACGCGGACGCGCACGCGTTTGCCGAGTTCATTACCGCGTTTCTGTCCCGGTACGGGCGATGGAATTCGCCCAAGTACATCTTCGGCGAGAGCTATGGAACGCCGCGCGCCGCGGTACTGGTGAACATGCTGCAGGGTGGCTACGCGCTCGACATCAACGGCGTGGTCATGCTTTCGCAGATTCTCAACTTCGACCTGAGCGTGGACGACGCCGAAAGCAATCCCGGCATGGACCTGCCGTACGTGGTGGCGCTCCCCACGTATGCGGCCACCGCCTGGTACCACCACAAGCTGCCGGGTGACGCGCCCGCCACGCTGGATGCGTTTCTGGACGAGGTCAAAGCGTTCGCCAGCGGTGAGTATGCGACGGCCCTTCTCAAGGGCGCGCAGCTCAGCGACGACGAGCGCAAGGCCATGGCCGAAAAGCTGCACGGATACACCGGTCTGCCGGTCGCGTACATCCTGAAAGCCAATCTGCGTATCGACGGCGGCGAGTTCGAAAAGAACCTGCAGGACGATACCGATACCACCACCGGGCGTCTCGACTCACGCTTCTCGGGCCCCACGCTGGATCCCCTCAGCAAGGAAGCGGAGTACGATCCGCAGTCGGCGGCCATCGCATCCGCGTACGTGTCGGCGTTCAACGAATACGCGCGCAAGACACTGAAGTTCGGCCACGACCGGACCTACAAACCCTTTGCCGGCCTGTGGCGCAAGTGGGACTTCCATCACAGCCAGCCGGGACAGTTCGGCGGCGGCGATCTGGGTGTGTGCAACACCATGCCCGACCTGGCCATGGCCATGAAGTTCAACCCCGGACTCAAGGTGCTGTTGACGGGCGGCTATTTTGACATCGCGACGCCGTTCTACGAGGGCTGGTACGAGATGCAGCATCTCAAGATTCCGGCCAAGCTTCAGAGCAACATCACCTATCACTACTATCAGTCCGGACACATGGTGTACGCACACCAGGAGTCGTTGAAGGCGATTCACGACGACGTGGCGGCGTTCGTCCGTTCGACCAACAACATCAAGAAGTAGCCGGCACCGGATACTCCGGCAACAAAAAGGGCCGCGCACATGCGCGGCCCTTTTGTTTGCGGGCGAGTGTCGCGTGTCGCCGGTTGCGAATCAGGGAGTATCGGGATCGCCGTACCCCGGATCCGTCGGCAGCACCGGCTCGCCGTTCATGTTTGTCATCACGACCTTCATCTGGTCGATGAAGAAAAGGGGTTTGACTGCCTCCTTCGCCAGCGCGTTGATGCGCTCCTGCAGGGCCGCCACCTTGTCGGGGTGGGATGCAGCCACGTTGTCCGTTTCCGACGGATCCTGCGCGATGTTGTACAGCTCCACACTCGAAGGCAGCAGCGTGCGCCAGATCAGCTTCCAGTCTCCTTCCCGTACTGCACCGCGGAACGGTTCGATGTTGTAGACGATTTCGGTGCGTGGCGAAGGAGCGCCGGTGGAAAGCGTGTTCCACACGTCGAGGCCGTCCAGCGGTTTGCACTTCGCTGTGGACGCGCCCGCCAGCGCGGCCAACGTGGGATACAGATCCACCGCGTGGATCATCCCATCGACAACACCCGGCTTCACACGCCCCGGCCAGTTGACCAGCGCACACACGCGTGTGCCGCCTTCATACAGCGACCCCTTCCCGTCACGGTAGGGACTGTTGTCACACGGAATCTTGATCTTCGACATGTCGGTCATGACGCCGGCGAACATGGCGTTGTGCGTGCCGCCGTTGTCGCTGTGGAAGATGATCAACGTGTTCTTGCGCATGCCCTTCTTGTCGAGTGCGGCCACCACACGTCCGATTTCGTCGTCCAGGCAGGAGACCATGGCCGCGTAGGTGCGTCGCGTCGGATCCGGGATGTCCTTGTACCTGTCGATGTAATCCTGCGGCGCCTGATAGGGCGTGTGCGGCGCGTTGAACGTCAGATACAGATAGAGCGGTTTTTTGGTGTCGTGCTTCTGGATCAGGCGCACTGCATCCTCGCCCAGCAGCGTGGTGGTATAGCCCTCTTCCTTGACGGGCTGGCCGTTGCGGAACCAGTCGAGCACGCCGTGTTCTTCGTGCGTGAAATAGTCCAGCTCCCCGATCATCGGGCCGTACTGGTAGTCGAAGCCGCGCTGGTCGGGAAAGTATTTGGGATCGGCGTGGCCGAGGTGCCACTTGCCGATGATGGCGGTTTCATAGCCGGCCTGCTTGAGGCACTGCGGCATGAGCCACTCCGTGGTATCCAGCCCGTACGACGACACCGAGGGAATGACCGCGGTCTGCAGCCCGTACCGGAACGGATAGCGTCCCGTCATCAGACACGCGCGCGTGGGCGTGCACATGGGCTGCACGTAGAACTGTGTCAGCCGCGCGCCGCCCGCCGCCAGCCTGTCGATGTTGGGCGTCTTGATGTCCGTGCAACCGTTGAAGCCGACGTCCTTCCATCCCAGATCGTCGGCCACGATGTGCACGATGTTGGGTTGTTTGCCCGCCGCAAGCGCGGGAGTGAATGCCCCCGCCAGCAGCGCGGCGACGGCCACGATCGCCGTCGCAACGACCAAAAATGAACAGCGTTTCATTTGCCTGACCCTGCCCTTCTGCCGGAACGTCCTGACGAACGCCAGCCTGCGTGTAAGACGCGGAGCGTAGAGGATGCCCGGCCGTGTCACAAGGAGAAGTCGTGTGCGGGCCCGGCCTCACTCGGCGTAAACGCGAACCAGTTCCGGTCGCATGCTGGGTGACGCTCATGGTCGTCTTCCGGCGTTATTGAATGCGTCCGATACGAACCGCGGTGGAACCGAACGGCATCGTGTACATGCTGCCGTCACCGGCCATCGTCCATTCACCCTGACGCACCGCGTTGACGCCGTGTGCGAACAGCCTCCGGGTCAGGAATCCATCCGGCGCCGGGAGCAGGTGATAGAACGCGAGGAGGCGCACGTGCGCGTCGTTGGCGATCTTCGCCGCCTCTTCGGGCGAGATGTGGTAGTCCTGCACATCGTGCATGATGGCTTTGGTGCGGTCGCGTCCCACGGTGTTGGCCGCGTTTTCCAGAGCGTGCGTCATCGAACGAGAGATCGCTTCCGAGACCATCAGGTCGGCATTCATGGCGCTCTTCACGAGCGGTGGGTGGTACTTGAGGTCGCCGGTGACGACCACCGAACGGCCCTTGTAGTCGAACCGGTACGCGTACGCGGGTTCGATGGGCGAATGGTCCACTTCGATGGCAGTGATGCGCAGCGTGCCGTCGTCGTACACCGGCCCGGTACGGTCCTTCGCCGGCGTGGCTTGTCCATCCAGCGTCACGGTGTGAGCCACCATCCCCCACGCCGCGGACGGCATCACCTTCTCGCCGTGGTGCGTGGTGCGGTACCCCTGGTCCAGCCGGTACGCCATATTGAATCCATCCACGAGCGCGTCCACACCCGGACCGCCGTACACATCGAGCGGTTGCGGCCGGCCGCCGGCCCATGTCTGCAACTGGAGTTCACCGAGGTCGCCGATGTGATCGGAGTGGTAGTGCGTGATCAGCACGCCGCCGATCTGCGAAAGCGGAATCCCCCACAGCACCAGGTTCTCGGTCGACTCCGGGCCCGCATCCACCACCCAGAACTTCCCGCCCGCGAAGACCACGACGCACGCCTTGGCACGCGCGCGGCTCGGCAACGGCGCCGAAGAACCGGCGATGGCGACGCGCAGGGCGTCGTCCGCCAGCGGCGCCGTGTTGACGCGCGCCGTCATCTTCATGGCGCCGCGGTCGAAGATGGCCTGTTCCACCGATGCGTTGAGCAGTGCCAGGACCGCGGATGCGACTATCACACCAATAGAAACCGTGGCGATCTTGAGCCCGCGGTGCGAGCGGCGTGTCGTCGTCTCCGCTGTATCTCTGCGTTCGCGCGCCAGCACCCACAGCAGAAGCACCGCAGTCACTTCGATCACGAGATCACGCACACCCACGGCGCCGTTGGCGATGCCGCCCACCAGACGTCCCGCCACGATGGCGGCCAGCACCAGTGCCGCGGCGCGCAGTGCCGAGCGGCGGCCGGTCCACGCACCGAGTGCGCACATCACACCCAGCGCCAGGAACATCCCGCCCAGATCGGCGCGGGTGCTGGTCAGGCCCGCTGCGCGCACGGCTTCCAGTCCGAACTGCGCGGCTACTTTGTCGGGGGCCATCCAGCAGGCGAGCCCCACTCCCACGAACATCACGGCAAACAACGAAACGATGATTCGAATAACGGCCTTCATGACGATCTTCCTTCCTCTTTCTTTCGTGTGGTTCAGTTGGCGGCGCGGCGCTTCTCAAGCACGCGCTGCATCATCAGACGGGCCACCATGGGTCCGGCGTTCTGGTTCTGTCCGGTAATGAGATCTCCGTCGGCGACGGTATGATTGGCGAAGAAGTCGCGCAGGCGGTGATGCCTGCATTCAAACTGTGCACCGGCCGCGCGCAACGCCGACTCCGGATGCAGCGGCGTAATAGACACGCCCAGTTGCTGCACCTGAAGGTCGGTGACCGCCGTGAGACGGCGTCCCTTCACCATCAACTGCCCGTCGGGACGGCGCGCACGCAGCAGGCCCAGCGGACCGTGGCAGATTCCGCCGATCACGCGTCCGGCCGCGTACGCTGCGCTCACCTTCGCACCCAGTTGTTCGGACTGTCCCAGGTCGAAGGCGGCTCCCCATCCGCCGGCGAAATAGATGACGTCGTACGCGGCAACGTCGACATCCGCGATGGCCGGTGAGTTCGCGAGTTTTGCGCACAACGCGTCATCGCCCAGCAAGCGATCGTCGGCGCGGGTGCGCAGCGCTTCCTTCATCGAAAGCGGTTCAACGGGAATGATCCCGCCCGCGGGGCTCGCGATATCCACGCGCATACCCGCGTCGAGGAAGCAGTAGTACGGAACTGTGAGCTCCGATCCGAATACGCCCGTCGCCACGCCGATATCCAGCACACCGTGATTGGTGGCGATGCACAGCGCCGAAGTTCCGCGCATGTCGAGTTGAACGGCGTCGCGGTCGTCGGGATGGACGCCGATCCCCCTCAGCACGGCCCGCGCGATGCGATTCAGCGCAGACGGTTTGGATTTGATGAGTGTTGCAGCCATTTCAGTTCTCCTGTAACGGTTCGGGTTTGCGGTTAGTTAGAAGGACAGGCGGAAACCAACCACGGCGCCGGAGAGCGACATCTGCGGATTGACGTTGCCGGTGTCTTCGAAGTCCACCTTCATGTAGCGGTAGCCCGCATTGACGCCGAACCGGCTCTTCGTGCCGAAGGCATAGCCCACGGTTGGGCTCAGGCTGAACGTGTAGTCAGTCTGGCCGGTGGAGGCGTCGGCCTGCATCTGGACGCCCCAGTGACGCGTGAAGCGATGGCCAAAGCGGGCGCCGATCAGTGCGTCGACGATCCAGTCGTCGGTTTCATAGGTCTTTGTGAAGCTCGCGCCCATGGCCGGATGCACGGTCGCATCGATGGTGGAGCGTTCGTCAAGGATGCGCGCGCCCGCCAGCAGGACCAGCCCCTGGCGATCACCGCCGCGATCATAGAAACCCTCGACGTCGATGATCGTCATCCCCATGTCGGACGAAAAATCGGCCGTTCCCGCGCCCTGCGGCAGCAAAACACCGTACTTATCGTCGGAGAGATCGACGTCGAACACATCCGTGGTCGCTCCGAACTCACCCTTCTGCGCTTCCAGACGGCCCTGGAAGATGAAATTCAGATCCTTCAGCAGGTCGCTGACCGGAATGTCCTTGTCGACAATTTTGGTGTCATTGACAGTGACGTCCACGCCGACGTCGGTGGCCCACGCGTACGGGATGATGCTGAATACCCAGCCTTCGGCGTGCGCGGCACCCGCGCCCGACAGCAGCGCGGCGGTGGCGAGAACAAACACACCCTGGCGAATTGTGAACATGCGGCTCATGACTCTGTCTCCTTCTTTCTCTGAGGTTCGGTTTCCATGCTCGCCGCCTTACGCAGGCGGGTACCGAGCGCGGCGCTGAATGCACGGAACGCGCGAACGTCGATGGCGGCGAGTGCCTCCAGCTCGACATCGCTCAACTCGAGGCCCTGCTCGCTCAGTACCCGCAAGGGATCTTTCGCAAAGCGCTCGCGCAATCCCGGGTCTGTGGCCAGCCGGCCGATGAGTATTTCGACGTTTCTGTGCATCGCGGCCGGGCGTATTGCGACTTGCGCGCCAACCCGCAAAAAGTGCCGGGTGGTGGTATTAACTGAATGATTGGCAATCACTTATTATGACGGATTGAAACGGGGGCGGGCGCGTGCGGGTGTCTCGGAAAGGACAGGTGTCCGTTTGCGGACAATTCGGTTGGACACCCCGGGACAACAAATCGCTACAATCGGTGCATGGCCGCACCGTCCCCTCCTGGCGCCTCCGGCGCCGCGCTTCCGCCGTGGTCCGCCCCAGTCGACGCGCTTTTTAAACGCGTGATGGCT
>DASRYI010000041.1:0-2510 GCA_035687255.1 Candidatus Krumholzibacteriia bacterium | reverse complement strand
GGCACAAGACGGCGGAGTTGATTTCGGCGGCGATGGAAACCGGCGCCGTCATCGCCGGTTGTGGCGCTGAGGACCGGCGCCGCGTGCGCCAGGCGGGGTTGGAAGCGGGCATCGCATTTCAGATCCGGGACGATCTGCTGGATATCGAAGGGGCACAAGAAACGCTTGGCAAGACGCCGGGAAAGGATGTAGACCGGGGCAAGCTGACGCTTCCATCCGTGATTGGAATGGAGGCTGCCCGCGCCGAGGGAGAGAAGCGCGCGCGCGCGGCGCTGGCCGCGCTGCCGGAAGCGGCGGGAACGCCCCTGGAGGCGCTGATCCGGCAGATGGTGGAGCGGGTGGCCTAGAGGCGGCATCGCATGCTGATCGGGACCCATACGCTGATTTCACGCCCCCTGCTGCTGGGCATTTCGGCCGGACTGACGGCCCAGGCCGTCAAAGTCCTGTCTTTTCTGGTGCTCGAAAAGCGTATAAACTTTCGTCGGTTCGTCGAAACCGACGGCGCCCCCAACATGCACAGCGCCGCGTTTGCCGCCCTGACCGTCGGGGTGGCCCAGTACTCGGGCCTCCCGTCTCTCGAATTCGCGGTAACCGGTTGTTTTTCCGCCCTGGTGACCGTGGACATGTGGAATGTCAAACGCGCGGCGTCACGACAGGCGGAAGTGGTGGATATACTATTGTCCCGGCTCCGACCGCAGGGGCCCGTGCCGGAGCGCCGGCCGCTTTCTTACTCGGTCCTCGACGTGTTGACGGGCACGGTGCTCGGCGTCGCCGTGGGCCTGATCGTCTGACGCGGACACCATGAGCAAACTAGATCGCATCCAGTACCCGTCCGACCTCAAGACGTTTCCCGTCAGTGACCTTCCCGGAATTGCGCGCGAATTGCGCGACGAGATTCTGGCGCGCGTCGCCCGTACCGGGGGGCACCTGGGTGCGAGCCTGGGCGCCGTCGAACTGACGCTCGCGCTTCACTACGTATTCGACGCACCGCGCGACCAGATCGTGTGGGACGTCGGCCACCAGGCCTACGGGCACAAGATCATCACCGGGCGGCGCGACCGCTTCGACACCCTGCGCCAGCACCACGGTCTTTCCGGATTCCCCAAGCGCGAAGAGAGCGAATACGACGCCTTCGGTGTCGCACACGCGAGCACGGCCATCAGCGCGGGACTCGGCATGGCGGTGGCGCGCGACCTCGCCGGAGAGAACTTCAAAGTGGTGGCGGTGGTGGGCGATGGTGCCATGACCGGCGGGATGGCTTTCGAGGCGCTGAACAACGCCGGCCATCTCAAGAAAGACATGATCGTCGTGCTCAACGACAACAACATGTCGATCTCGAAGAACGTGGGGGCGCTGCACCGCTATCTCACGCGCATCACCTCGGGCAAGGTGTACAACCATTTCCAGGCCGACGTGTGGGAACTGCTGGGGCACCTGCCGCGCGGCGGCGGCAAGGCGCGGCGCATGGCGCGCAAGATCAAGGAGAGCGTGAAAACGCTGGTGGTGCCGGGCGTCATCTTCGAGGAACTCGGCTTCCGGTATTTCGGGCCCATCGACGGGCACAATGTGGAATTCCTGGTGGAGACGTTCCAGCAGATCAAGGATCTCGGTGGACCCATCCTGGTGCACGCCATCACCCAGAAGGGGAAGGGGTACCACTTTACCGAGAACGATCCGCTGTGCGCCCACGGGGTCACGCGCTACGACAAGGTTCCGGGCGACGTTCCCGCCAAGAAGGGACACCCGTCGTACACATCGGTGTACGGAAAGACGGTGCTCGAGCTGGCCAAAGCGGATGCGCGCATTGTGGCCATCACCGCGGCCATGCCCGACAACACCGGTCTCACGGAATTCGCAAAGGTGCTCCCGGAGCGCATGTTCGACGTGGGCATCGCGGAGCAGCATGCCGTGACGTTTGCGGCGGGTCTGGCGACGCGCAACATCATTCCCATGGTAACCATCTACTCCACATTCCTGCAGCGGGCGTACGATCAGGTGATCCACGACGTCGCGATTCAGAATCTTCCGGTTCGCTTCGTGCTCGACCGTGGCGGACTGGCGGGCGAGGATGGTCCCACGCACCACGGCGCGTTCGATCTCAGCTATCTGCGCCTGATTCCCAACTTCGTCATCATGTCGCCGAAAGATGAAAACGAGCTTCGTCACATGACGCGCACGCTGGCCGACTACGACCAGGGCCCGATTGCCATGCGCTTCCCGCGCGGCGAAGGTCTGGGAGTGCCCCTGGATGCCGAGCCGCGGGCGCTGCCCATCGGCAAGGGCGAGGTGCTGCGCGAGGGACGGGACATCATGTTCCTGGCCATCGGCGCCATGGTGTATCCATGTCTGGCGGCGGCCGATCTGCTGGCGCAGCAGGGAATCGAGGCCGGCGTCGTGAATGCCCGTTTCGTGAAACCGCTGGATACCGACCTCATTGACCGCATCGTGTCCCGGTCCACACCCATCATCACGGTGGAGGACAACGCGCTGGCGGGCGGCTTCGGCTCGGG
>DASRYI010000040.1:0-8868 GCA_035687255.1 Candidatus Krumholzibacteriia bacterium | reverse complement strand
ATGATCCTGGAGGGAGCGCAGAGGGAAATCGACTTCTGGTCGATGAAAGCTAGCCTCGGCCTGGTGGGACGAAGCGGAAACACCGACCAGATTGATCTCAACACGGCGGTTCGCATACGCCGGGTGTCGCCGAGATCGAGGTGGGAAATCAAATACAACGCGAACTACGGCAAAGTATCGGGCACGCTGCTGACGGACAACCACAATTTGTCGTCAGTCTGGGACATGCTTGTGAAAGCGGGATTTTTTGTGACTCCCGCCGCGGTGAACCTGTTCGTCGACAAATTCCAGAACATCAATCTGAGAACGACGGTGGCCGCGGGCGCCGGTTATGCGATCATGCGCGGCGGCGATGTGGACTGGTCGGCGAATCTGGGAGTCGGCTACGTGCAGACCCGGTATGCTTCCGTACAGGCTCTTCAGGATGATACCGAAGGGACCTTTTCCCTCATCCCGGCCACCAATCTCGACTGGGACCTGACCGGTGATATCGAACTCCTCTTCGATTACAACGTGCAACTGGCTTTGCCGGAACCCAGAAATTCGTACCATCACGCATCTGCGACCATATCCTTCGACATCTGGGGCGACATCCTGAACCTGGATGCCTCGCTTACCTGGGACCGTGCCGAGAGCCCGAAGGCCCGGGCGGACGGTTCCGTTCCCAAACGGGATGATTTTCGCAGCACAATTGGCTTTGGAATCGATCTGGAGTAGCCTGACGCGTGTCCGTCCACGCCAATGCGGCCGTGTCTATACGCAGGGAAGACAATCCACGATGTCGATGCGCGTCTCTTCGCCGGGGGCCACGACTGCCTTGGTATCGATCCACCGCAGGGAAGGACCACCAAGATTGATGTCATGCACACGCACGGTGTATCCGCCTGCAGGTACACGAAAGACGGCGATTCCCCGGGTGTCGGTTTTGGTGGAACGGTTCAGCTCGACAATGTCGACTTGAATGCCGGCGATCCCCTGCGAACCCCAGTGCACGTACACCACCACACTGCCGGTATTGAAGTTGGAGAGACGCGTGGCGGTCTGGCCGGCGGGAGCGGCGGGATCCGACCGGGTGCACGACACCCCGAGGGCGAGGCAACCCAGAACCGTGAGCAGAATGGAGAGTCTCACGTCTGCACCTCCATGGAGCGGAGCGCGGCCATATTGTACCGCCGGCGCCGGGCCGGATCAAGACGGCGCGGAAACATGACGTCCTGCATGAGCGGGTGCTTCCTGCTAGAATCAGGCCGCGCACGTCCCTGCCCCGGGCCGCGCATCGGGAAATGAAATGACGCGTCTTCTCGCCGCCCTCTTACTGCTCGCTGTGGCCGCACCGGCGACTGCCCAGACGCCGGAACCGCTCGATTGCAACCGCGACGCGATTCACTTCACGAGCGGCGACTTTCACCTTGCCGGTGATCTGCTGATGCCGCGCACCAAAGGCGATCATCCCGTCATTATATATGTGTGGGGAGCGGGCCCCAGCAATCGGCAGAGGCACATCGACACGTCGCCGGTGTTGCGCACGTTCCTCGACAAGGGCTTTGCGGTGCTGCTGTATGACAAACCCGGTTCGGGCGAGTCGACGGGACAGATTGACAACCGCCATCAGTTCGATCAACTGGCCTCGATCCTGATCGACGCCATCGGTGTTCTCAGAAAACACAAGAACATCGACAGACACGCGATCGGTCTGTACGGGTCCAGTCAGGCCAGCTATGTGATGGCGGTTGCCCTGTCACGAACCGAGGATGTGGCGTTCGTAATTGCATGGTCGTGTCCGATGCAGAACAGCATCGACCAGTCTGCGTTTCTGGTCCGGAACTACGTGCTCTGCGACGGGGGCTCGCCCGATCTGGCCGCCGAGGCCGAAGATGCCTATCAACGGCGGGGACGCGCGACATCCTACACCGAGTACCACGCCGCGGCGGCGTTCCTCGACAGCATTCCGGCGATTCGCGACGGGTTGGGATGGGCCGGTGTCGCACCGGACAGCGACTTCACACCCGCCGACACCACTTCGGAGTCATTCCTGGACCCGAGCGCGACGTTTGCCGCGCTCAAGATTCCCATTCTCGCGCTCTATGCCGAAAATGACCGGCAAATTGACGCGGTTCACGGTGCGCAGGCATGCCGCCGTTTCTTTGCGGCCGCCGGCCAGCCGCTGTCTTCAGTGGCCATCGTGCCGGGAGCCGACCACAACATGAATCTCTCACCCCGCGGCTGCATGCAGGACCAGCGCGACAACTACAGCGCCGTGGGAGGCAAGACTGCCTCACCCGTGTTTCTCGCAACCATCGCACAATGGCTCGACGTGTTGAAACCGGAGCTGCGTTGAAATTACGAACGTGAGACGACCCGGCGGGGACGGTTGCCCGTCTTGCTCACGGTGTCGTGCACGCTCCCGCCACGGCTGCAGCAACCGGCTCGGCCGGCTGCAATCGCTCCAGGGGAAGCACCGCCTGCATTGCGTCCATGATCTTCAGGCAAGGTTCGCGTCCGTCACCGTCTCTGACGGCATGAGCGAGTACAACAAAGGCGACGCAGTAGTTCTGGCCCATGGTTCTGGTGGTTGCGTCAATGGGCGTTGCAGGCTCCGCGTAGCCGCGATAGCGGTATCTTTCCAGCAGGTTCGACTTGAGCACCGCAACGGCGGGGCCCGGATCGACGGCGGGAACGAAGTGATACGCCAGTCCTTCGAGGCTCAGATGATCGCTCAACCAGGAAAGCGACCGCGGTGAAACGGTGGTCGCGACCATCACGGGTCGTTTCCATCGGTTCGTCTGAATCATCTCCAGAATGACCTGGTCCTGCGCCAGCAGGTACCCCTCCATCGAGGGAGCGACGTGCAGGCGGACGGAATCAGCTGGTGCGGCCCCCTCGGCGGGGAGGTACCCCGGCAGGGCGACCTCGTGTTCCGTCCACGGAATGGGGTGAAGACCGGTCATTTCACCCACGGGTCTGGAAAACGCCACGCCGCCGGGCCGGCACAATACATTCTCCACGTACCAGCTGGTATTCGTCAGGGGAATGTTGATCACGGTTACGTCGGGACGCACGCCCTCGACGGTCTGCAAATACCACAGGGGGAAGGTGTCGTTATCGCCGTTGGTCAGAAGAATGGAATCACGCGGAATATGGTCAAGGAGGTTGTGCGCAAAATCGTACGCGAAGTGGCTGCGTGAACGATCCTGCGAGTGGTAATTGCCCGCCAGCCTCCCGATGCCACCGGCCGCAATCAATCCAAGTGTCACGCCGGCCAGCACGATCCCGCGGCGCCCGTCGGGTGTGCGCAACCGCGCGACCGCTGCTCCGGCGCCGTACCCCGAGATAAGTGCGAAGATCACGAGACAGGGAAGATAGTGACGGTGCAGCGAGCGAAAATAACCCGTGGGTATGTTGAAATACACCACCGTAGTGCACACCGTGGCAATGAACAACACAGCGAGTGCCACGGCGAGCCGCGTGTTCTTTTTCCAGAGAGAAACTATGCCGTACACGCCGAACACCAGCGGCACCGCACCAACCCACGCAAGCGTGCCACCGGTGGTGGTAAAGCTTGACGCGAGTGCATCCATGACATCACGGAGCTGATGGTTGAAGAAGCCGGACCGTCGTGGGAAAACGTTGAACAGAAAACCGCCGCCGGTCTGTTTCAGCGATACGTAGTCCCACCATCGCGACCAATTCGATGGATTGCCCATGTTGAGTGCGGGTGACCGCGACGCCATGGGCATGATCAACAGCTGTGCCGCAAGGCCGGCCAGCAATCCGGCCGTACCGGCCGCCCAGACACGGAGAGATGCAATTGCGCGGGGCCGGCGGATCATCACCCAGGCCAGAATACCCGGGATGAGCAAGGCATTGGTTCGATGGACGCTGAAATCCAGGCCGATGAGCAGCGCGATGACGAAGAGCCACCCGATCCCGTTCGTCGCGGCCTGCCACCAGCGCAGGAGGGATACCAGAATAGTCGCCGTGAAGATTGCCGTCAGCATATAGGGTGTGAACATGACCGCGTAGGTCCAGAAGACGGAACCAAAGGCGAGAGGCAGCGAGCCGAGTGCAATCCCGACGGCGATCCACCACGACCCCAACAGCGGCTTGTCGGGCGCCACCATGCCGTACAGATTGCACGCTGCGCGAACCGTCAACGCGATCGTGCCCGCGGCCAGTATGCCGGCCAGAAGATTCAACGCGAATGCAGGCGAGATTCCAAACGGGAGACGCGTAAATGCCCGGCCCAGAACCGTGAGCATGAGAGAGCCGGGGGCACCCACAACGCCCAGCGTACAGGCTGCCAGTGAATACTGCGAACTCTCCCACCACGTAATTGTGCGGTAGCAGGTAAGCGCGTAGATAATGAGCGAGGCCAGACCGGCGAACAACGACGCAGCAACGGAGCGCTGCCGCCATCTCGTGGTGTCGAGTGCTGTTGGGCCCACGTCATCCACCTCCAACGCGGTTGCGCCATTATAGCGCGCCATCGAATTGGTTGCCTCTTTTCCCCAACTTGCGTAGGCTCGGGAACTGATGAACTCCGGCCGCTGGTACACTCAGCTTCACTGGCAGATCTTCATTGCCATGGGCCTCGGCACGGTCGCAGGGGCCCTTGCCGGACAGTCCATTGCTCCCGGCGTCTCGTGGCTGGGCACGTTCTTCATCCGCGCGCTCAAGATGATCATCGTGCCCCTCGTGGTTTTTTCGATCATCTCGGGTGTGGCATCGGTGCCACACGGCGCCGGCCTGCGGCGACTGTTCGGCAAGACGCTGGGCTACTACGTCTTCTCGAGCCTGCTGGCCATCCTGGTGGGACTCATCCTCGTCAACGTCATCCAGCCCGGCCGCGGCGCCAACCTCGTGAATGCAACGCAAGGCAACCTGCCCGAGCTGCAAACCGGCATGTCGGCGGGCGATCTGATGAGGCAGATCATCCCCGACAACGTCGTCAGCGCCCTGGCCGGCTCGCAGATGCTGGCGATCATCTTCTTCTGCATCTTGTTCGGGGTTGCGGTGGCCGCGCTTCCCGACGGGCCGCGACAGACGCTGGTTCAGTTCTTCGATGCGGGGTTTCATGCCATGATGCGCCTGACGGGGTGGATCATACGGCTGGCGCCGCTGGGCGTATTCGGGCTGATCACCACCATGGTGGCGACAACGGGATTTGCGACGTTCAAAGTACTCGGGCTCTACATGGCCACGGTTGCGGCGGGCCTGATGATTCATATGTTCGTGATACTGCCGTTGCTCTTGATCCTGCTGGGACGCATCAACCCGCGCATTCACTTCCGTAACATGCTCGAACCGCTGGCGGTTGCGTTTTCGACGGCGTCGTCGGGCGCCACGCTCCCGGTCACACTGCGCGCGGTCGAGGAGCGGGTCGGCGTGTCCAACCGGATATCGTCGTTTGTCCTTCCCATGGGAGCAACCATCAATATGGACGGCACAGCACTCTATGAGTGTGCGGGCGTGCTGTTCGTTTCGCAGGTGCTGGGCTTCCACCTCGGTGTCGGCCAGCAGATGCTGGTGGTGGTAACCGCGCTGCTCGCGTCCATCGGTGCGGCGGCGGTGCCCTCCGCCGGGCTGGTCGTGATCTTTCTGGTCCTGGATGCGGTGGGGCTCAAGGGCCCCGAAGTGGGAACCATCGTGGGGGCCATGCTCGCCATCGACCGGCCGCTCGACATGTACCGGACCTCGATCAACGTGCTGAGCGACTCCGTCGGAGCCGCGATCATCGCACGCAGCGAGGGCGAGTCGAATGTGGACACCGAGGTCAGGGCAAGATGAACGGAGCACGACGCCCGGCGGTTGCGTGACATGATGATTCGCGTCATCTCCATCGCCGTGACTTTCTTGCTGGCGGCGACCGGCCCGGTGTGGGCGGGCGAACCGTCACCATCCGATACGGTGCGCGCCGCCATCCGCGCCGCTCAGACCATTCCTCCCGGTGGAATCGACGAACTGAAAACTGTGGAGATCAACGGTATCCCGCAGTGGATCAGTGTGCGCGGCAACGACCCCGCCAATCCGATTCTGCTCTTCATCCACGGTGGGCCCGGTGCTCCCATGATGCCGCTCGCATGGACCTTTCAGCGCCCGTGGGAGGAGTACTTCACCGTGGTGCAGTGGGACCAGCGGGGCGCGGGAAAGACATTCACCGCCGCACACCTGCAACCGGATGAATCCATGACGCTGGAACGCATGCAGGCGGACGCAGAAGCAATGATCGAATGGTTGCGCAAGACGTACGGGAAGGACCGGATCTTCGTCATGGCCCACTCCTTCGGTACCATTCTCGGAATCCGCATCGCGCAACGTCATCCCGAATGGCTGTATGCCTACATCGGTGTCGGTCAGGTGGTAAATGCGCGCCGCAACGAAGAAGTGAGCTACGAAGAGACGCTCGCGCTGGCGGAGGCGCGGAGCGACACCACGGCCTTGCGCGAATTGCGCGCGCTCGCACCCTACCCGGGAAGCGGTCCGGTTCCGCTGGATGCAATCCTGCAGGAGCGCAAATGGGTGGTAGCGTACGGAGGAATGCTGTACGGAAAGTCTGACGCCGACGAGTCAGCGATCATCGCAGCCAGTCCGCTTTACAGCGACGATGATGTGAAGGCCGAGGAGCTGGGAGAACTGACGTCGGCTCAGATTTTGCTGCCCCAGTCCGTGGATGTCGACTTCGGCAGAATAACCACGTTCACATGCCCGGTGTTCTTTTTTGCGGGCGCGGACGATCGAACCACTCCCACCAGTCTGGTCAGGGACTATTTCGCCGGCATACACGCACCCCGCAAGCAGCTCTTCGTCATCCCGCGCGCCGCGCATTTCGTGGTGACGGAAGCGCCGGGCGAGGTGCTCGTGGATCTGGTGCGTGACGTGCGGCCGCTGGCCGGATCGACGCACTAGCGAGTGCTCAGCGCAACGCCGCCATGACCCGGCGCAGACGCTGATCGGCTTCCTCCGCCACGGGCGCGACCGCGGCGTTCTCGACCAGCGTGAACATCGCGCGCGGATCGGCAATGGAAACGATCGCCCCGCCACCGGGCGCGTCCTGTACGACCACATTGCACGGCAGCAGCAGACCGGCCTGCGGTTCGGCGTCCAGTGCGCGATGCGCGAGGTTGGGATTGCATGCCCCGAGAATGACGTAGCGACGAAAGTCGACATCGAGCTTCTGCTTGAGCGTGTTCCGGACGTTGATCTCGGTCAGGACGCCGAATCCTTCCTCCTTCAACGCCGCCGTGACCTTTGTAATCGCGTCCTCGTAGGACATGTGCGGAAGGTGCTTTTCAAAGCCGTAGCGGATAGCTGACATGGTTCACTTCTCCGATCGCGACCAGTTCCACAATATGCCCGATCGTAGCGCACTCAGATAGGGCCCGCAACCGGGCAAAGACCGGTGTTTGCACGCCGGTTGCCTCCACGGCAGACGTTGGGCTTCAGAACGAAACCACGCCGAATAACCAGCGGGCGAATACCGCCATGATGGCCGTGGTCATGAACCAGCTCAGAATCTCGAGGAGTATGCCCGACCGGACCATATCCTTTACCGAGACATAGCCCGTCGCAAACACCAGCGCGTTGGGTGGAGTCGCCACCGGCAACATGAACGCCATCGACGCCGCCACCGCTGCTGCCAACGAAAGCGCCACCGGATTCTGCCCGGTGCGCAGCGCGATGGAGATGATGACGGGGACGATCATGGTGGTCACTGCGGTGTTGGACGTGACCTCGGTCAACAGTCCCATGAAGACGATCACGGCGAACATCATGACCAGCGTCGGCGGTGTTCCCAGCACGCCGACAAAGGCATTGGCAATCCACGACGCCAGGCCGGTCTGAAACATTGCTTCCGAAAGCGCGATCCCGCCACCGAACAGAATCAGCGTGCCCCAGTCCACGAACGAGGTGTCCTTCCAGTCGAGAAGGAAGCGGTGTTTGCTGCCGCGGACGGGAACAAAGAACATCAGCACGCCGCAGGTGAGTCCGATGGAATACTCATCCACCCACGAAAGCGCGGCAGTCATACGCTGCGGAAGGATCGCGGTCCAGAATGGATTTGTGACCCACAGCACCACCGCCAGCAGAAACACCGCGATCGTCCCTTTCTCTCCGCTCGACAGGGGGCCGAGTTCGCGTCGTTGCGCAAGAAAACGCTCGCGGGCGCCGGGCACCCGGTCGATTTCCGGGGGACGCGTGCGCAGCAGAATCCACCACGCCACCGGGACGTAGAGCACGACGTACGGAACCCCGAACGACAGCCAGTCCAGGAACGTGATGTGCCGGTAGGCGGGATCGCCGCCGAAATGGGCGTTGAGAATGCCGAGGGCGATGCCGTTGGGAGGTGAACCGATGATGGTGGCCACGCCGCCGATCGATGCGGCCCACGCGATTCCCAGCATGAGACACGTTCCGAAGTGCGACTCTCCGGCTTTCAGATTCATCGATGACAACACGCCGAGACCCAGTGGCAGCATCATGGCCGTGGTCGCCGTGTTGGAGATCCACATCGACAGAAACGCCGTCACCGCCATCATGCCCAGCAGGATGTGGCGCGGGTTATCGGCCAGTGAACCGCGCGTGAGCATCCACAGCGTAAAGCGGCGGTCGAGGCGCCACTTCTGCATCGCGGCTGCCAGCAGGAATCCGCCGAGAAAGAGATAGATCACGGGGTGTGCGTAGTTCGCCAGCGTGTTGCGGTTGGTGAACGTCACAACCTCGCCCCCGTGCACGCCCGTGACCCGGAAGAGCGGCAGCACCAGTGCGGGCAGGAGTGCCGTCGCGGGGAGCGGAACTGCCTCCGTGATCCACCAGCACACCATCAGGAAGAGAAGCGCAGCCACAACCTGCATCGAGCGCGCGAGCTCG
>DASRYI010000039.1:0-10710 GCA_035687255.1 Candidatus Krumholzibacteriia bacterium | reverse complement strand
CCAGCGGGGCCCCGGCAGGACGGAAGTAATTGTGCCCTGGGTGATGAGTCCGCCGCGCGTCGTCCCGCTGGCACTGTAGATACGCGCACTGATGGTCTGATTCGGCGGGATGTCGGCGTAGATTCCCAGCGAGTAGACCTCGTCATCCAGTAGAGAGGTAATGTACTCACCCCACACTCCCGGTCCGGATGCGCTCGATGGCGGCGCTCCCGACTTCGACAGATCGAACGGATATCCGGGCAACTCGTCACTCCACGACAACGTCATGTCGGTGACGTCGGGGTCTGCGCCGCCGTAGGAAGACCCGCTTACTACCTGAGCCCAGTCCGTAACGTATGGCACGGGACGGGCCGCGAAAACCGCAATGGCGGATGACCCCGGCACCGTCACATTGATGTCGTACTGGCGTCCTTCGACGAGCAAGGCCGAGATCGGAATCACGGTTTCCACCAGGCCCGGGCTGGAAACGATTGCGGAACCGGCGGCCACCAGGCTCCCGCTCGAGGTCTCGACGACGTTTGCCGTGACCTCCGTTCCCACCGGCGCCGCCATGTCGACGCCCACCGAACAGATGCGGTGTGTCATTCGCGGCTGCACCATGTTGCCGCGCGTCAGGTTGGACCCAGAGATGAAGAAATCGTTGCCGGAGAGTTCGGTATGATGAAGGCACGTTTCCGAACTCGCGACCAGGAACATTGGTGACAGTACTTTCGGCGACGGGTCGACGCCCTGCGCGCCGTCGAGCACGCGAACCAGTCCTGACACATCCAATGGCTCATGGATCACGAGTTCATCAAACGCCGGGTACGACCACGCACCCGGGAATGAAACCACGAGTTCGTAGTTTTCGCATCCCTCCAGCGCCACGTCGATGGGGAAGTAGTGGAACGCCGCCTCGGTTTTATAGAGAAGCGCCGTGGATCCGGCGATCACTCCGGCACCCTCGCGATAAATGGAAACGTTGGCGTATCTGGGAATGTCGATATCGGCGTAGATGCCCACCGCACACACCGAGATATTCTCGGTCGGGGTGAAGTAGACGCCGGGAGTCACATTCGTGACGCTGCCCAGTGTGGGGAGTGTGTCGAGCGGGAAGAGAAGCGCGGTGGTGCCGGGGCAGTTGAAATCCTGGCCGACTGCCAGCGTCGCGGTGATGTTGTCGCCACCGCTTCCCGAGCAATTCTCGATGATGAGCGCTTCGTCATGCAGTCCGAGACTGTACGAAGCAGCCGCCGTCTGATCGACGTTCATCACGATGTCCTGCGACAGGTAGGGCGGCAGCGAGCCACTGTACTGGGCGAACGAACCCCACGCCGGCCATGACTGAATGTGCCAGTTGGCGACACCCGGGCCCGTGTTCTCGAGGTGGATCTGAAAATGATCGGGGGTGAACGGACCTCCCTCCACACCCGACGTGATGAGAGGTATTACCGGGGTCACCGACAGATTGCCGAGGCCGATGCCACCGGCGATGTAGACGCCCGTCCGCCACGCCGTGGGTGCATATGCGTAAGCGGCGTGCATCCAGAAGGTGTGGTCGTCAGCGGGATCGCGCGTCACGCCGTTGTGGTCGCCCCACCGGTGGGGGGATCCACCCAGCGCAACGCTGGACAGACCGTTGAGGACGACGCCGGAGTCGTACTCCGTCAATGATTCCAGATTGGCGATCCAGAATCCGGCCGACATGTATTCCGAGGTACTGACTTCGTTCCAGAAGAGCCCCACATTCTCGAAATCGTCGATGTCGAGCGCGCCGAACATGAGAGACGCGGGAGTGGACAGATTGAGACCGCCATAGAACACGGTGGCCACAATGACGCGTCCGATGCGGATGGTAGTTCGCGTGGGCGCGAGGGGGTTTTGTACTGTGAAGCAGAAGTAGACCTTTCCGGAATCATAGACGGCATCGCTGACCCGGCAATCACCCGCCTCAACCGTCGAGAGGTCCGGCTGCTGAACAGTCCATAACCAGGTGTAGGACGCCATGGACATGTTGGCCGATCCGAGGGAAGAAGACCCGGGTGTCCCCAGGAGTGTAAACAGTGTGCCGGATGACCCTCCGGCGTATTTCGTATTTACGAAGTACACCGCGCCTGGAAACGTATGCATCTGGGCCGGCCGGACGCCTCGTGCCGGCAATGCGTCAATGGCATCGGTGAGTCCGCGCCGCGCATAGGCGGTCAGCGGGGCGCCGCTGTAGGCGGTGGCCTTGTCCAACTCGATGATGGTGGCGCCCAGAAAACCGCCCACCCACGCGTATTCGTCGCCACACAGATAGATCCCCCATGGGGATACCGCGACTGAAATGTCATCGCCGAGGTCTCCCGCGGCGGCGAATGGAATGTCGTAGTAGTACCACGTTGTCGCCGACTCGTCGGTGGAGATGGCGAGATAGCATTCGAACTGCGACAGGGCGTAATTGAACGCCTCGTAGACCATCAGGTATCGGTTGCTCCATTCGTCGTAGACGGTCACCGGTTCGGCGTAGATGAGCGATGGATCCAGGCCGAAATACGCACCGAAATCGTCATCGATGGCGACGTTGCCGCACTTGTCGCGCACCTGAAAGCTCCGGACGGCCGCAATCACCACGTGATTCAAGCCCACGCTGATATCCGGAGAGGCCGGATAGTAATCGTTGAAATCGATCCCCGGCTGGGGACCCGCTCCGGTCGCCGGGCTCCGGTCGATGCCGGACACGGCGAGCGTGGGCACGGGATCCGATGTTTGCGTGGCAGGTGGCGTCGCGGCCGCGGCGAGCGACTCATCAATCAAACGGCGCACCGCCTGGAGGTCACTGGTGTTTCCAACCGACGCAGCACGGGTTCGTGACGGCTTACGCGAGCCCGGGAGCGTTGGTGTCGATGCCGGCGCCGGTTTCTCCATGATCGCCGGTGGCAACATGCGCACACCCGGCTGCGCCGCGAGCATCGCGCGCGCACGCCGGTCAACCTGCGCGAGTGCCTGCGCGCGCACCGTCTCGTCGAGCGGGAGCGGCGGAACCAGGTCTCCGTTCTTCCAGCGAGCGGCGGCAGCGGTTTCAACGCCGTGCGCGGAGGGCGAATCGATGGGAAGGAACCAGATCAGTGCAAAGAGTAGAAGGAAAAGGGTGAACCAGCGGTGTGCCACGACAACCCTCCGGGCGAGGGACCAACGCAGCCGACGCTTCGTCACCGTCTTTCTTTCCGGGAGGGCGAGCGCCGGAAAAGACACAGTTAGTGTGAATCAAATAGTACTGCATGATTGGCCCGGACTCATCAGGAAAGTGGTGGAGGCCACGGTTGCGCGGGGTCACGCCGGGGGCGTACCCTCCGTATATGACGAACACGCAACGGCTACTCATGGTGGGTCTTCTTCTCAGCTTCTGGCCGTTCTCGAGCCGGGCCGCTGATTTCGATTCCTGGTGGCACGACGGCAAGGCCGAACTCGACGGCTACCACCTTACCGTGTCGCGCTACGGGCAGGACCGCTCGGGCACCGCGGTGATGGTGTTCGTCACCGAGCCCTTCAGCGAATCCAGGCGCGTCAAGGTGGATGACGCGAACGCCAACCCGTCCGATACCTTCGACGCGTTGAAGCTCAACCTGGTGCGCGATTTCCAGACGGGCATCTACGACTACAACACCATGGTGTCGGTGTTCGTGCGCACGAAGAATCTGGAACCGGTGAAGGTGTCGTTCTCGAGTCAGGAATGGTGCGGGAACGTGTACGAAGAGATGATCTTTCGTCCGAAAGAGATTCGCGGGAGCTACTTCAGCTACTTCGAAAACGAATCCGGACCGATCACGCTGGGCTGGCCCAAGGGCGGGGTCACCGAGGACGAGTTGTTCATTGCGTTGCGCGGCCTGCGCGACGATTTCCTGGCGGCTGGCGAAGCGCGCACGCTGCCGTATCTGCCGGGGTCATTCTACGCGCGTCTCACGCACCACAAACAGGAATGGATCCAGGCCACCATCACCCGCGCGAAAGAACCGCAGAACGTGCGCGCGCCGGCGGGCGACTTCACCACCACGCTCTACGACGTGCGCACCAGCGACGGGCGCGCGGGGCAGTTCTGGATCGAGGCGGCGTATCCGCACCGCATCGTGAAATGGTCGCTTCCGCCCGACGTGGACGGCGAGCTGCTGGGTTCGCAACGACTGGAGTACTGGAAGCTGCACGGGGAAGGCGACGAGAAGTACCTGAAGGAGCTCGGGCTTCCGGTGCCGGCGGGGCGGTCGTAGCGGCACGCGTTTCCAGATTGGGCTTATAATCCGCGCGGGTTTTGTTCTATTCTTGCCCGGTCCAAACGCCCGCTGCACGGGCCTAACCTCAACCGGGACCGGTTCTTCTCAGTGTACAAAATCGAGTCGAAAGTCCAGACGTCGAGTTCCGCCTTCAAGGAAAACGACGCCTTCCAGCGGGACGCGTGCGCGCGCCTGCGCGCGCGCCTCGACGCGGTGAAGCAGGGCGGTTCCGAGGCAGCGGTGGAAAAGCACCGCTCGCGCGGCAAGTTGACCGCGCGCGAACGCATCGCCCGTCTGCTCGATCCCAACACGCCCTTCCTGGAGTTCAGCGCGCTGGCCGCCAACGGCATGTACGACGACCAGGCGCCGAGCGCGGGTGTGATTACCGGCGCGGGCGTGGTGCATGGGCGCGAGGTGGTGGTGGTGGCCAACGACGCCACCGTCAAGGGCGGCACCTATTTCCCGATGACGGTGCTCAAGCACGTGCGCGCGCAGCAGATTGCCATCGAGAACCGGCTGCCGTGCGTGTACCTGGTCGACTCGGGTGGTGTCTTTCTGCCGCTGCAGGACGGCGTGTTTCCCGACAAGGACCACTTCGGCCGCATTTTCTACAATCAGGCGGTGATGAGCGCGGCCGGCATTCCGCAGCTGTGCGCGGTGATGGGATCGTGCACCGCGGGCGGCGCCTACGTTCCCGCCATGAGCGACGAGAACGTCATCGTCAAGAACCAGGGCACCATCTTCATCGGCGGACCGCCGCTGGTAAAAGCCGCGACCGGCGTCGATGTGTCGCCGGAAGAACTGGGCGGCGCCGACGTGCACACGCGCATCTCCGGCGTGTCGGACCATCTGGCCGAGAACGACGAACACGCGCTGCAGATTCTGCGCAACATCGTCGAAGGACTGGGACACGGCGAACGCGCCGTGCTCGACATGCACCCGGCCGAAGATCCGCACTACGACCCGCAGGAACTGTACGGGATCATCCCGAAGGACCTGTCCCGGCCGTTCGACGCGCGCGAGGTGATTGCGCGCATCGTGGACGGCAGCCGCTTCCACGAATTCAAGCCGCTCTACGGCACCACGCTGGTCACCGGCTTCGCGCGCATCATGGGTTTCCCGGTGGGAATCGTGGCCAACAACGGCATTCTGTTTGCCGAGAGCGCGCGCAAGGGCGCGCACTTCATCGAAATGTGCGCGACGCGCAAGGTGCCGCTCCTGTTCCTGCAGAACATTACCGGCTTCATCGTGGGCAAGGAGTTCGAACACGGCGGCATCGCGCGCGACGGCGCCAAGATGGTGCACGCGGTGGCGGCGGCGCAGGTGCCCAAGTTCACGGTGATCATCGGCGGGTCGTACGGCGCGGGCAATTACGCCATGTGCGGACGAGGCTACATGCCGCGCCTGTTGTGGATGTGGCCCACCGCCCGGATTTCCGTGATGGGCGGCCAGCAGGCGGCCGACGTGCTGTGGACGGTGAAACAGTCCGACGGCAAGAAGGCCACCGCCAAAGACGAGGCCGCATTCAAACAGCCGATTCTCGACAAGTACGAACGCGAGGGCAACGCCTACTATTCCACCGCGCGTCTGTGGGACGACGGCGTCGTGGATCCGCTGGATACGCGCCAGGCGGTTGCGCTCGCCATCAGCCTGTCTCTCAACGCGCCGATTCCCGATCACCGTTTCGGCGTCTTCAGGATGTGATCACGCATGGCTTATTCCACATTTCGTTTTGAACAGACCGGACCGGTGGTGCGCATCACCATCGATCGCCCCTCGGTGAAGAATGCGTTTGACGATGTGCTGATCGTGGAACTCACCCAGGCGCTGGATGTCATCGCCCAGGACGACTCGATGCGCGTCATGGTGCTGACCGGCGAGGGCGACGTGTTTTCGGCGGGTGCGGACCTGAACTGGATGCGCAAGGTGTCGCACTACACGTTCGAACAGAACGTGGAGGATGCCAAGATCTTCGCGCGCATGCTGGAGAAACTCTACCGGCTTCCCAAGCCGACCATCGCGCGCGTCAACGGCGCCTGCATGGGTGGCGGTGTGGGGCTGGTGAGCGCGTGCGACATCTCTCTGTGTATCCGCGAAGCGAAATTCGCGTTGCGCGAGATCCTGCTGGGCATTGCGCCCGCGGCCATCTCTCCCTACGTGTTGCGCAAGATCGGCGAAACCAATGCGCGCGACTATTTTCTCACCGGACGTATCTTCCATGCCGAAACCGCGCGCGAGATCGGCCTGATCAACGAAGTGGTCGACATCGCCGACATCGACCTGCACACCCAGCGCTGGATTCATTACTTCCTGAAGGCGGGTCCGAAGGCCATCGCCGTTACCAAGGAGCTCATCAACCGCGTGTCGTGGGCGCGTATTGAGGACATGCAGGAATACACGGCGCGCACCATCGCGGCGTTGCGCGGTGCGGACGAGGGCCAGGAGGGCTTCGCGGCGTTCTTCGAGAAGCGCAAGCCCAGGTGGGACGTCGAGGGCTAGCGTGGGGAACAAGCGTAAGGCCGCAGCCGCGCGCCGGGTTTCCAGGGTGCTCATTGCCAACCGCGGCGAGATCGCCGTGCGTGTGATTCGCGCGTGCCATGTGCTCGATATCCCCGCGGTCGCCGTGTATTCGGAAGCGGATCGCCGCAGCCTGCACGTCCAGCACGCCGATGAAGCGGTGTGCATCGGCCCGCCGGCGCCGCTCCAGTCCTATCTCAACATGGATGCCATCATCGAGGCGGCGCGGACCACCGGCGCCGACGCCATCCATCCCGGTTACGGGTTTCTTTCCGAGAACGCCGACTTCGCCGAGCGCGTCGAGCGCGAGGGCCTCACTTTCATCGGTCCGCCGTCGAGCGCAATCCGCGCCATGGGCAGCAAAATCGGATCGCGCGCCATCATGAAGAAGGCGGGCGTGCCCATCGTTCCGGGAACGGATACGGGCACGAACGACCCGGCGGCCATCGTTGCCGCCGTGAAGTCGATGGACCTTCCGGTTTTCATCAAGGCGTCCGCGGGCGGGGGCGGCAAGGGACTGCGATTGGTGACCGAGCGTTCGCAGATCGAAGCGGCGGCGCGCGCCGCCATTGGCGAAGCGAAGTCGGCATTCGGCGACGACACTGTCTACGTGGAGAAGATGATCGAACGGCCGCGCCATGTGGAATTCCAGGTGCTGGCCGACGCGCACGGAAACATCGTGCACCTCTTCGAGCGCGAATGTTCGATTCAGCGGCGTCACCAGAAGGTGCTGGAAGAAACGCCCTCCTCGGCGCTCACTCCCGAGTTGCGGCGCCGGATGGGGGAGGCCGCGGTCGCGGCGGCGAGGGCCGTCGGCTACGTGAATGCGGGAACGGTCGAGTTCATGGTCGACGCTGCGGGGAACTTCTACTTTCTGGAAATGAACACGCGCATTCAGGTGGAGCACCCCATCACCGAATGCACCACCGGCATCTATCTGGTGCAGTGGCAATTGCGGATCGCGAACGGCGAACCACTGGCGTTTGCGCAGAAGGATCTCATCCAGCGCGGGCACGCCATCGAGTGCCGTATCTACGCCGAAGATGAAACCCGGCACTTCATGCCGTCGTGCGGTGTGATCTCGTATCTGTACGAGCCGTCGGGCCCGGGCATTCGCAACGACAGCGGCGTGTACGAGGGCTGGGAAGTGACACCGCACTACGACCCGATTCTCTCCAAGCTGGTGGCCTTCGGCGAAGACCGCGATACCACGCGCCGGCGCATGTTGCGCGCGCTGAACGAATACGTGGTGCACGGCGTGTCCACCAGCATCGACCTGCACCGCCGCATCCTGCGCCACCCGGCGTTCATCGCGGGCGATGTGGCCACCACGTTTTTCGACGACCACCCCGAGGTGCTGGAACCCGCGAGCGCCGATATCCCCGACGAGGCCTTCATCGCGGCCGCGCTGGCCGACGGACTGAACGTGGGCCGCGGCGTTGCCGGTAACGGCGGCGTGTCGCCGCAGCCGTCGCTGTGGCAACGTCTCGGCGCCTGGGAGATCGGGGGGGCGCGTTAGCATGGTTCGGATTGTTCTCGATGGAGTGGCACGCGACGTGGACGTAGAATGCGGTCCCGAGGGCGTGGTGATTTCTGTCGACGGACGCCGTCACCGCGTCACCGAAATCCAGACAACCAGCGGCACGGTGGCGTTTCTCGTCAACCACGCGTCGTACCTCGCGCACGCGTCCGACGGACCGGCGGGCCGGATTGTGTCGTTGGGCGGGCGCAACTACCACGTGGCGCGCCCGCGGATCGACAGCGACCGGCCCATCGAAGCACGGGCGGCGGGAAGCAGCGGCATCCTCGAAGCGCCCATGCCGGGTGCTATCATCGCGGTTAACGTGGCCGTCGGTGACCGCGTGAAGGCGGGCCAGCCGGTGGTGGTGCTGGAGTCCATGAAGATGCACAACGAAATCACCGCGCCGATCGACGGCGTGGTGAGCGACATCAACTGCAAGGTGGGCGACCAGGTGAGCTTCGGTCACGTGCTGGCGGAAATCGCCCCCGAGGAATCAGAGGACTGATATGCCGGTCGGCGTTCTTGCGTTCATCCTGGGTCTCATTCAGGCGCTGACGGAGTTTCTTCCCGTCTCGTCGTCCGCGCACCTGATTCTGGCGCGCACCTGGCTCGACTTCAAGGCGGCCGATGGGCTCACCTTCGACGTCGCCCTGCACTTCGGCACGCTGGTCGCGATCGTGATCTATTTCCGGCGTGACCTGCTGGCGCTTTTGCGGGGATTCGTGAACAGCATCTTCCGCCGCGGACTGAAGGACCCCAACGGCCGCATGGCATGGTTCGTGATCGCCGCGTGCGTTCCCGGCGCGGTGGTGGGCGCAAGATACGAGACGGCGATCGAGACTTACTTCCGCCATCCGGGTGTCACGGTGTTCACGCTGATCGCGGGTGCCCTGCTGTTCCTGTGGGCGGAGAAGCGCTTCATCCACGAAGCGCTCATGCATTCGCTCTCTCTCGAGCGCGCGCTCATCATTGGATGTGCACAGACGTTCGCGCTGATCCCGGGCGTGTCGCGCTCGGGAATCACCATTGTGGTGGGCATGATGTGCGGGCTGCGGCGCGACGAAGCCGCTCGCTTTTCATTCCTGCTGGCGACGCCCATCACGTTCGGCGCGTGTTTGCTCAAGGGCCTTGAGCTGTCGGAGTCGAATCTCCCCATTCCGCACGACGAGAAGGTGGCATTGATTGTGGGCGTTCTGACCTCGGCCGTCGGCGGGTGGATGGTGATCCGCTTCCTGCTCGGTTTCCTGCGGCGCCACGGCCTGCAGGTGTTTGCGTGGTACCGCATCGCGCTGGCGCTCGCGGTGGCGGCCTTTCTGCTTTTCTAGCCGCGCTAACGTCCGAAGCGCGCGCGCGAACGCTCGCGGGCTTTGGCTGTCTCCACATCACGGTTGCGAGGGGGAGCGCTGGTGACAAAGTGATCGACCAGCCGCCGCGCCACCGCGGCCACTTCATCCACGGCGTGGTTGAAGAGTTCCTCGTTGGCCTTCGACGGCTTTGTGGTCCCGCTGATCTTGCGCACGAACTGCAGCGCCGAGGCGCGGATTTCGTCGTCGGTGGCGGGGGGCTCGAAATTGGACAGAGTCTTGATGTTGCGGCACATGAGTTTGGCTCCTGACGGTTGCCGCCATGCTACCACACCGCGGCGGTCCCGGGGCGGGCGGGCCTCGATAATGTATCAACCTGCCCGTTGACACCATCCCGTCCGGTCGCTAGGTTTCAGCTATCTGGTTCTTTCCCACCCCGCCAGCAAACTTCTATCGCCGCCCCGCGGATCCAAGAGGGGGTTTTCTCATGAAAATAGGTGTATGGATGGCCGGTGCCGCACTCATCGTGATCTGGACCGCTGCTCCCGCGGGAGCCGACCCGCACTACAGTGTGGAGTTCTACGCAGACGCCGCCATGAGTTCGTGCGCGCTGGATGCGCATAACGCCGGCATTGTGGATGTTCATATTTTCCACACCGGCGAGGGATCATCCACGGGACTGCTGTTTTCGGCGTATCCGCCCGCCTGCTGGCCGAACGTGGTGTGGCTGGACGATCACCTCGCGCAGCCGTGGGCCAATATTGGCAGCACCCAGGTTCCGCTGGGACTGTCCATTGGTTACGGCGCGTGCCTGCCGCTCCCGATCTATGTCGGCTACGTTCGCTTCATGGCGCCCGGTAACACCGAGTCGTGTTGTTCGTTCCCGGTGACGCATCCGACGTCATGGACGTACTTCACCGAACCGTCGATCGCCGTCGACTGCGATTTCAACGAATGGCCGGGCACCGGACGCGGTGTGATGGTCAACGCCAACGCGTCGTGCGGATGCGGCACGGACCGGAGCGCCCTGGCGGTGCAGGAGACCACCTGGGGCGCGGTCAAGGCGCTGTACCGGTAGCCACCGGCAGCGAATTCCCGCCGGACGGCCGCGCGTGCACATTGCACCGCGGCCGTCCGCCGT
>DASRYI010000038.1:0-3500 GCA_035687255.1 Candidatus Krumholzibacteriia bacterium | reverse complement strand
ACTGGCCAGACGCGTAATTCTGTTCTCGGGTTTTCTTCCACGCACAAAAAGGACGACGATCGCAATTACTGCGAGAACCGCGATGGCGATCGTCGTGTATGCACTCGAAGTGGTCATTCTGGCTCCGTTCCAGCCCCGGGGTCGGGACCCTCAACGTTCACCACCAGAGGACCGGTTCCAACGAAGGCGATCACGAACTCCTGGGGTTCGTCGGTCGGGTTGACGTCGCGGTGAACAACGCCGACAGGAACATGGAAGAACCCACCTTCTTGAATTTCCGTGCTTCGTTTGCCCCCGGGACCGAAGTCGAGCCGGGCGCGGCCACGGACCAGATAGCCGAGCACTTCGCGGGAACCATGATAGTGCCAGCCCGAGCTGACGTTCGGCTCGACACGTACGCGCGTAAAAATGGCGCGATCCGTAGCGAACGCCTTCTCCCGGAGAATGCCGGGTGTCGGGTCCGCAGCCGCCAGTTCATTCGGGCCGATGGAGAGTATGTCGGTTGTTTTGCTCATTGCACCGCTTCCTGGTCGTGGCCAGAAAATCCTCTGGCCAGATTGCGAGCCTTCACGTATTGCCACAGGCCCCCACCGAATGTGCCATAAACAGTCCCGACGGCGAGTATCGCACAGTAGAACCAGAGATAGACGATCAAGTTGAGCGGGATGAGACGTCGAAGCCATCGGGCCGCGGATTCCGGCATTGCGCCGCGCGCGACCCGTCGCCACCATTCCCAGACAACCGGCACACCCCAGAATGCCGCCCAGAAGATGTAGGCGCTGACGAGGACCTCCAGTATCCCCATGCGCGTTAGCTGCTGCAGAGTAAGTTCGCCGCTGAAATCGCCGCGCCGCACAAAGACATATACCGCCACAGCGAGTATCGCGCCCTGCACAAGCAGACTCCCGAAGAAGATTCCATGCGACCAGCGGATTCTCGCCCGCGCCTGATCAATGGATATGCTGAGCGCGCCTTCGGCCGACATCTCACGCCTCACGTCAGTCAACCGTCGTCTTCCGAGTCCCCGCTATTCAATGTCGCAAGCAAAGCAGACTGCGATCCGACCGACTCGGTCAACTATTTCCGTGCTGGAAAAGCCGTCCGCAAGCCGGCGGCGCCGGCGTCACTTCTGCGCCACGAAGACAAGAAACGGCCACAGCGGCACCCCGATGCGCTTCTCGAATATGATCCCGCATCCGAGATCCTCGAGCGTGGGCAGGACAGCCACAGATCGACACCCCAGGGATACCGAGGGAAGATGCCAGACCACGCTCTCCACTCGATCGGCCATCCATTTCACCCACGGGCGCTGTGGGTCGGTGGAATGCGCCACCCCGATTCGCCCTCCGGGCCGGGTGACCCGGTAGGCTTCTCTTGCGGCCTTCGACGGGTCATACACGGGGCACATGCTGTACGTGGAAAGCACGACATCGAAGCGGTTGTCTTCGAAAGGTAGATCCAGCATGTCGCCGGTCCGGAACTCCACCCGGTCCTCGAGATGCGTCCGGCTTGCCTTCTCTCTTGCAATGGACAACATGCCCTCGCTGCTATCCAGGAGCACGACTTTTCCGGAGGCCCCGACTCTCTCCGCCGCGAGCAGGCCGGTGGAACCCGTGCCTGCACCGCAATCGAGCACCGTATCGCCTGCAGCAACGGCCCGTTCAACCAGAAGAATCCTGCCCCGCTGGTCTGAATTGGCTGTCAGAAAGGAATGCTGAAGGTCATACCGTGCCGCGACATGATCGTAGATGACGTTCAGCTTCTCCCTGTCCAGTGCCGCTCTCATCGTGATGATGAAGTTGCAACCACCTTCATGGTGAAGTCTACCCCTTCCCAGCGCTTTGCCTGAGGCCAAAAGAGCGTGAAAAGCAGCTCGGTTCCCGCGCCGAGAGGGGCTGTCGGCAGATCGGCCACGTGGATGCCGGCTCCGGTGTCGCGCGTGGTGACGTCGTGAGTGGTCTTCCAGTTGTCAGCGCTCCAGTGGATCGTGGCGGGCGACATTGTCTCCACCCGCAATGTTCTGCCTGCGGGCAGCTCACGACACTTGTGGCTGAAGCGCCAGATGGTGAATGGCGAGGTCTTCTTCTCCCGCAGATAGCGTTGCTGTGCCTGCGGTGCGACGTCAAACACGGCGCCGTCCTGCAGCGAGCGACGCAGTTTCAGGTATTCGGCGTGCGCCCACACCAGCGGCATGGCGGAACCGGAGGGACGGCCCAGGAACAGTTCGCGTTCCGGGATGTCCGCCGACTCCCACACCTGCTCGGAAATCAGTCCGCCTTCGTTGGCGAACGCTTCCATGGCGTGCAACAGGCGCGTGGCCGCTTCGGGTCTGCCGGCCGCGAGTTCATAGTGCGCGCGCTCACCCGTCAGCAACGGCCAGGCACGGCCGATCCCGGTGCCGTCAAACGGTGTGCCGTCGGCGTGTTCACCATAGCCGTCATCATTGTAGCGGTGCCACGACGGGCCGCCGGGCAGGTCGATTTTCAACAACGCATCAATGACCTTCACGGTGTTGACGATGCGCGGGTCATCAGCGGCACGCAGGCCGAACCGCACCAGCGCCAGAGCGTCCGGACTGATGATGTGGCTGGCCGCTTCACTGGTCTCGCCGGGCGGGCGATTCTTGATGGGGACAAAACCGCTCGCCGGTGACGCGCTTTCCGCAACTTCCGGCGGCGCGATGCGCACATAGTAACCATCGACACCGGTGCGCCGCGCAAGGTCCGTCCCGCTGACATACGTCCAGCGCTCGATGGAATCGTTCCAGCAATCGGCGGTTTCGCGCAGATACGTCGCCAGCGTGGCGTCACCCTGGCCGTCGGCGAAATCCGCGGCGGCGAGCAGCGCCGCAATGACAGCGGCCAGGGTAAACGGCGAGTAGCCCGGGTCTTCTTCCCAGCGGTCCTGCTGGGTGACGGGGCCCTGTGTGACCAGATAAACGGCGGCGCGGCGCAGCATTGGCCAGAATTTCTGCACGTCGGCGGCGGGCAATGCGTCGTTCCGGCGCGCGAGATCCATCAGCAAGATTGGGAATGCCGTTTCGTCGAGCTGGATACCGTCCCAGTACGGAGCGCCGTCGATCCACATGTTCTGCGGCCAGTGGCCGTCGTCGCATTGCGTCGCCTGCAGATAACTCAACACACGTTGCACATCGTCTATCGCGCCGATGGCCAGCAACGCGCCCGCGGTCTCGGCAAGATCCCGCGGCCACACCAGATGATAGCCGCCCATATCGTCGTCACTCTTGGCGAATCCCCAGGGCAACGACAGGCTGGCCACAATACCGCCGAGATTTTCCTTCGACTCGCAGGTACGCAGCACAATGGCGCTCATCGCACTCACGTCGCGCGACGGCGGAGGGGCCGCATCGAGTGCCGGCGCTGGCAACCACTCACGCCATTCACGAACGTAACGCGTACGCGCGGCCTCGAACCCGTCGCGGAGACTTTCGGCGGCACATTCCGCCGCCTCCGCGGGCGTGTCGCCCAAACCCAGAGCCA
>DASRYI010000037.1:0-2382 GCA_035687255.1 Candidatus Krumholzibacteriia bacterium | reverse complement strand
TGTCGCCCAAACCCAGAGCCAGAATGAATTCGCCGTCCGCGCCAGCCACATTCACTTCGCCGGTCAGCGCGATATTGCCGTTCTCCGCGCGGTCATACTGCCAGGTCATCCGTTTGTGCGCGTTCACGTCCTGCCATCCATCCGAGACGCCGACGAATCCCACCGAGCGCGCCCGCCATCCGCTCGAACATGCCAGGGCCAGCGCGCGGCCGTCGCGCTGGGCAAACAGCATGGGCAGGCCGGCATGCTCCCCCACCCAACCCGTGTTCCCGCGACCGTGATTCGCCAGATGCGGCGCCAGCAGGACGTACACGTGATAGTCGCTCGCCATCCCCTGCAGGGCCACGAAGCGCGTGCGTTGCAAGAGCACCGGGCGCGCCGGGTCGGTGAGAATCTCTTTCTCGATGCGATAGCGGGAGCGCGTGCACGTATTCACCAACCGGTAGGCCGGCACGCCGGCGGCGAGACAGGCGACGTCGTGGTTGGCGTCGCGTTTTTCCTCAGAGAAGAAGTCGCGACCGTCGGTCACCATCAACCCGAGGTCGCGCGTGCACGCCTCATCGACGTGTGGAAAATAGATTTCGTTGAGAATGCCGTGGCTCAACGTGAACCAGACCCGGCTCTCGCGATTGAGCGCCGTGCCGATGCCGGACTTGGCACTGGATGTCCATCGCGGTTCGATGCCGGGCCAGCCCGGGGCCAGGCTGATGGGTGTTGTCATCGTGCGCACGTTAGCCACCGTGCGCGAAGTCGGGATAATCGGTCATCCCGCCGTCCACAAATACCGTCCGCCCGGTGACGTAAGAGGCGACATCGGACACCAGCACCACCACCATGCGCGCGATTTCGTCCGCTTCGCCCATGCGGTTCAACGGGATCTTCTCCAGCAGGTCGCGCAGGCTGGCGGGGTCGCTCCAGACGCGCTGGTTGATTGGCGTCTTGACTGCACCCGGGCCCAGTGCCAGCACGCGCACTCCGTACGGTGCGGCTTCCTGCGCCAGCGTTTCCGTCATCATGCCCAGGCCCGCCTTGCTGGCCACGTAGGCGCTGTATCCCGACCAGGCAATCAGTTCGTGCACCGAGCTGATGCTCAGCACCACGCCCCGTTTCTGTGGAATCATGCGCCGCAACGCCTCGCGCGCACAGTGGAATGCCCCCAGCAGGTTCACCTCGATCACCGTGCGCCACGCGGTCACGTCCGCTTCCCACGCCGGCGCACGCGCGCCGTCGATCCCGGCATTGTTGACCAGAATGTCCAGGCCACCCCACGCCGCATCGATGTCGGCGTACATCTTCGCGACTTCGCCCGGCCTGGACACATCCGCCTGAAGCGCCAGCGCCTCACCACCCTTCGCCTCAATCTGCTGCACCAGCGCCTGCGCGGTTTCACCGTGAGTCACATAGTTGATCGCGACCTTCGCCTCCGCGCCCGCCAGCGCCGTCACCACCGCCGCACCAATGCCCGAATTCCCGCCGGTCACCAGCGCCCGCCTTCCCTTCAATGTGATGTCCATAGGCCCAATCCGTTCTCCCTTCCCGGGCGTACCGCCAGAAATGAGAGGCAACTCTATTTTAGTGCTCAGTGATTGTACGCTGCAGAAGGCGGACAGTGCCGCGCGGCCTTTGGGGTCGTGAATCGGGCCGAGAACGCCGGGACGAGGAGGCGAGCGCGGGACGCGGATCGAATTCGTTCGGCCGCTCAGGCTCGACACCAGGTCCGTTATCTCATTGAGATGTGATGGGAGGGCCCTCCCAGTGTTTGCAGATTCCTGTGATCTCGCGAATTCCGCATTCGCATTGCGTCCACTGATCTGGTGTTATTTTATTTTCCTTCATATGCTTGTGAACAAATTTGCAAAAAGTCGGGTTTACTCCAAGGAGAATACATTCGACTTCGGCTGTTGCCTTGTCGACGTCGTCACTGGTGTAATATTCCCCAAATACTTTCTTATGGATGTGTTCCAGATCCAGAAGCAAACCCATCAAGATGTCCTTTACGCGTTCAACGTACTGCTCATAATAGCAGTCACGCTCATAGTCCTGAGCCACATAGAGGTGCTGGGTTTGCGTGCGAGCCTTCTTCACGAATATTGTTTTGATCCCGAACCCTACCGCTGCCAGACCCAGGCCAACGGCCCACAGTTGTATCGGGCTCAAATGCAGGTATTCCCCCAATGTAACTCCGCCAGCTCCCCCGACAACCATCGCAGGAAGGCCTTTGAGAAAATCTGACGTTTGAGTTCCGAAGTTCTGAGTTTCCTCTATCGTTTTCAAATAGGATTCGCGCAGAATCGCATTCTCCTTGAAGTTCAATTCACGTCCCTTATAGACCGTTTCCAGGCTGCGCATGCTTGACTTGATAGTGGCGGCGGCACTTGTGAC
>DASRYI010000036.1:0-4233 GCA_035687255.1 Candidatus Krumholzibacteriia bacterium | reverse complement strand
CGACGAGTCATGGCGGGGTGAACGTGCACGTGGAATCGCTCGAGCCGGAACTTGCGCTCGTGTCCGGACTCGAGTCGGTCGCGGGGCAGACCGGAGTAGATATCTTCGTTCCTGACGGCACGTCCTCATTCACTTTCTATGTGCACGGGCTCGAGGACACCACCGGTGTCGCCACCATTGTGGCCAACGCGGCACTATTCACCGGCGATACCGACTCCGTCCAGGTTATGACTCCGGGCGTCGACGTTCATTTGCTCGCAACAGCCATCGATGTCGCCGATGCTCCCGATGAATTCGTGGTGCGAGTCGGAGTGCCGGGCCCGTTGAACAACGCGCTGAGTTACGTGCAGAAGCGACGCGCGGGCGCACCGCCGCTGGTGGCGACGGTGACCAGCTCGAACGGCACCGCCGCGCAGTTGGTCACCTCATCGACTACCAATGCCACGGTGCCCGTCGAGATCGCGCCCGGGAATTCGCAAACGCCCGCCACCGTCGCGTTGGGCGGTGTAGCTCTCGACGGCCTGGCCAGCGGACAGACGGTGGTCTCGGCGTCGATTCCCGGTTTCATCACCACCGGCGCCGGCCAGCAGGTGGTCGATGTCACCAATCAGAACATCTACATCAACGGACTTACGACACGGCTTGGAAAAGATCTGCAGTCGCTCGCGGCGTCGGCCGAGCTGGGCGAAGCCAACCACGGGGGCACGACGGTGCACATCGCGGTCGATGACACCACGCTCGCGCGCGTGTCGGCCAATGCAAGTGTCATGGGCGGCGAGTATATCGACGTGCCCCTGGCCAATGGAGATGCGGAGGCGGTCTTCTACCTGCAGGCGTTGCAGTTGGGTAGCGTGACCGTGACCGCGACATCGAACGCGTTCGCGACCGCCATGCAGACAGTCGATATTGTGGACGCAGGTCTGAGCGTGGTGATGCTTGCCGATACGCTCGCGATCACCGATCCTGACGATGAGTTCGTGGTGCAGGTGGGAGCGGTGAATCTCGACAATTCCGACATCGTCGAGCCCCAGGCGCTGCGCGGAGGCGGGCCGGCGCGGACGATCACGGTGGCAAGTTCGATACCGACGCTGGCGTCCATCGTCCTCGGGCCCACCCTGGGCAATTCGCGCCAGTTCACGCTCGATCCCGGTGAATTCGAAACACCGGCGGATGTGCCATCGGGCGGCTTCGCGTTGTCACCCTGGCATCCCGGCACCATCAACGTCACCGCATCGACGCCGGGGTTTGTCACCACGACCGCCGGCAACCCACTCGTGGTGCTGACGGGCACACCGAGCGGAATCGGCGACGGCGCGCCGCTCGTCTTCCAACTCGAACAGAATGTGCCGAATCCTTTCAATCCGGTAACTACGATTCGGTTTTCACTGCCGTCTGCGTCCTTCGCGAAGCTCGTCGTGTACGACGTTTCCGGAAGGCGCGTAAAAACACTTCTCGCCCGGCCGATGCCCGCGGGGTCGGTGGCGGTGAACTGGAACGGGCGCAACGACAGTGGCAACCCGGTGACCTCCGGCGTCTATTTCTACCGCCTGGAGGCCGGGACCAACGTGCAATCGCGCAAGATGGTCCTGCTGAAATAGCCGTCAGACGCGTGGTGTCACCACGGGAACGAAAACGGTCTCAGTTGCCAGGGGCCTCGTGAATGACGCGGGAATGTGTGCGGTTACGGGCGCTTCTGGAACTCGGAAAGCCAGTTTTGCACGTAGACGATGGCAGCGTCCTTGAGCGGAAGTTGTTGCACCATCACAAACCCCGACCCGTCGGGAAGGACGTCGAAGCCCGCGCTGCTGCTGAGTTGTTCGGGGGTGCCGTCGAATAGTTGCTTCGGCGTGCCGTATCGAATCTGCGTGCCTTCGGTCACCTGAACCTGGTAGAGAGCACCGTGCGCAGTGAAATACAGGCTCTTGCTGTCCCGGCTCCAGGCAAACTGTCCCATGCCTCCGCCGCCCTGCGTGAGTTGCATCAATCCTTCTCCGCCCGGGAAACGCGCCAGCCAGATCTCCTCCACGCCCGAATCGTCCGACACAAACGCAACCACGCGACCGTCGGGTGACAGCGCGGGCTCAACTGCATGCACGGAAGGAAGGAACGGGTTGGGTTTCGCATCCTTGTCGAGAGTCCTCCACATGAGACGATCGTCGTTGCGCACACCAAACTTCCAGTAAAGCAGGCCCCGGCCGGCGGGAAGAATCTGGCCCGACCTGCCTTCCCCCACTCGTTCCGGCGTGCCACCGTGTGCAATGTCGACCAGATAAAGGCCGTTTTCGGGAAACGACCAGTCGTTCGCTTTCCATCGTGACATGAGCAACCGGGTGCCGTCGGGCGACCATGACCATGGCTCCTCCGTGTCATCGGACAGTGTCACGCGTCGCGCCCGTGCACTTTCGAGGTCGAGCATCCAGAGTCGATCGATGCCCTTGTCGGTCGCCGAATAGGCGAGGAGTGATCCCGCGGGCGAGAGCAGGGGCTGACGGATCCCGTCACCGGGATCGCCCATGTTTCCCATCACCTTTCCGCTCCGGTCGACGCGAACGAGCTGAGTGGGGTTCCGTTGGACATTTCGCGCATAGATGAGCGACCCGTCACGCGCCGCGGAGGACAATGATCCGTCGGCGTCGATGACGAACGGATCACCCGTCTTCTCGAAGGTCTTCAGCGAGAACGGCACCGCCCAGACGCCCTGCGGATCTCCCTCGAAAATGATATGTCCCGTGCCCGAATACGCCACGGAACCAAACGACGTCTTCGACAAGTCGAGCCGGTGGAGAATCTTTCCGTCACGGACAATGTCGACGCCCGATGAGTCGCCGGTGAGATGCGCCGAAGCGAGGAGTGTCTTTCCGTCGGGCAGAAGCGACAGATCGTGGTAGTCGACCAGTTCGTCGGGAGCCTTCATCAACTCGCGTATGGTTCCGCCTTTCGCGGAGACTTCGAGAAGGCCGCCGCGCCATTTCCCGAGAATGATCCGATCCTGGGCGTCCCATGCACCGCAGATGAATCGATCGTCCGCCGGGATGTCGCAGATCTTCGTGGGAGCCGACGAATCAATCGACGTCCTCCAGAGCGCATTGTCGTTGGTAAATGCCAACGAACGACTGTCGGGTGACCAGATGCACACCCAGCTGCCCCAACCTCTGGCATCGGAGACCCGTCTGGGTGTGAGCTGGTCGAGCTCGCGAATCCACACCGCATCGTGCGAGAGATAGGCGATGCGTTTCCCATCCGGCGACGGCGCTGCCAGTCTGGCGCCATCGCGATCGGTGACCGGGAGAACGGTCAGTTTGCGAAGCGGCAGCGGAGCACTCCGGTCGCCTCGCAAGAAGAACATTCCCGCCGCAACCACGACGGCGACAATGGCCACGACCCAGGGGACAAGAGATGCACGGCGCGCGGGTGGCGGTGCGGGTGCGGCAACTCCGCCGTCCGTGTCGTTCTCACCGAGTTCGATGAGCGCATCGCCGATATCATGCAGGCGCATCGCCCGCTCGCGGACCAGACATCGGCGCAGAAGGCGGCGCAACGGCCGCGGCGTTGCGGGGGGCAACAACTCCCAGTCGGGGTCACGGTGCAGAATGGCGCCGACAGAATCGGACACGGTCTCGCCGTCGAAGAGACGATGCCCGGTCAGCATCTCGAACATCACCACGCCGAAGGCCCAGATGTCGGTCTGCCGGTCGACGGACTTGCCGCGCGCCTGTTCGGGTGACATGTATGCCGCGGTTCCGAGGATCACGCCATGCTGCGTCATGGCGGCCGTGATGGTCGGCGAATTGGAGGGGTCGCCGCTCGAGTCGTCGGCCTGATAGGCACGGGCGAGGCCGAAGTCGAGCAGCTTCACCGTGCCGTTCTCGGACAGCATGATGTTGGCGGGTTTCAGGTCGCGATGGACGATGCCCTTCGCGTGCGCGGCTCTCAGCCCCTCGCCGATCTGCCGGCCCAGCTTCATGGCTTCTTCGACGGAAACCGGGCCCGCTTTCAGCCGCTGACTGAGGTCCTCGCCCTCGGCGAGTTCCATGACGAGGAATACGCGGCCACCGGTTTCTTCCAACCCGTACAGCGCCGCGATGTTGGGGTGGTTGAGTGAGGCCAGCACCTTGGCCTCGCGCTCGAAGCGCGCCAGGCGCTCAGGATCTTTCGCAACATCCTCGGGAAGGACCTTGATGGCGACGTCACGCCCGAGCCGGGTGTCACGGGCGCGATAGACCTCGCCCATGC
>DASRYI010000035.1:0-10139 GCA_035687255.1 Candidatus Krumholzibacteriia bacterium | reverse complement strand
TTACGCGATGGACACCTGCCCGAGGCGCGCTTCGAGTGGGAACCCCTCGGCGCCGTGGCCGCGCCGCAACCACGCGCTGTCAAGTCGCCGCCGCGCGTGCGCCGTATTCAGGCACGCGCCGTTCCCTTTTCTCCGGGGCGTCATCGCAATGCCCAGGCGGAACTCATCCGGCACATCGACGAAGGCACCGTCCGCGAAACCGTGGGCCCGTTTGTCGTGTCGGGTGGATGGTGGGCGCGCGAAATCCAGCGCGAGTATTACTTCGTGCGCACGTCCAACGACCGTGTGCTGTGGATGTACTACGACCGCCCGCGCATGGGCTGGTTCATTCAGGGAGAGGTAGAATAGCCGGCGTGTGCGGCAAGTCGGACGCGCTCACTCAGGACGGGCCGCTCAACCCGTAGAATTGCATCATATCCATGGCGAAGTGGATCATCCAGAACCACCAGACATCGCCGGACCGTTGCAGGAAATACAACACAACGACACCCAGTCCGGCGTCCATGATCAGTCCCGTAACTTCATTGAGCCCCACTGGCGCCGCCAGCATGGCGGGAACGTGCGCCGCCGCAAACAGCACCGCCACCACGATGATTGAACGCATCAATCCAAGGGCCGCGCGCATGCGCACGAACACAATCGCAATGGCGATGTCTTCGCACAACACCTGCACCAGATTGCCGAAATTCTTGGGATTGTAGACGTCGCGGATCACGTCGAGCCACGGCGCGGCTCCCGTGCGCACATTCACGAACGCCAGCGTCGCAATCAACGCCAGAATCAGGCCGATCAGCACACGCACCCATACGCGATACGTGGGCAGCCACGCGCTGGCCCACCCCTGGCGGCGCACCAGCGGCAGCGCCAGCATGGGGCTGAAGATGATGATCTGGTTGAGGGCCTCGAAAACCTGCCCGGCGGGACCGTGCGCGGGCAGCAACCCGTGGCGCTGGTACAGTTGGCCGATGCCGATCACGCCCACGATCATGAGCAGTGACAACCCCAGTTCCCGCCACGGGTGCGCAAACGACACCTCGTCGCCCGCCGGCCACAATTCCGGCCGGCGCCGCGCCACCCGATCCCAGGCGACAAGTGCGAGCAGGTAGCCCACCAGCAGCGCACCGTGGTGCGACAGACCCGTGCCGAACATGGTATCGCCGTTCATCACCCACAGCCTACCCGTGACTCGTCAGATGCGTCCATGATGTTCGCATGCGGCCAGGTCACTGGTTCCGGGAGACCGCGCTTCTTTAAAAAACGAACCACGAGCGCAAGGGCGGGAGTGTCGCTCGTCCACGCAGGGACGAGCCGCGCGTGAGCGGCCGGCTGGCCGGAAGCATATCGGTCGACCAGGGCGAACAGGCCTGTCATCATGGCCGCGGCGCCGACCAGCGGCAGCGCCGCAATTGCGAGGCCAATCGGCTCCGTCCCCGGGCCCTGGGGCCGGAGCCGTCAACGCGTGGCAGTGCGTCAGTCGCCGCCGCCGCATCCGCAACCGCAACCACAACCACAGCCACAGTTCATCGTGTTCATGCCGTCCTCCTTTCGATCGGTTCGGGTCCGAATCATGATGGTTTCTTTGCCCGCACGAAGGCGCTCATGAACGAGCCATCCATCGACCGCAGTGTGTCCGCATCCAGGTCCACACCCAGTCCCGCTTCCTGCGCGCTGTAGATACGGGTGGGCACGACTTCAATGTCGATGAAGCCCGCGTCGCGCAGCAGGTCCCGGTACGTCCATTCTTCCAGAGCGCCCGCGATGCATCCGGCCCACAATTCGGCGCGGCGCCGCACCTCGGCGGGAATCTCACGGCGCACCACCACGTCGCTCACCGCGAAGCGGCCGCCGGGCTTCAGCACGCGGAACGCCTCCTGCAGCACGCGACGTTTGTCGGCCGACAGGTTGATCACGCAGTTGGAGATGATCACATCCACCGCCGCGTCGGGCAGCGGCATGTTCTCGATCTCACCCTTCATGAACTCCACGTTGGTGACACCCGCCTTGCGCTGGTTGGCGCGTGCGAGTTCCAGCATGTCGTCGGTCATGTCGAGGCCATAGGCCTTTCCGCTCGGTCCCACGCGCCGCGCGGAAAGCAGTACGTCGATGCCGCCGCCCGATCCGAGGTCGAGCACGTGTTCGCCCTCGCGCAGTTCGGCGAGCAACGCCGGGTTGCCGCACCCCAGGGACGCACGAATCGCATCCGCGGGAATGCCGTCGAGCTCGTGGGATTCATACAGATCCGAGCTGATTGCGCTCTCGGCCCCGCACTCGCCGCCACAGCAGGCATTGCGCCCGCTGGCCGCGTCACGCGCAGCGCGCCCGTAGTATTCCTTCACGCTGCGTCGGATGCCATCGGCGTCGGCCGCTACGACTTCCGCCTTTTCCTGCGCGGATGGCCCGCAGCACGACGACTCGGACGCCACTCGCGGTTCGAAGCGCATCAGCGCGGCGCTCTCCGGGCACAGGTCGCGGAACTCGATCGACGATTTGATTTCCGCCGGCGCCTGTTCGCGCGGTACACGGACAAAGCCGTAGCGTGTGAAGTAATTCTCCGCCGTCATCGTCAGCAGGTAGAGCGAATCAATGCCATGCGAGTGCGCCCACGCCATGCGCTCGTACACCAGGTCCGTCCCGATTCCCGAATTGCGAACGGACGGGTCGACGGCAACCGAACGCAGCAGGCCATGGCGGCCGTACATTTCCACTCCGGCGGTACCCATGATCTTTCCATCACGCTCCGCAATCACATAGCGCTCGTCGAACTTCTCCTCGATGCCAACGACGTGCAGCTCGCACGCGGCCAGCAGTCCGCGCACGGCGTCGAGATCTCCGGGACGAGCGGCCCGCAGTGTCCATCCGAGTGACTTTGGTTTTGTTTTCAACATGTCCGAGGGCTCCTTGGTTGATTGTTACTGACAACTATTGATCAAAAAAAGTTACACCTGCTCCGTGTCCACCGCGCAGCATGCCGCCTGGCGTCCGATGCGCGCAGCCGCCAGGCGCGCCAGATCGCGCACCACACCGATGGCGGCGCGGCGCACCGCCGGATCCAGGCTCTCGATGATGTTGCGTTCTTCATCCATAAGATCGCGCTCGATGCGCTGGCACAGGGTCTTTCCCCGCGCGGTTATTTCAATACGCATGGCGCGGGCGTCTTCGGGATGGCGCTCGCGACGAAGATAGCCTTTCCGCTCCAGCGTTTCCGCCACACGGCTCGTCGTGCTCTTGTCCAGCATCAGATCGTCGGCCAGCGCGGTCAGCGTCATGGCTCCCCCACGCTCGAGCGACTGGAGCGCGTAGCACTGGGTCACCGAGATGTCGTGACAGCAGATGGTGTCGCGGTCTCGGAACTGATACAGACGAACCAGATCGCTGAGCGCGGCATAGAGGTCGCGCGCGTCGCGGTCCAGGTCGCTTTTGCCGGTGTGGGTGGTTGTAGGCATGGCCCCTCCATTAGTTGTCACTAGCAACTATATCCTCGAAAGCGGACGGCGTCAAATGGAATTTTCGAGGGATCGGCATCCACCTTGAGAAAAAGACAATTGTCTGGTAGCATCGATTCGCCGCTTCCGCCGCGGCTCAACCGGGGGCCTGCTGTGAGCCGATACTCCTCCACCTACGCGCCGTTGTGGTGCAAATCCAACTTTTCCTTCCTGGAAGGCGCCAGCCACCCCGACGAACTGGTGGAAGAAGCGGCCCGCCTGGGACTGCGTTCGATTGCACTCACCGACCGTGACGGTGTCTACGGGCTGGTGCGCGCCTTCGTCAAAGCGCGCGAGCTGGGCATCCACTTGATCGCAGGTGCGCAGATCACCACCGAAGACGGCTCCCCCATCGTGCTGCTGGCCATCGATCGCGCCGGCTACGCCAATCTCACCAACCTCATCACGACGGGACGCCTGCGCTCCCCCAAGGGCGAGAGCATGGTGCGCTGGCGGGAGGTGTGCGAGCGCGCGGGCGGATTGATGGCACTGTGGGGCGGCGACACCAGTTTGATTGCGGGACTCACCGATCCGGTGTTCGTGGCGCGCGACCTCAAGGACGCCTTCGGCGACCGTCTCTACGCCATGGTTACGCGCCATCGGCGCGCAGAAGATATTGCTTCAGAAAGAAGAGCGCGCGAACGCGCATTACGTTTCGGGATTCCTACCGTGGCTGCCGTCGAGGTCCTTTATCATACGCGCGCACGCCGTGACCTCCAGGACGTTCTTACCTGCCTCCGCCATGGAGTCACCCTCTCCACCGCCGGAAGGCTTACGAAGGACAATGCGGAACACGCCCTTCGTTCCCCCTATGCATTCTCTCTATTATATGAGGACGATCCCGCGAGCGTGGCGCACACGGAAGAAATTGCCGGGCGTTGCACGTTTTCACTCGCCGAGATTCGCTACCGCTACCCGCTGGAAAAGCTTCCCGACGGCGCCAACGCCTTCGAGCATCTGAAACACCTCACACTCGCGGGCGCGAAGGAACGCTATCCGCGCGAACGCTTCCCCGCCGGCGTTCCGAGGGAGACATCGGCACAGCTTTCCAAAGAACTGGGAATCATCCGCGACCTCGAATACGAGGGTTACTTCCTCACCATGCATGAAATCGTGCAGTTCTGCCGCGCGCACCACATCCTCTGCCAGGGCCGCGGCTCGGCGGCGAATTCGGCGGTGTGCTACTGCCTGGGGATCACCGCTGTCGATCCGGTGCGCATGGATCTGCTGTTCGAGCGTTTCATCTCGAAGGAGCGTGCGGAACCGCCCGACATCGATCTCGACATCGAGCACAATCGCCGCGAAGAGGTCATTCAGTGGGTGTACGAAAAGTACGGGCGCACGCATGCTGCCATGGTGGCCAACGTGGTGCGCTACCGCGCGCGCTCGGCGGTGCGCGAGGTGGGCAAGGTGCTCGACATTCCCGACACCACACTCGACCGCGTGGCACGACTGCTCTCGCATTACGATGACATCACGCCCGAGGGATTGAAGAACGCGGGCTTCGACATCGACACGACCGCGCATCATCACCTGGTTCGCCTGACCACCGAGTTGCAGGATTTCCCGCGCCACCTCTCCATTCATCCCGGGGGATTCCTGCTCGGCCACGAAACGGTGCGCAATCTGGTTCCCATCGAGAACGCCACCATGGAGAACCGCACCGTGATCCAGTGGGACAAGGACGACCTCGAATCGCTGGGGCTGTTCAAGGTGGACCTGCTGGGTCTCGGGATGCTCACGGTGGTCAATCGCGCCTTCGATCTGGTAGCCGTCCACCACCACGCCCACCTCACCATGGCCACGGTTCCGGCCGACGACGAGCCCACCTACGAGATGATCCGCCGCGCCGACACGGTGGGCACATTTCAGATCGAGAGCCGGGCCCAGATGGCCATGCTACCCCGCTTGAAGCCGCGCAATTATTACGATCTCGTCATTGAAGTTAGCATTGTGAGACCCGGGCCGATCACGGGCGGGATGGTGCACCCCTATCTGCGCCGGCGAAACGGCGACGAAGAGGTCGTCTACCCCCATCCGTCGCTCGAACCGGTCCTCAAGAAGACACTGGGTGTGCCCCTCTTTCAGGAGCAGGTCATGAAGCTGGCCGTGGTGGCCGCCGACTACACGCCGGGCGAGGCCGATCAGTTGCGCCGTGACATGGCCGCCTGGCGGCGCAGCGGCCGACTCGAGCGACACCGGGAGCGGCTGGTGTCGCGCATGCGCGCCAAAGGCATCGCTCCCGAGTTTGCCGAGCGCGTGTTCGAACAGATCCGCGGCTTCGGCGACTACGGATTCCCCGAAAGCCACGCCGCCAGCTTCGCGCTGGTGGCGTACGTGTCGGCGTGGCTGAAGCGGCATTACCTGGATGCGTTTACGTGCGCGCTGCTCAACGCGCAACCCATGGGCTTCTACTCCCCGGCCACCATCGTCGACGACGCCAAGCGTCACGGGTTGATTGTGCGTCCGGTGTGCGTCGTGAAGAGCGAGTGGGAATGCACGCTGGAAGATGCGCCTGCATCGCTACGCACTATGGGACTTCGCAATCCCGGCGATCAGGGCGTGCGTTCACTGGCGGTACGCATGGGACTTCGCTATTTAAAAGGCTTTCGCGAAGGCGACGCGCAACACCTGCTGGCCGCGCGCCGTGAGCGGCCGTTCGATTCCGTCGAGGATTGCGTGCGCCGTGCCGGCCTCGACGAACGCATGCGCACACGACTCTCGCAGGCCGGAGCGTTCGAAACGATTGCGGGTGAACGACGCGATGCCATCTGGCAGGCGCGCGGCACGGTGGAGTCGTCACCCATGGAGCTGGGTAGTGCGGAACGCGAGGTGGCGTTCCGCGGGCTCAGCGAATTCGAAACCGTCACGTGGGATTACGAAACCACCGGGCACAGCCCACGCGGACATCCGCTGGCGGCGTTACGGGAGCGCCTGTCGGCGCTCGGTCTGCCCGATGCGCGCGCGGTGTCACAGATGCCCAACGGCCGGCGCGTGCGTTACGCCGGGCTGGTGATCGTGCGCCAGCGCCCCGGCACCGCCAGGGGCGTGGTGTTCATGACCATGGAGGACGAATCCGGATTCGTGAACGTGGTGCTGTGGCAGGACGTGTTTGCGCGCCACGCATTGCTCGCGAAGACATCGTCATTCCTCGGCGTCACCGGCAAGATCCAGCGCGAATCAAACGTCGTGCACGTGGTGGCGGAGTCGCTGTGGGAACCCGACGCCCCACGCGAGCACGCCCGCACCCGGAGCCGGGATTTTCACTAGAGAACCCTCACGCTCACCAGTACCAGTTGAAGCCAAGGGTCGCGTCGAAGAAGTTGGCTGTGTCTACGAGGTCGCCACCGATGTTGAGATAAACGTACTCCGCCTGCGGCCCGAGCGCGAACTTCTTCGTCAGCCGCCACTCGTAACCAGCCGCGGCCATCGCCCCAAACCCGTTTTCGTTCTTGGAAACGCTCACCCCCCCACCCAGATCCGACTGGACCGTGACACTCCCGACTCCAACTCCACCACGCACGAAGAAGCCCTGGTTGCCGGGATAATACGTAAGTGCTGCCGTGTAAGCGTCAAAGAACACTGTCGTCCCGGACTGGTCCTTGAGCCAGCTGGAAATCTCAAGCCCGATAAGCAAATCATCCTTGATTGCCCCGCCGAGACGGAGGTTGAAGTCCGATCCGCCTTCGCGGTTGGGGTCACTGCTGATCTTGGCACTGCCTCCTCCCACGTTGAACCCGAGGAAGAATCCGTTGCGCTCCGGCGGATTCTGCGCACGCGCGCTGCCCGCCATACTACAGGTGATCACCAGGGATGACATCGCCAGCAAGAAACCGAGTTTCATACCAGGCTCCCTCCCGCGCTTCCGCGCTGAAAACGGTGAACTAGTGCTCGATGAATTCCCGATCGATCAATTCTGACCACCCAACATTGCCGAGATCTGTCTTGTCCCGTTTGACCCCGGTGCGTGTCACGCGCCCACCCACGTCCCGTTCAAAACTGGTAGTCCACACTGCCCAGAAACTGCGTGAACGACGACCACTCGTCGAACAAGTCCTGATTGAATCCTTCGTGTGTGTAGTTCGCGTAGGTTTGCAGCCCCACCGCCAGATCCGCGCCGACGATGATACGTCGCGACTGATAGAGAGCGACCCCGATCCCCACATAACCATCGTAAAACGTGAGACGGTCACTCTTGACCTGCTTCGGGTCGCCGTTGTCATCGATAACCGTGATGGGACTGTGATAGTCCCACTCAAGCCAGCCGGCACGGCCGCCCAGCAATGCGCACAGACTCATCACTGTGTGGGCGGGAGCGAAATAGTGCCGAACACGAACATCGATCGCCACTTCGTCTTCATTCGAAAGCTCATCGACGATTGGACTCTTCTCGTTCAACTGGGTGGGCATGTAGAGAATCGAGAGGTCTGCGCGTGTCCGTAGACCTAGCATGAAGCCACCAAAGCCGACCCCGAAAGCGCCAAATCCGTTGAAGTTGTCGGTGCGAACCGCACCCCACCCCCCCAAAATGCTGATGATGACCGGCGCGTCGGCCTCAGGAGATTTCGATTCTTCGACCGGGCGTGCCGCCGTGGAATCCACGGTGGAGGAGTCCACCACCAGAGACGCGGCCAGTGACGCGCCCGTCTCCACTGCTGACGGTGCGCGCTCGTCGCGCGGCGTCACTGTGAGCACCTTTTTCTTCTCCGTGGCGCTCTTTCCCGACTCGTGGGCGGCGGTACTCAGGGAATCTCCCCGGTGCTTCGGAGGTGAGGATGAGCATGCGGACCAGGCCAGCAACGCGGCCAGAGCCAGAACGGCGGGTGAATGTCGGAACACGGTGTCCGGGGACACGCGAGCGTTCATGGGATCCAGGGAACTGAGTGTCAGCGCGCGGCCGAAAGGTGCGGGGCGAGAGGAGGCGCTAGTATTGCTGGGACGAAATTATCGGGCGCGCGGCGTTTTACTGTCAAGACAATACTTGCGCCCGGCCCGCGCGCGCACGCCCGCACCAAGAGCCGGGATTTTCGTTGGAGATTCTGCAAAGCCCAGAATCGTCAGGTATCGCCGCATTATCCTTGCGCCTGTGTCGTACTCCACTCCACGACCAAAGCAAGGGCGTAGAACAAGCAAGCGATGCCCGCCGCACGCACTCAATTAGCATTGTGGGCGCGGCAATCGATGAACACCGTGCTGCGGGCACTCACCTGTCCCACACCGGGAAGCCACCCGCTCATTTCGACGCCAGGGTACCCATGCGACAGGTTCCACAGGTGCCCATCAATCATCACAAACACACGAGTCTTCATGGCCGCACGCAATTGCATTCGCCCCCCGACGTAGCTGTCCTCGACAATTCCGCCACCTCAATCCGCAGGTGATCATATCGGCGCAGGCGTGTATCATGGAGTGTCGTTACGGCGAGGAGGCAACGCTTTGCAAGACATGACCCGCTGGATCGACCGCCGCTTCGAGTACGAACCGCCGGTCGGCGAGTATCCGATGATCCTCGAACGCCTGCGCGGAACACCCGCGCGTGCGACGGAGCGCGTGCGCTTCATTCCGGAGACGGTGTTGACCCGGCGTGACGGCGACGCGTGGTCGCCGCAGGAACACATTGGCCACCTGCTCGATCTGGAATCCCTGTGGGCGACCCGCGTGGAGGAATTCCTGCGCGGCGCGCCGGAGTTGACCGCCGCGGACATGTCCAATCGCCGCACCCACGAGGCCAATCACAACGCCCGCTCCATTCACGCGTTGCTGGCTGAGTTCACGGTGGCGCGCGCGCAATTGCTCGCCCGTCTGGATGCCGCGAGCAATCCCGCGGTCAGTGCAATCCATCCGCGCCTCAAACGCGCCATGCGGCTCATCGACTTCTGTTTCTTCATGGCCGAACATGACGATCACCACCTCGCGATCATCACCCGGCTGCTAAGCGCCTGATGCACGCGAATCCGTTGCCGCACACGCCTTCTACGAACGGAACCGTCACCGTGCAGCGACGGGGCCGGGTCTGGCTGGCGGCGCTGGCTGTTTTCGTCCTCGCGGCCGCGGTCTATCTCCCGTCGCTCGAGAACGGATTCGTCTGGGACGATCACGAGCTGGTCCAGCAACTCGACGTTCGAACACTGAACTGGCCCACCATCCAACGCCTCTTTACCACGAACTACTGGGAAATGACGGAAGCGACCAGCGGCATGTACCGGCCGCTCACCATCCTGTCCTTCCACACGGATTATCAGATCCACGGCGCGAAGCCGGCCGGATACCACATGACGAATACCCTGGTCAACGCCGCCGTGTCCGTGATGGTGCTGTTCGTCCTGCTGGAGATGTTCGGTTCGCTCGCGACGGCGTTCATGGCCGCGCTGCTCTTTGCCGTATTCCCCATGCACGTCGAGAACGTTGCCTGGGTGTCGGGCCGCACCGATCTACTCGCCACCCTTTTCATGCTGGTGTCGCTGTGGTGCTACGCGCGCTGGCGTGCGCGGCCGGCACCGCTCGTGCTCGCCGGGTCGGTGCTCGCGTTCGTCGCCAGCCTGTTCGCCAAGGAGACCGCCGTCGTGCTGCCCGCCGTCGTCGGCGTCGCGGAGCTCCTTCCGCTGGTACGCAATCGCTCGCGCCGCGAGCGCATCACCGGGGGCATCGCGACCGCGG
>DASRYI010000034.1:0-2294 GCA_035687255.1 Candidatus Krumholzibacteriia bacterium | reverse complement strand
GCATGGGCGAGGTGTATCGCGCCCGCGACACGCGTCTGGGCCGCGACGTGGCCGTCAAGGTGCTGCCGCAGCACCTCTCCACCAATCCGGAAGTGCGCGCGCGCTTCGAGCGCGAAGCCAAAACCGTCTCGTCGCTCAACCACGCGCACATCTGCACGCTCTTTGATGTGGGTCGTGAGGGCGAGATCGATTACCTGGTGATGGAATTGATCGAGGGCGAAACCCTGGCGGCGCGACTGACCAAAGGCCCGCTCCCGGTTTCCGAGACGTTGCGCATCGGGTCGCAGATTGCGGATGCGCTCGACCGCGCGCACCGCGCCGGCGTGGTGCACCGCGATTTGAAGCCCGGCAACATCATGCTCACCAAAGGCGGCGCCAAGCTGATGGACTTCGGTCTGGCGCGCGCAACGGGCATGGCGGGGCCGGGAAGTGGCAGCGGCGTCACCATGGCGGCGTTGTCGCAATCACCCACCATCGCGCAGCCGCTCACCGCCGAGGGCTCGATTGTCGGCACCTTCCAGTACATGGCACCCGAGCAGCTCGAGGGCCAGGAGACCGACGCGCGCAGCGACATCTGGGCCTTCGGGTGCGTGCTGTATGAAATGGCGACGGGCAAGCGCGCGTTCGAGGGCAAGAGCCAGGCCTCGCTGATCGGTTCCATCATGAACGCGGAGCCGCCGTCGATTTCGCAGGTGGCGCCCATGACGCCACCGCCGCTGGACCGGTTGGTGCGCGGATGTCTGACCAAGAATCCCGATGATCGCGTGCAGACCGCGCACGATGTGAAGCTGCAGTTGCAGTGGATCGCCGAGGGCGGATCGCAGTCGGGAATCCCGGCGCCGGTGGCGGCGGCGGGACCGCGTGCGAAGCTGACCATGTGGGTGGGATGGGCGGTGGCGTTGATCGCCATTCTGGCTGGAGCCGCGGGCATCGCGTGGTTATGGCCGCGTGCACACGCGCCCCGGCCGGACTATCGCTTCCGTACCGAATCCATTCCGTCGATGGCGGATTACAGCTGGCCGCGCGTTTCCCCCGATGGACGCTACCTGGTGGTGCAGGCGCAGGACTCCACTGGAAAAACTCAGGCGTGGCTGCGGCCGCTGGATCAGACGGTTCCGCGCCCCATTCTGGGCAGCGAAGGACTCACGCGCGCCTACTGGTCCCCCGACAGCAAGGAGATTGCGTTTGTTGCCGGCGGCAAGATCCAGCGGCTTGCTATCACCGGTGGTACACCCACGGTGGTGTGTGAAACCCGCGGCGGCGCCGACCTGAGCTGGAGTGCGGGGGGCTTCATTCTGATGGACGGGCGCTCCACCGATTCGCTGCTGGTGGTGCCGGCGCGCGGCGGCGAACTGAAACCGGCCACGCGCATCTACCGCGAAGACGGCGAGGTCGGCAGCGGTTGGCCGTGTTTTCTGCCCGATGGAAAACGCTTCCTCTTCATCGGCAATCGGTCCGGCACGGCGGGTGGCACCGGGGACATCCGCATCGGACGGCTGGGCTCACTCGACTCGAAGTTGCTGGGAAAGTCGGACGGCCGCGTGGAGTACGCACCCGGCGACTGGGTGCTGTATCTCAAAGGCACCACGCTGCTCGCGCAAAAACTGGACATGGGAAAAGAGGAACTCACGGGAGAACCGCTGACGATCGCGGAGAACATCCGCATGGGCTCGTCGGCCGGACATTTCTCGGTGTCGCGATCCGGGGTGCTGGCGTATTCACGGGGTGAGGAAGTGGCTCTGATGACCATGCTCGTCACCGATCGCACCGGCCATCCCGTGGGACCGGTGCTGACCCGGGGAATTCTCGCCGATCCCAGCGTGTCGCCGGCGAACGACCGCGTTCTCTTCGAGAAAAAGGACGCCAATGCGCCCGACCGGAGCATCGTGGTTCGCGACCTCAAACGTGGGACGGAAACAAAACTCACCCTGAACGGGAACGATGCGTTCAAGCCAGTGTGGTCGCCGGATGGACGCCGCTTTGCCTGCGTTGTGACTGGAGACGGTGGCAAGTCGTCGCTGCTGGTGGGGTCGTCGGACGGACTGGGTGCACGCGCCAACATTGCGCTTCCCGTCCCTGGAAACTGGATGCTCACGCAATGGTCGCCGGCCCTGAAACGGCTGGTGGCGGGACCACCTACGTTCCAGGGCGCCTATGCGGCCAACCCGGACAGCGCCGATGTTCCTCCGCGCATCATCAAGGGGCTCGGAGGTCTGCTGGGGCACTGCACGGTTTCGCCGGACGGCCGCTGGGCCGCGTATGTCACCAATGAAGGGGGCGGTGCTCCGCAGGTG
>DASRYI010000033.1:0-15576 GCA_035687255.1 Candidatus Krumholzibacteriia bacterium | reverse complement strand
GTCATGGAACTCGCCGAAGGCGAGGACCTCAGTCAGCGGCTGAAAGCGGGCCCGGTTTCCGTCGCTGACTGAGGTCCTCGTCTTCGGCGAGTTCCATGACGAGGAACACGTGGCCGCCGGTTTCTTCCAATCCGTACAGCGCCGCGATGTTGGGGTGATTGAGTGAGGCCAGCACCTTGGCCTCGCGCTCGAATCGCGCCAGGCGCTCGGGATCTTTCGCGACGTCCTCGGGGAGAACCTTGATGGCGACGTCGCGCCCCAGCCGGGTGTCACGGGCGCGATAGACCTCGCCCATGCCGCCCTTGCCGAGAAGCCCGACGATTTCGTACTGAGCAAGGCGCCCACCGACCGTCATTTTGCTCGGATGTTCCTGCACGACGGCCGATTCTAAACAAGTTCAGTGCCGATCACCAGTCAAAGTCGCCACGGAGCGTGGTCATCACCGGATGATCGTCATCTTTCGCGCCTCCGTAAAGCTCCGGCCTTTCAAGCGATAGAAGTACACACCTGTGCTCACGTTGCGTCCGTTGTCGTCGCGTCCGTCCCAGACGATGTCGCACGGGCCGACCATGTTTGCATGGGACAGCAGCGTGCGCACGCGACGCCCGCTCACGTCGAAGACTGCGAGTTCCACCATGTCCTCGCGGGGCAATTCGAAACTGATGGTTGTCGAGGATGAACTCGGGTTCGGCCAATGGCGCAGGCGGGGAGAGAGACCGGGCACGGGTGATACAGCGGTCGGAACCGCAGTGTTCACGCCGAACGCCCATCGCTCCGTCTGGCTACCAAGCGTCGCTTCGAACCACCACACACCCGTCTGTGCATTCTGGGGCAGCGTTCGCGTGGCGTAGTAGGATACGTGGTTGTAGTACGAACCCGGCGTATACGACCAGGCGAGCCATTCCTCACCGTCCGGCTGCAGCATCCGGTACTGTGATGTCATGCCCGCGGCCCAGTCTCGATAGTAAACGAGGAAAACCAGCGACGTTCCCGGTTGGATCCAATCCCGCAACTCGTTCAGGATTTCCTGGCCCGGGCAGGGTGGCGTGACCGGCAGGGCGCTGTGACTCCGGACCCGCAGGATCGAGCTGTTCACGTAGGGTTCCTGCACGGCCCACAGACTGGACGCATTCATGGAATTGCACGGGCCGAAGTACGGATCGACCAGCCCGCCTTCAGAGTCATAGACTTCCATGTGCAGGTGCGGTCCCGTCGAATTTCCGGAACTGCCCACCACGCCGAGGTACTCACCGGCCTCGACCCGCTCGCCCACGCCCTTCGACGTCAGCGAATTGATCTTCATATGGACATATGTGGTCATCGAGCCATCGTCGTGCTGGAGATAGATCTTGTTGGCGTCGTTGGTATTCATGGCGCAGCTGCGGTCGTAGTTGCCGTCGACCTTCAGAATGATCGTCCCCGCCGCCGCGGCCACGATCTCGATGCAGTCATGGTCCATCTTGTACCAGGGCAGCGGGTAGATGTAGAAATCCGTCCCGCGGTGACCCGCAATGGTCCGCGTGCCGCAATTCCAGTCCACAAGGGAGCCATGATCGACAAATGCCGTGATCGCGGCGTTGTTGCCGTCGGTGAAATCAGGTGCCGCCTTCAGTGGCCACAACAGGGCAGGAACAGTCGCCGGGGCCAGTGGATCGGGTGCGCGCAGAATGCCCTGGGCGATCAACCGGCGCCGGTTCTTCGCCACTTCGTTCTGCGCGAATACCCGCTCCTCCTCGGTGAGACAGGGCACCGGCTCGAGTTCGTTCGGGACGAGGATTCCGTGTTCGTAAGGGAGGAGCGTGCCGTTGGACACCTGCCAGGTGCCGGGCGGCGGACTGATGTTCATTTCCGGGGCAGCGGCGGCCACACTCGTCATGGTGAGAAAGGCAATCAGCGACAATTGCGGGAAGCGCATCCGGGGCCTCCTTGCGGTAGAATGCACGTGGAAGCGAGGCGTCCTGCTCGGGCTGATTTTATCGACCGAAGCAACGGGCTTCAAGACAATACGATACACTAGTCCGTTAACAGTATGGGAACCATTCCCTTACGGCCTTGAGAAACACAACAGCTCCGTCCAGCGTGAGCCGTCCCACCTACTGGCTGACGCGTTTCGTCATCCTCCGCCTGCTGGGAGCAATCTACGCCGTCGCCTTTCTCGTGGCCGTCCGTCAGATTGTTCCGCTGATCGGTGAGCACGGTCTCCTTCCCCTCGGGTCGTTTGTGGACCGCGCGACCAGCGCGCTGGGATCGCGCGGCGCGTGCTTCGCGCGCCTGCCATCCCTGTTCTGGTTCGTTCATTCGGATGCGGCGCTGGTGACGGTGGCGTGGATTGGCGTCGCGCTTTCCTGCGTGGTGCTCCTCGGCTTTGCCAACGCGCCGCTCCTGACCGTGCTCTGGCTCCTTTATATGTCTTTCGTCCACGTGGGGCAGGACTGGTACGGGTACGGGTGGGAGATTCAGCTGCTCGAGACGGGGTTTCTCGCCATCTTTCTGTGCCCGCTGATCGATCTTCGCCCGTTTCCAAAGCGCGCACCACCGACGCCGGTCATCGTGTTGTTCCGCTGGCTGAGCTTTCGCATCATGCTGGGCGCCGGCTTGATCAAGGTGCGCGGCGACGAGGTGTGGCGCAATGCCACCGCGCTCTACTATCACTTCGAGACGCAACCTCTACCCGGTCCCTTGAGCCGGTGGTTTCATTTTCTGCCGCGCGCGGTTTTGCGGGGGGGTGTGTGGTTCAACTGGCTGGCCGAGCTGGTTGCGCCGTGGTTTCTTTTCTGGCCGCGCAGCGCGCGACACATTGCGGGATCCATCATCGTTCTCTTCCAGATCACGCTCATCCTGAGCGGCAATCTTTCCTTTCTCAACTGGCTGACGATCCTCCCGGCACTCGCGTGCTTCGACGACGGCGTCTGGTCGAAGCTCCTTCCGCGTCCGCTGGTGCGCCGCGCACAGGCGGCCGCTGCTGATGAGGAGCCGTCGCGACCCATGCGCGTGACGGCCTGGGTGGTGGCTGCGGTGGTCGCGGTTCTCAGTATCCAGCCGGTGCTCAACATGCTTTCGTCGCGTCAGATCATGAACACGTCGTTCGATCCGCTCGACATCGTGAACACCTACGGCGCTTTCGGAACGGTGGGACGGGAACGATTGAACGTGGTATTCGAGGGGACGGTTGACGACAACCCCGGCGATGACGCGAAGTGGGTTGCGTATCCCTACAAAGGCCTGCCTGTCGCCCTGGACAAGCGCCCGCCGCAGGTTGCGCCCTATCAGTTGCGTCTGGACTGGCAGATGTGGTTCGCGTCCATGTCGTCGATGGAACAATACCCGTGGACGCTGAACCTGGTGTGGAAACTCCTGCACAACGATCCGGGTGCTGTCGGCCTCTTTGCTGCCAATCCCTTTCCCGACAGCCCGCCGCGTTACATCCGGGCCATCGAGTATCGCTACTCGTTTGCGCCACCGGGGAATCCCAATGGTGTGTGGTGGAAGCGCGAGCGCATCAGCGTGTGGCTTCCGCCGCTCTCCGCCGATGATCCGCGTCTGGTTGATTTTCTGAAACGCGCAGGGTGGCTGACTGAGTAACTGGCGGGTTGTTCCTCCCTGTGTCATCGGATAGGATGACGCATGCACGACAACAAACAAGGAGTGGCCCCATGAAGAAATTGGCCTCGGTTCTTCTCGCATCTGTCATTGTGGTCGCGTTCTGCGGCGGTGCGCACGCGCAAAAGCGTCTCGATGAGATCACCAAACGTGGTTCCCTCAGGGTGGGAATGACCGGCGAGCAGCCGCCGTTCACCATGGAGAAGAAAGACGGCACGCTGATGGGCTATGAAGTCGATCTGGCGAAGCTGCTGGCCCAGTCCATGAATCTCAAGCTGGAAACGGTGCGGATGCCGTTCAATGAACTGATCGATGCGGTGCAGAAGGGCAAAGTCGACGTGGTGATGTCGGGCATGACCATCACCATGGAGCGCAACATGAAGGTTGCCTTCATCGGACCCTACATCCTGTCGGGCAAGTCGATCGTGACCAAGATGGAAAGCCTGGCCAAAGTGCACAATCCCGAGGACCTCGATCAATCCGACCTGCGCATCAGCTCGCTGAAAGGTTCGACCAGCGAACAGTTCGTCAAGGAGCTGTTGCCAAAGGCCACGTCATTGCCGGCCGACAATTACGACAAGGCGATCGCGTCACTTCTCAGCGGGGAAGCCAACGTCATGGTGGCTGATTATCCCATATGCAAGCTGACCGCGCTCAAGAACCCCGACGCCAATCTGGTTGTTCTCGACGAGCCCATGACCATCGAACCCATTGGCATGGCGCTGCCTGCGGATGATCCGTTGCTCCTGAATTTCATGGAGAACTACTTCAGCGCGCTGAACATGGCGGGCCTTCTCACCAAACTCGAGAAGTACTGGTTCGAAGAGGGCACCTGGCTGAGCGACATGAAGTAGCGGCAGCAGACGAGCTGGCTTGTTCTCGTCCTCGCGGTCGGATAGGATGATGCTGGCGCAAAAAGGAAGATTCGCACCGGCCGCAGCCCCCGTATAAGTCCATGGCCAGGCGCATGCAGATTCGTCCTTCATGGCGCGAGCGGATACAGCTCGCGGCCGTCGGCCCGCGCGACGTGATCCTCTATCTCGTCTGTCGAAGCTTCCGCAGCTTCGTCTGGTCCTTCGAGCGACTCCCCGGACCGTATCTCGCGTGGTCGAGTCGGGTGCGCAGCCGGCGCGCATTCTATCGTGCCTCGCGCAGGGTTCCCGCCTACGCGGAGTTCCTGGCGCAACGCGGGGCGACTCGCCAATCGATTCCCGAGACCGACAAAGCATCCTACATCCAGGCTTTTTCGCCGGAAGCCCGATGTGTTGCGGGACGCCTACCCGAAAAGCACACCATGATCGACGAATCGTCCGGGAGCACGGGCACGCCCTACAACTGGGTGCGCAACGTGCGCGAGCGGCGCGACAGCCACCTCTTCATCAGCTATTTTGCCCGTTACTGCTACGGCGACAAGCCGTGGATCACCATCAATGCGTTCTCGATGGGCGCCTGGGCTACCGGGCTCAACATGGGGTTGGCCCTGCAGGGAAACAGCGTGGTCAAGAACACGGGGCCGGACCTCGAGAAGATCATGCACACGCTGGCCTTCTTTGGCCCCGACTATCCATATCTCATCATGGGATATCCTCCATTCCTGAAACAGGTGATCGATGTTGCGGAAACCAGGGGATTTCCTCTGCACGACTATCGCCTGAACGCGCTGGTGGGTGGCGAGGGTATGTCAGAAGGGCTGCGCGACTATCTTCTGCGGCGTTTTCACCTGGTCTACAGCGGATACGGTGCCACCGATCTCGAGATCGGCATCGCGGGCGAAACCCCCGTCTCGGTGGCCATTCGCCGCCTGGCAAAGGACGATGCCCGTGTTCGCGCGCGTCTCTTCGGGCCCGACTCCCGGCTTCCCATGGTCTTTCAGTACAACCCGCTGATGCATCACATCGAGGTCAATGAAAACCGCGAGGTGATATTCACGATCACACGTGCAAACCTGCTTTCCCCGAGAATCCGATACAACGTGCACGACGAAGGCGGTGTGATGCGGTACGACCAGATGGCCCGCGCATTGAAGGATCTGGGAAGGGGAATCGAGACGTTGGTGCCCGCGAGCGAGCGCCGTTTGCTGCATCTGCCGTTTCTGTGGATCTACGGAAGACGCGATTTCACGATCAGTGTGATGGGCGCCAACATCTACCCGGAAGATCTGGAGCAGTGCATCTACGCCAACCCGAAACTGGCGCAGGTCACGCGCTCCTTCTGTCAGTCATTGACGGAGTTGCCGGATGGGGGCGTCAAACCCGCGTTCTTCTTCGAGGTGGATGTCGAACCCGACGAAGCGCTGCGCCAGGAATTTGCCGAGTCGATTCTCAAAACCCTGGTGCAACTCAACGCGGATTTTCGCGCTGCCTGGAACGAGTATCCCGAGACACTGGTTCCCGACGTCCAGCTTTACGGCGTGGGCCAGGGCCCCTTCACGGCGGACGCGGGAAAGATCAAACAGGCGCGCGTACTCAAAAAGCCGTGAGCCGGGTCAATTGCACCGTGGCTGGCCTCGTCAATCGTGCGAGTCGCCGGAGCAGCGCGTATCCGCCCGCGCCGGACACGACCACCGCGCCGATCGTGACCCAGAAAAACCCGTCGAGTCCCGTTTCCTGAAGCGGAACCGGGTTCCAGAGATAGTCCGGCCCGATGCCGGCCGCCGAGCCCACGAAGATGATGCTGTCGGCTGTCGCATGCGCCAGCATGGCGGGCAGTATGGAGCGGGCACACACGGTGATGATGCCGAGCGATGCGCCCATGATGCAAAGGGAGACCACGCGCGGCACACCGTTGGCGTGGTTGAGGTGGGCCAGCCAGAACATGACCGCCGATACACCCACGGCGAAGACCGCTCCGTACCGCTTCTCCAGTGCGGTCTGCATGTAGCCGCGAAATCCCGCCTCCTCGGAAACGCCGGCAACGATCGAGACCATCAGCAGCACGGCGTAGAGCATTGCCCCGGATGTTTCCGGTAGTCCCATGTCCTCGGCCGGAATCCTGATCATTCGATAGGAAATGATGGTCGTGGAAATGATGAACACGATGACGGCGGCGGTGGCGGCAAGCGCCGTCGGCCACTCGTGTCTGCTCAGCCGGCGCGCGCGCATGCTTTCTTGCCGCGCCTTCGACGTGGAAGCGGGCTTCCAGCGTCCGTTGAAGTATTGGAACGCGACCCAGAGGTAGAGCAACGCCAGCGGCACCGACCATGGAATCGAGGGTGCCACCTTCATGTTGGTGACGATCAGCAGGCTCCAGCCGCTCTGCAGGATCAGGAATACCAGGCCGCCGCTGAGGACGGCGCGCACCAGCACCGGAAGCCGGTTCCAGAGACGCCACAGAATGTGTTGATCAGTCATGTTGCGTTCCTTTCAGAACAGAGATTGCCTCGTCGACCCAGGCGACGCGCGCCTCGGTGACCATGATGCCGCTGCGAAGCGTCAGCAGGAACATGAGCAGCTCGCGGGTTTGCGCCGGCGAGCCTTTATCGGTCCAGGCGAGCGTTTTCTTCAACTCGTCGAGTTCGTTGGACAGGTTGCCGTCGCGCCACGCCGCTTCGAGAATCGTCTGCGAATCCTTGAGCATCGCGAGGTGCTCACGCTGCTGCCGGCCATACGCTTCGAGCAGTCGTATTGACTCGGCGGTTTCTCCGCGCGACGTCAGGAAGAACTTCAGTTTGACCTCGTCGCGAAGTCGTGGAAGTGCGCTGGGACGTTTCATCCACTCCTTGAAGACACGGCGCCCGGCGGCGGTGACGCGGTAAACCTGCCGGCGGCGGTTGCCGCTGCCCGGGTCGACCGACCGGGTTGCCAGCCCCTGTTCCACGAGGCGATTCAGGGTGGGGAAGATCTGCCCGTAGCTCTCGCTCCAGAAATGCGACAGGCCCACCTCCACCATCTTGCGGATGTCGTAGCCCGACATCGACTTCCAGCAGAGCAAACCGAGAATCGCGTAGTGGGTGCGTGCCTCTCGTGCCACCGAACCTGCCTCCTCCTGCCACCGTCCTCCGGCGCCGCGCACGGGCCGGAACATGGAGGGTACGATATATCTAATTGATATGTTTCAGGGGATAACACCATACCATTGTATGGCTTATCCAGGCGAGGTTTGGGCACCCACCGGTCGGAGGGTGCCGGGTCACTGAGGGCCCTGGGCGGCTATTTCAGCAGCACCGCGCGCGCCGTGTGCGAACCCAGCGGGGATTTGACGCGGACGAAGTAGACGCCCGAGGCGACCGGAGCACCCCCGTCATCCCGCCCGTTCCAGCGCATCTCCACGGCGCCTGCGGGGAACCTGCGCGTGTCTGCGAGCGTGCGCACACGCCGGCCGTCCACCGAATAGATGGCGGCGGTCACGGTGGTGGACGCAGGGAGCGTGAAGCGGATGGCAGTCTCGGGATTGAAGGGGTTGGGTGTAACCGTCACACGATCGAACCGGGGGCGTGCGCCCGCGACGGCGGTGGGATCTCCGCACGCACACTGGTAGTCGATGGCCGTGACCACGACGTTATCGATGAACAACCCGGTTGCCGTACCCACCGACGTGTCGGTCGATACGTCGAAGAGCACATTGATGGATTCGCCGCCGAGATCCGGCAGGTCGAGCTGGCAGTGCGACTGGAGGGGCGTAATGTTGTCCGACCAGCACGCGAGATCCTGAAGGGGTTGGTCGGAGGACTGTTGCCGCAACATCTGCCACTGGTAGAACGGTTGCATGTCGCCGATGGCGCCGCTCAGATATCGCGTCCCACCTCCAATCTGAATGCGCATCAGACCGCCATCCCACGCCTGCCGCTCGGTATTGATTTCCATGTTGTGCGTCTCATCCAGCTCCACGCGCACGATGTCCGTCCCCGCCGGAATGGCCAGCATCGGGCTCCTGAGCTCGTTGAGGCTGGTGTTTCCGATGTCCGCGCAGAACGCAGCGTTCGGACCGGAGGGGGCAAACGTCGTCGAGGTGACCCACGGGTTGACCGCGCCCGCGAGTGTGTTCGTCATCCATCCTGCGGGGAGAGCGGGTGCCGTGACGCCGTCGAAATTCTCGGAAAGAAGCACCGTTGCCACCGGGTGTCCGACGCGCAGCACCCCCTCGAACGGCAATGATCCCGGACCGAAGAAATCGGTGACGTAGTCGATCACGAAGTCGATGACCGTGCCGCAGGGCACACCCGGGTCCACGGTGAACTCGAACGCGGGTGAGTTCTGCGACGTGGAGTTCAACGACGGCAGGCCCGGGAACGTGGCCTGATCGGTCGTGATGGTGATGCCGGGTGTGGTGGTGGTGAGGGTCGCGAACACGTTGCCCGTGCCACCGCAGTCGCCGGTGTTGCGGAGCTCGAGTGTCAGGCCGATGGTCTCGCCCGGTTCGATGAAGCCGTTCGCGGTGGTGCAACCGGTGTCGACCAGGGCATAGCTGTTGATCACCAGCGGCGCCGGCCCTTCGCCCGTGCCCGGACTGATGTCCACATACGCATCCGGCGAATATGTGGTCCACGACCGCAGGTCGGTCTTGCCGAACGCCGAGTACAGCGTGCCGCCGTCGGAAACACACTGGATGTAGTCACCTAGGTTGGGCTGGCTGGTGGTGTTGCCCGCTTCCGCGTGGAAGGGCGCGTCGCTCAGCGCCGCCGGACACGTCCAGGTAGCGCCGTCGTTGAGGGAGTGCGTGTGCACCAGTTCCGTCAGGTCGGATGAACCGATGCCCGCCCGCTGGTCGTACCACATGACATTCACGCCGCCGGTCGAGGCGTCAGTACATACCCACGGGTAGAACTGCGCGCGGTCGTTGCCGGGACTCGCATTGATCGCCATCGGCGTCGAAAATGTCCCGCCGTTGTCGCCGGAACTCATGATGTAGATGTCGCCGAAGTCGGGCGGGAGGTTGCGCGAGGCGTACGTGATGAAGATTGTGTCCGAGACCGGCTCGATCGCCATGCTGGGCGAGTTGCCGATGCGGTCGACGCCATATGGATTCATGGGCGAACTGAGGCCGCTCGCGATGGCGAGCGGGATGCTCCAGTTGGCGCCGTTGTTGGTCGAGCGCGAAAACATGATGGACGAACCTGTCGTCCACGCCAGGTACACATTGCTCGAGTTTCCATCCGCGCGCGGCACCGAGCCCTGGCCCGATGACGTGAGCACCGACACCGGGCTCCACGTGAGCCCCAGGTCGTCCGAGTAGCTCACGCGCATGGTCACGGACCCGGCCGGCGGGAAGTTGGTCCAGCTGATGAACAGGCGCCCGGTTTCCGGATCGATGTCGATGAATTCCTTGTCGGCGAAGTTGGTGGCCGACGTCGCGGAGGTCACCTCACGCGGGCCCGCCCATGTCGCGCCGCCGTCCGTTGACACGAACACGCACAGCGACGAATTCCCGCTGCCGGTGATATAGATCGAGGAATACACGAAGTAGCGGGTGTTCGAGCCGTCCGTCCAGGTTTTCACGTCGGGATCGCCGTAGATCGCGTCGCCCGCTCCCAGGGATGGCATCTGTCCGCCATCCGTCCAGTTGATGCCGCCGTCGAGTGAGTATGCGTATCCCGACACGCGCGGAGGCGAGAATGCGAACCCCCGGTAGTCGTTGTAGCCGACCACAATCCAGTCTCCGTTCTTGGCGATGGTCGTTTCCGTCTGGTAGTCCGGCGCATTCGGGGCGTTCACAAGGATGTCGCTCGTCCCCGCACTCAGGCGCATGCTCGCGAGACTACGCATGCGGGGCGTCACCAGTGGCATGACCACCTGTGGGATGGGCTCATCGCCGCGTGCAATCTTTCCCATGGGTGAGATGTCCAGACCGGGCGGGAAGGCGGGTTCCTTGCCGGCTGATACTGCGCTTTCGGGATGCAGTGAGATGAGCGACGCGGCCACGAATGCTGTCAGGCAGGCGAAGAGGACTCGGCGGGGCATGGCGAGCTCCTTGGTCTGAAGGAAATGCGCGGGCAGCCACGTGGATGTTGACGCTACATTATAGCACCTCCTGCATAAGCCGGAGGGCCGCCCGGCGATTGCGTCGAACGGCCCTCCTTGCAGCAAGTGTTGATCGAAGTCTAGTGCGCGACCGTGTCTCCGGCCTTCTTGCCGATTGCGCCGCCCACGCGACCGCCGATGTACTGACCGGCCATCGCACCCAGAGGACCACCCAGCGCTCCGCCGAACGACGATCCCAACTGCGCGCCCAGGTTCTGTCCCATGCCCTGCGTCATTCCGGGCACCATGCCCTTGGCCATGCCTTCCATGCCGCCCATCTTCTTCATCTGGGCGACCATCTCGTCCATATCGTTGACCTTGTAACCCTTCGGTACCTCGAAGAGCTTCTTGTCCTGCGGTCCGGCCTTGTGATTCTGCCACTCGATCGACGCCGTCTTGCCGTCGCTCGTGCTCTCCATCTTTAACGGTCCGCCAGTGGATTTGTCGAACCATGCCACCACGTCGCCGTCGCTCGACATGAGATGCATCTTGCGCGCGGCGATGCCGTTCACGGTGTCGTCTCCCAGGTCCTCGACCGTCACGTTCGTGGGCTCAGAAGCGACACCGTTATTGTCCTCGGCGGCTTTGTTCTCCATCTTGCTCATCTTTCCCCCCGTCATCTCATCCATGGCCGCGTTCGACATCTTGGTGGCTTCCTTCTGATCGGGCATGAGCATGTACATGGTGCCGCGTTCGTCGCCCATTTCGATCATGGTCATGTTCTGTCCGTCCATGGTCATGTCGGTACGCATCATCGGGCCATCGACCGCTCGTTTCACGGTGTAGGTCTTGCCCTCGGCATTGATGACGAGGTCTTCGCTGAAAGCTGCAGGCGGCTGATACTTGGGCAGGCCGAGCCGTTCCCACACGGCAGCGGGGGACTCACCACCTCCGGTCGTCGCCGCGGGTGGGGCGGCATTTGCCCCGGCGGAAAAGCCAATGACAACGGACAAAACAACCCCGAATACCAGATTGGAACCAGCAACGTTTCGCATGATCGGCCTCCAGGCACAGCCTTGTGATTCTATTCCGGGAGTGGAAGGAATGTTCCAGAAGGCTAGGACGACGGAGTTCAATCGTCAAGGCCCGTGACCGTATTGACAACGCACACATCGATTCAATACGCTGGTAGTCTCTCTGGTTCGGTCGCATTGCCACTAACATCCAAGGGGTGCCCCCATGCGATGCCGCTATCTGCTGTTCGCCGTGGTACTGGTGTGTCTTTCCTCCGTCGTTGTTGACGTTGCCCTTGCTTCCTCCAACCCCATTCCCGGGGTCGGCATTGTGGTGAAGCGCCAACCGAGTGGCGCGGGTTTCACACTCCCGGCAGGCTTTTTCGGTCCGGGGTCGGAGCCGTTCGATGGATTCGTTACCATGGAAGGGCAGTGCAGCCACAGTTGCGGCGGGTGCGATGACAACTGTGCAAGCAGCCCCGGCAGTTCCGACTCCCGCATGGACTATTCCATGGATGTCCCCACCGGCCCGTTCGATATGACCATGCATGCCACCACCATGTATTCGGTCGCACCCATCCAAGTCATGATCAACGGTGTCGCGTCGTTCTTCGACGTGTCTGTCGAGATGAGCGGACCGGCTCCGGCGAATGATGACGACATCGTGGGCACGATGGCACTCGCGCCGGGTGAATCGCTGGACGTGGGTACGTCGGCGCACGTGCTCAGCAGTTCCCTGGATGTCTTTTACACGATCACGTTTGCCGATGCGTCCACGGGGATCGCGGCCGGTACTGCCATCACGGGAGAGCTGGAAACCGTGCTCAAGAATCTCGGCCTTCTGGCCACCCGCGTCGCCGCGGGAGGCCCCGGTGGAACCATCGTGATGGGATATGACGGCTCGAGCACGGCGCAGTTTACGTACGCCAGCAGCAACGACGATCTGGTACTGAACCTGCTCTCGCTCTACCAGTCGGGACCGGTTCCCACGACGAATGCGTCATGGGGAGCGGTGAAGGCGCTGTACCGGTAGCCGGTCGTTCCTTCCGGAAGATTCTCGCAATGTGCGCGGCGGGTTGCACAAGTAATCTGTCGCGGTGAATGCTTATTGTGGTAGCGTCCCAGGCGGGTCCAGGGCTGCGACCCGCGTTTGCCATGCGCCGTCACATTGCCATCATTCGTCCCGTCAGCCGGAGCATTGTCGACTGCGAGTTGACCCACCTTGCCCGCGAACCCATCGACTACAAAATCGCGACACTGCAACACGACGCCTACCGGCAGGCGCTTGTCGATTCCGGCTACAAGATTGTGACGGTACCCCGCGCCGACAAGATGCCCGACGCGGTTTTCGTGGAAGACACGGCCGTGGTTCTGGATGAGGTTGCGATCATGACACGGCCGGGCGCGGTGTCGCGGCGTGGCGAGCTGGATGCCGTCGAAGCGATACTGCAGGACTATCGCCGTCTGGAACGCATTGTGGCCCCGGCGACGCTCGATGGCGGCGATGTGCTGCGCCTGGGCCGTCGCATCTTCGTCGGCCGTTCGAGCCGGACCAACGACGCGGGCATCGAGCAATTGCGCACGTTCGTGCAGGACCACGGCTACGATGTGGAAGCGGTGGACGTCCACGGATGTCTGCACCTCAAGTCGGCGGTCACCGCTGTCGGCGATGCGACACTGCTGGGAAACAGCGCATGGCTCGATCGCGCTCCGTTTGATCACCTGACGTGGATCGAGGTGGATTCCGCTGAACCCCACGCCGCCAACGCGCTGTGGCTGGGCGAACGCGTGATCTATCCGAGTGCGTTTCCACGCACGGCGGCGTTGTTACGCGCGCATCTCGAGGTGCAGAAACGTGAACTTTGCCGGGTGGACGCGGACGAGCTCGCCAAAGCCGAAGGCGGCGTGACGTGTTGCAGTCTGATTCTCTCCGTCTAGAAAACAGTTCAGGTTGACCCCACCCAGATCCCGCGATAGTCTCGGGAAACTACTCGAGACATGAAGACCAGTTCTTATCTGTCAATGTGTGCGCGCGTGGGCGCCATCATGGTTGCAGTCGCGGCCATGTGGCCGGTGCCCGTTGCGCGTGCCCAGAAATTCAATTTCGGCGTGAAGGTCGATGATTTTCGGTGCGGTGAATATGACGCCGTCCAGGCTGTGGTCTGGCACGGCGCCGACCCGCAGATGCCCATCGAACGGCTGGCTGCCTATTGTGGGCCGATCGTCTGGTTCTCTCCGGACGAGCCGTTGCTCAACGACAAGACCGGCAAGGACATCATGATTCCGGAACCGTTTCCGTTCGAGCCGGCGGCGACGGGGCCCGTGGTCTACTACCGGGTTCGGCAAATCGTCACACATCCCGATGCCACGGGAATTGCGTATGTTCCGAATTCCGCCGATCGTGGTGCATCGGTCGTCGACCTGCAAAACGTCAGCGGCATCGACCTGGACTTCTTCTTCTACTACAGCAAAGAAACGGGCCTCGGCGGCCACAAGCACGACGTGGAATCGGTCGAGATGCAGCTCATTGTTCTCAACCGGCCCGAGTGCAATGAGCGGCTCCTCGTTGTCACGCGCGTGGTCGGGAAGGCCCATGGCGTACAGTGGTATGACAACACCCTCCATGTGGACGAGTACACGCGCTTTCCGATCCACATCTTCGTTGAAGAGGGGAAGCACGCCAGCTGCACCGACAAGAACGGGGACGGATACTACACGCCCGGATACGACGTCAATCGACGCGTCAATGATGCGTGGGGCGTGCGCGACATCATCAGCAGCGGGTCGTTGTTCACCGGCGGCTACCAGGCATGGATGGCAAAGGTGCGCCACCCCGAGCACTGCGTGTTTCCCCCGCTGCCCGAGAACAGCCCGTTGCGGGGTCGCCTGAGTGAAGATGGTGTGTACGCGCCCGACAACGCCATCTATGAGCTGCGGCCCTTCCCATCCGCCGAACGTGCCGAAAAGGACCTGGTGCATTTCATTGCTGACAAGGGAGACCCCGACTGGCCCGAAGTGGAGGAATTGAACGGCATCCAGCAGTTCCGTGAATGGGCGGACAGTGAGACCTTCGTCAAGTCGCTGTCGGTCTCGTTCTACGCCGATGGAAACTACGGTATCGCGTTCTCATTCCCGTTCTTTATCGTGAAGAACCTCGAAGACCCCATGGGCGGCGGCTTCATTACGCAGCGCATGGCCTTCACGGACAAAGACCTGCGTGACTTCACCTGGATGGCAAACTACTCCCCCTCGGCGTCGCGCTGGATTGATCCCTATCTTGCCGCCGGCGTTGAGTGGAACAAAGAAGACGCCCCGGGTGGCGGCACCACCAGCAGGTCTGACATGGTCATCGAAACCGGGCTGAAGTTCCGCGCCAGCCTCGCGCACACGCCCTTCCGGTTCGTGACGAGAGTGGCAGACTTCTGGGGGGTGCGTTTCGGCGTCAAGAGCTATGGCTTCTTCGACATAAATACGCTGCGCTACGTTATCGAGGTGGGTGCCGGGACGTGGTAGGCTGCATGACAGCATGAAGGCTGCCATTGTTCTTCGGGTGGATGCTCCGCCCGACTACGGAGTATTCGACGCCCCTGTTCCTGTAGCCAACGAAGTTCGCGTGTTGATGCACGCGGCCGCGTTGAGCAACCTCGTCAGGGCCCAGGCCTCAGGCAAGCACTACAGCGCCTCCCTGGATCTCCCCTTCATCCCCGGTGTCGACGGCGCCGGCGTCCTGGAAGATGGCCGCCGGGTGTTCGTGGCCTTTCCACGCGCGCCGTTCGGCACGATGGCCGAACAAACCGTGGTCGCGCGCGATCTGTGGGTCCACATCCCCGACGACATCGATGATGTCACCGCTGCCGCCATCGGCAATCCCGGGATGTCGTCGTGGGCCGCGCTCAAAGACAGGGCGCGGTTCGTTCCCGGAGAGTCGGTGTTGATCAACGGTGCCACGGGAGTGTCGGGGCGCCTGGCCATTCAGATTGCCAGACACTTCGGCGCGAAACGAATTGTTGTCACCGGGCGCAACACCAGCCAGCGGGCGGCGTTGCTGGCGCTCGGGGCGGATGCCT